>JBILHF010000119.1:0-4188 GCA_044350605.1 Opitutales bacterium
ACCGCTAACCGCTACTACCTTTTAAAAAAACACCGCTTCGGACAACGCTTCGGGGGCGGCCATGAAGGCGACGCGCTGCGAGAGCTTACGGCTGTCGTGGCTGCGCGTGAAGGCGACCGTGGCGTGCGAGCAGCCTTCGGAGTGCTCCCAGGAGAAGCGGGCGCCGTCGGCGAAGATCCATTCGGCGTCCAGGCAATCGCCCGCCGGAGGCTTCTCGGAAAGAGCGAACGTGACGTCGAGGTGCGAACGGGTCAGGCCGGCGCAGTGCGTGAGGCACGAGCGCATCCATTCGAGGATACCGTAAGCCTCTCCGCGCATGCCCGCGTGATGCGAGACCGTGACGGAACGGAGGCCGCGGACGAGTTCGGCCGGTTTGTGCGCGGCGAGATACTGGCCGAGCGCCTGACGCACGGGCAGGCAACGCGCGACGGAGAGATCGCGCACAGTCTGCGGCTTCGGGAAAGCCTGCAGGAAGAAGGCATCGCCCGCGAGCGAGCGGTCGGCGACGACGCGGCGGCAGCGAGCCGTCCAGCGCAGCCACGGCTTGAATTCATCGACGGTCACGCCATGCGCCCAGACGTTGGTCGGCAGGTCGCCTTCGAGCCAGGTCGAGACGAGTGATTCGAGCTCTGGCGTGGGCGCGCCGTGGGCGAGCATCAACGCCTCGCAGCAACGCTTGCCGCGGCGGGAGGGATCGAAGAAACAGAGGACGTTGACCTTGGCCTCGAGCGGCGCGGCGGCCTCGGCAGCCGGGCGGGCGGCGAGGATCACGAGGCGGCACGGATAACGCTGGGCGAAGCGGATGGCTTCATCGAAACGGGCCTGCGCGTCGGCGGGCGTGACGCCGGCGCCGAACATCAGGACGAGGTTCATCTGCGAGGCGCGCGAGGCGTTCTCGCCTTCGTCGGCCCATGCCTTGTCGAGCGACGGCAGGACGGCGGAGATCTTGACCGGGAAGCCCGGCAGCGCGTCGATCAGCGGGTGGGCCATGATCAGCGGCCGGCGTTGCGCCAGGCGTGGCCATGGGCGCCGAGGAGGGCGTCGCCGCCCGCAGGACCCCAGGAACCGGCGGCGTAGGTCTCCATGCCGGCGCGGCCCTGCTCCTGCCAGCTCTGGAGGAGCGGCGTGAACAGGCGCCAGGAGGCTTCGGTCTCGTCACCGCGGATGAAGAGCGTGCGGTCGCCGACGATGCCGTCGAGGATCAGGCGCTCATACGCCTCGGGCGTGTTGGAACCGTAGGTGGTGGCGTAGCGGAAGCTCAGGCGGACCGGCTGCGTGCGCGGCTCGAGGCCGGGCACCTTGGAGTTGAGGACCAGCGTGGTGCCTTCGTCGGGCTGGATCTGGATGACGAGGCGGTTCGGGGCGAGGTCGTAACGGGCGTCGCCGGCGAAGAGGCCGGACTCCGGCTGCTTGAACTGGATGGCGATCTCGGAGACGCGGCGGGCGAGGCGCTTGCCGGAGCGCATGTAGAACGGGACGCCGGACCAGCGACTGTTCTCGATGGAGAAACGCAGCGCGCAGAAGGTCTCGGTGGCCGAATCTTGCGGGATGTCCTTCTCGGTCAGGTAACCCGGCACCTTATCACCGCCGGAGAGGCCTTCGGCGTATTGGGCACGGACCGCGTCAGCGTTGACGCCGAGGCGGAGCGGCTGGATGGACTCGAGGAGCTTGACCTTCTCGTCGCGGATGTGTTCGGCGGAGAGGGAGCGCGGCTGTTCCATCGCGACGAGCGCGAGGAGCTGCATGGTGTGATTCTGCAGCATGTCGCGCGTGGCGCCGCTGCCGTCGTAATAACCGCCGCGGGTGCCGACGCCGAGCTCTTCGGCGACGGTGATCTGGACGTGGTCGACGTGGCGACGGTTCCAGAGAGGCTCGAAGATCGGGTTGGCGAAACGCAGGACGAGGAGGTCCTGGACGGTCTCCTTGCCGAGATAGTGGTCGATGCGGAAGATCTGCGACTCGCGGAAGTTGCGGGCGGCGACGGCGTTGAGATGGACGGCCGAGGCGAGGTCCTTGCCGAACGGCTTCTCGATGATGACCTTGCTCTCGAGGTCGGTGCCGAGGCCGCGGCCGGCGAGGCCGGACTGTCCGAGATTCTCAAGGATCGGCTCGAAGACCGAGGGGGGAGTCGAGACGTAGAAGACCAATTGGAGCGGGCGGCCGGCGCGCTTCTCGGCGGCGGCGATCTGCTCCTTCAGAGCGGCATAGGCCTTGGGGTCGTCGTAACCGCCGGACTGATAGGAGGTGTTGTCTTGGACGCGCTGCCAGATGTCGGGCCGGAACTCGCGGCGGGAGAACTTCTTGATGTCGGCTGCGGCCTGGGTGCGGAACTCGGCGTCCGGCACGGGCTTACGGCCGAAGCCGATCAGATGGAAGTCCGCCGGAAGGAGGCTGTCGACGGCTAGGTTGTAGAGCGCCGGCAGGAGCTTGCGGGCGGCCAGGTCGCCGGAGGCGCCGAAGATGACCACGCACGTGGGCTGGGCGCCGCGGTGCTTGCTCAGGCCGGAAAGGAACGGATGACGGTCGGTGTCGGACATCGGAGTCTAGAAGCGGCGACGCCCGAAGAGGACTTCGCCACGGTGTTGAAGGAGGCGGACGGTGCCTTTCTTGCAAACCAGAACTTCCACGACGTCGAAGCGCGTATGACACGCACCCCCGATCTGGCGGATCCAAGCGGCCGCGGCCCGCCGCAAAGCCCGCTTTTTCCTTCGATTCACGGCCCAATACCCTTCTCCGCCGCTTTCTGCCGTCCGTGTCTTAACTTCGACGAACACAAGCACCTCGCCCTCGAGCACGACGAGGTCGAGCTCATCACGGCCATGACGCCAGTTGACGGCGAGGCAGCGGCCGCCGTGTCGGCGGTAATGCGCCTCGGCTTGGCGTTCGCCCCAAGCGCCGAGGTCGGCAGGGATGGGACGGCCGCGCCACCAAGCCAGGAACGCCGACCATGCTTCGAAGAAAAACATGGCCGAGAAGACCCAAAAGGGGGCGTTTCCGCCATCCTGCGGCGGAGGGGTTCTTGACCTAGGGAACCCTAGGTGCCTTTCTCTGTCCTTACACCCCACACCCATGCGTCTCCTCACCCTCCTCGCCCTCGCCGCCGCGGCCTGCGTCAGCGCCGACCCGATCCCGGAATCCTACCGCCAGAACGGCTGGTTCGTCGGCGCCCAGGCCTACACCTTCAAGGAGTTCTCCTTCTTCGAGGCCATCGCCAAGACCAAGGAAGCCGGCGGCAACGTCATCGAACTCTTCCCCGGACAGTCCGTGAAGCCGGGCTCGAAGGAAAAGACCCATCACTCGATGTCCGACGCCACCATGGCTGAGATCAAGGCCGAGCTGGACCGCCAGGGTGTCCGCGCCGTGAACTACGGCGTCGTCGGCGCGAAGAACAAGGAAGAGGTCTACGCCATCATGTCCTTCGCCAAGAAGATGGGCCTCTACGCCGTCTGCACCGAATCCACCGAGCAGGTCGCCCACTGGGAATCCGCCGCCAAGGAGTTCGACATCAAGGTCGCCTTCCATGAGCACGGCACCCGCCTGACCAAGGACGGCAAGATCGACCCTAAGTATAAGGTCTGGGATCCCCTCTACATCCTCGGCGTCGTCGAAAGCCGCGACTCCCGCATCGGCGCCTGCGCCGATATCGGCCACTGGGCCACTTCGAACCTGAGCTCCGTCTGGGCGATCAAGGTCCTCGAAGGCCGCATCGTCAGCGTGCACCTCAAGGATAAGTCCGACTTCGGCCACAAGGCCACCGTCGTCGTCGCCGGCAAGGGCGTGGTCGACGTGGACGGCTGCCTCAAGGAACTCATCCGCCAGAAGTTCGACGGCCATATCTCCGTCGAGCACGAAGCCGACTGGAAGGACAGCGTCCCGCAGGTGAAGCATAATATCGATTTCGTCAAAGAACGCGCGAAGTAAGGTTCGCCGCAGACGCGATCATCAAGCCCCCGGGAAATCGGGGGCTTTTTTGTGCCTCGGCTAAATAATGAAACTCAAGGGGAGACCGGAAACCGGGAAGGATGCTGCGGGCAATATTTCCAGGTCTCAGGTCTCGGCCAGCGGGCATCAGGTACGGCTGTTCAGGCTCGGGCACAGGTCCCGGGTCTGACACCCGCACCTGATAACTCGAACCAGGGACCTGAGGGCCGAGACCCGTGACCTGAAAATGCATCTCCCCGGCCAATC
>JBILHF010000051.1:0-11474 GCA_044350605.1 Opitutales bacterium
GGCGTCGTCGACTTCGCCGACTGGATGTCGTCGGTCAACAACCAGCACCGCACCTACAACACCGGCGTGACCCTCGCCAGCCTGCCCCTCGAAGGCGCGCACCACCGCCCGATGATGTCCTTCGACCGCATGGGCAAGGACACCCAGTATTGGGCGACCGGCGACTTCGGCTCCAGCTCCCGCGTCCGTGACGTCAAGGTGACCTCCGGTGAAGTGGGCGTGAACAAGGATATCGGACCGAACACGCTCGCCGGCTTCGCCATCGGTCGCGGCCAGCAGAACCAGGACCTCGCCCTCGACGGCTCCAACAACGTCGTCGGCAACTACTTCCTCGGCGAGATCGACTACCGCCCCTTCGGCAGCCAGTGGATCGTCTCCCTGCTCGGTATGGTCGGCTCCTGGGACGCCAAGATCAACCGCGGCTACGATAACGGCGGCTCGACCGACTACTCCCTCGGTCAGACCGACATCATCACCCGCTCCGCCCGCCTCCGCGTCGACGCGCCGGTGCTCTTCTCCGTCGCCGGCTTCGGCTTCTCGCCTTACGCCTCGTACGCCGTCACCCAGACCACCGTCGATGCCTACACCGAGAACGGTGGCGGCCTCCCGGCCTCCTACGACGAGCAGCAGCACAACGCCACCGAGGCCCGCCTCGGCATGATGGCCACCAACGTCCTCAACGCGAAGACCAAGCTCATCATCAGCCTCGAAGGCATCCACCGCTTCGACGGCGCCGGCCCGGCCCTCACCGGCCAGGACATCACCGGATCGGTCGGCTTCAGCCTCCCCGGCCAGGCCCCTCGCCCCGATTGCGTGCGCCTCGGCGTCGACGTCGACTACAAGCTCGCCGCCGACACCCTGCTCAACGTCTCGGCCCACGCTTCGACCGTCGGCGAAGTCGCCGACGTCTCCGGCGCCATCAGCATCCGCCGCGCGTTCTGAGCGCGACGCAACGCGTCGCAAGGGGACACGTGGGCAAGTTGACACGTTGACATGGATCAAGAGAGGCCGCCCATCTGGGCGGCTTTTTTGTTGGGCGCGTTAGCGAGGTAGGGCTGACCACCCTTGGTCAGCCGCGGTTGAGCGAGGGCGCTCAACCCTACCCAAAGCCCAACACAAAGGACGACCGCAGCTAGGTCAGCACGCAGTGCTGACCCTACCTCTAGTTACTTCGCTACTTCCGCGCGGGCCTTGGCGAGGACGTCGGCGAGCTTCACCTCGGCGCCGCCCTGGCGCTTGCTCTCGTCGGCGGCTTCCATGAACGCATAGAGCTCAAGCGTCTCTTCGGCGGAGACCGGGGCCTTCCCCGAGCGAAACATCTTCACGATCGCTTCGAGCAGGACTTCGTAGCCGTCGAACTTGCCGATCGGGGCTTCGCCTTTCTCGCCGACGGCCTTGCCGCCGTAGGGACCGCCCTTCGCTTTACGATCCGCTTCGCGATAGATGCCCACGCGGCCGTCGCCCCAGTTACCCGTGACCTGGATGAAGCCTTCCGGGGTCTGGTCGCGCTTCACCGAGACGCAGCCCGTGCCCATCACCGTGTAGAGGCTTTCGCAACCGTGGACGCCATACCAGTAAAGGTCGGGGTGATGCGGCTCGAGGCTGGCCGGGCTGGTGGTATACGCTGTCTTGACCTTGCCGACGGAACCTTGGGCGACGGCCTGCGTGCCCGCGGCGAAGCGGAGCGACGAAGAACAGAAATAAACCACGCCGGCCTTCTTGGCGGCTTCTTGGATGCGGATGACGTCGGCCAGCGAGCCGGCGATAGGCTTGTCGATGAAGACCGTCTTGCCGGCCTTCAGCACCGGGAGCAACTGCTCGAGGTGCACGCGGCCGTCATTGGACTCTAGCAGCACGCAGTCGACCTGCGCGCAAAGCTGCTCGATCGACCCGACGATCTCGACGCCCATGCCTTTGAGCTTCTCGGTGTATTCCGGGACCCGCGAAGTGCTCTCCGGGATGTCCTTGCTGCCTTGGGCGAAGGCGTGCGTCACGCGGAAGCCCGCGAACTTGGCGGCGTCGGCGGGATTCTTCGGACCCTTGTTGAAGACCGTCGTGAAGGCCACGACGTGCGAAGTATCGAGACCGATGATGCCGATCTTCTTAGGCGTCTCTTCGGCGAACAGGGACGTGACGAAGAAGACCGCACAGGCGGCCAGACGGAAGAGGCGGGGCGAACTCATGCCCATTGATAATTCTTGGCACGGCGACTGACAAGCCCGCGGGACGGCGGTTAATGCGAACCTTCGAGCAATTGCCAGACCCGCCAGGCCATCAGCAGGCCGAGGGTCAGCCACAAGACGCCCAACACGCGATCCACCCAACGGATGGTCGCCGCATCCTTCAGTCGGACGCGTAAGCGGTCGCCGATGAAGGCGTAGAAGCTCATCACTCCGACTTCGGCGCCCAAGGTGCAGAGCAGGAACACGCCCGTCGTCGACCAGGAGAAGGCGTCGGTGGGCACGTTCGCGGCCTGGATGATGATGAGGAAGAACGGGATCGTCTTCGGGTTCGAGAAATTGACCCAGGCCCCACGGAGAAATAGCCCGAGGGCGCCACCCTCCAGTCCGGCGGATTCCGGCAGGCTCGAGCGCGGGCGCGCGAGATGGGTCAACGCGAGATACAGGAAGTAGGCCATCCCGGAGACCGCGATGGCCGTCATCGCGTGAGGAACATGCTGCGCCAGCCACTGCGTGCCGAAGAGCGACAGGAAGAGGTGCGGCGTCTCGCCGACGGCGAGTCCGAGCGTGTGCCAGAAAGCGCGACGCTTGCCGTAACGCAACGAGGTCTCGATGGTCGACAACGCCGCCGGCCCGGGCGAGAGGCTAGCGGTCAGGCAGGAGGCGATGAGCAGACCGACGTTCATCCGCGCTTAGCGGAGAGACTGCTTCCAGCGCGCGATCTCGCGGGCGACGGCCTTGGGGCCGGGCATGCCCGTGTTCTCACGCGCGGCAAAACCACGCTGGAGGCTGAAAACTTCGCGCCAGCCCTTCGTGAAGGCCTGGTCGGCGGTCAGCGCGGCGGGGTCGGAGACCTTGTCGAGCGGCACGCCGGACTTCTCGGCGAGAGCGACGAGACGGCCGACCGCGTGGTGGGCGTGACGGAACGGCATGCCCTTGCGGACGAGCCAGTCGGCGAGGTCGGTGGCGAGAAGCGCGGGATCGGAAGCGGCGGCAAGGCAGCGGGCCTTGTGGAACTTCGTGCCCGCGAGCGTAGCATCGGCCACCGCGACGGACAGGATGAGCTGGTCGGCGGCGTCGAAGAGCGGCGGCTTATCGTCCTGCAGATCGCGGTTATACGTGAGCGGCAGGCCTTTCGTGAGCGCGAGCAGGTGCGTGAGCGAAGCCTGGAAACGGGCGGCCTTGCCTCGGAGCAGTTCCATCGAATCCGGGTTACGCTTCTGCGGCATCAGCGATGAACCCGTCGAGAACTCGTCGGGCATGCGCGCGAAGCCGAACTCGGCGGAGGACCAGAGGACCATGTCCTCAGCCAGTCGGGAGAGATGGACGCCGCAGAGGGCGGCGGCGAAGCAGAACTCCGTGGCCGGATCGCGGTCGGCGACGGCGTCCATGGAATTACGGGTGACCTGCGGGCGGCCCTTCGCGTCGACGAAGCCGAGCAGCTTCGCGGTGACTTCGCGGCGGATCGGCAGGGTCGTGCCGGCGATGGCGCCGGAGCCGAGCGGGCACCAGTTGGCGGAAGCCTTGGCGGCGGCGAGACGCGTGCGGTCGCGGCCGAACATCTCGGCGTAGGCGAGCAGGTGATGGGCGGCGGAGACCGGCTGGGCACGCTGCAGGTGCGTGTAGCCCGGGAGGATCACGTCGGCATTAGCCTCGGCGAGCTTCACCAAAGTCTTGAGCAGCGAGACGAGGGCCGCGTCGGCGGCGTCGCACTGATCCTTGATCCAGAGACGCACGTCGGTGGCGACCTGGTCGTTACGCGAGCGGGCCGTATGCAGCTTGGCGGCGGCCGGGACGCGCTTCGTGAGCGCGCTCTCGATGTTCATGTGCACGTCTTCGAGGTCGCGGCTCCAGACGAATTTACCGGCGGCGATCTCTTTGGCGATGGCATCGAGGCCCCGCAGGATCGCGTCGCGCTCCTTCTTCGTCAGGATGCCGGCCTGGGCGAGCATCGTGGCGTGGGCCTTCGAGCCGCGGATATCCTGGGCCCAGAGACGGTGGTCGAACGAGACGGACTCGCCGAAACGCAGCATCAGTTCGGCAGGACCGGCGCTGAACCGGCCGCCCCAGGTGACCTGGGCTTTCTTCCGTGCGGACATGACGAACCAATGCCCGCGGGAGGGCGTGCAGGCAAGCAAGGATGCTCAGCGGGCGGCCGGAGCGGGCGCAGGCTGAGCGGCGGCCTTGGCGGGCGTGGCCATGCCACGGGCGCCGTCGACGCGGATCACGATCTCGCCCGGCTCAGCGACGCCCATGCGTTCGCGGGCCTGGTCACGCACGAATTCCGGGTCGCGTCCGAAGCGGTCGATATAACGGTCGGTCTGGGCGCGCGTGCGTTCGAGCGCCGCATAAGCCTGCTCCTTCTGACGTTCGCTAGCGCGCAGGCCTTCCAGGCGGGCGACTTCGTCGCCATAGGTCGACCAAGTGAAAGCGAGGACGGTGCAGAAGAGGATGAACGAAGCCCAGAGAAACAGCTTCTCGGTCTGAGGGTTGCGGGAAGAAGGCTCGCTATCCATGACGACCGCGCGAGTGAAAGCGGAAATTCACTACGGGGCGAGGGGAAAATGGACCGCTTACTTCACCGTCGCGGCGACCGCCGCCAGGGAGCCGCTGAACTCCATGAAGGCCCAGACGACGACGCCGGTGACGGAGACGTAGAGCCAGACCGGGAAGACCCAGCGCGTGAGGCGCTTGTGCTCCTCGAGGCGGCCGACCTTGGCCAGCCAGACGGCGCGGAGCACGAAGGGAGTGACGACGATGGCCAGGATGACGTGCGGGATCAGGATGAAGAGGTAGAGTCCCTTGAGCCCGGCCCAGACCGAAGCAGGGTCGGCCGGAGCGTAGGTGACGTTGGTCCGGCCGAGGGCGACCCAGAGGTGGACCTTGGAGGCGAGGTAGACCGCGAGGAAGAGAGCCGAGGTCATGACCGCCCATTTCATGGCCTTGCCGTGGCCTTCGCGGTCCCCCGCCTTGATCCGGAAGATGCCGACCAGCAGGAAGACCGTGGCCAGGCCGTTGAGGCCGGCGACGGCCCGGGAGAGGAGTTCGGTGGTGGAGGCCATACCCCAGCAGAAGGGGTTTTACGGGAAAAGCCAACCCTTCCCCACCCCGGAGCCTCGGCCCACCCGCAACTAATCCCTGCCCACGTGGTTTGATAATATAACCGATGGACGCCCCACTCCTCACCCTGCTGGCGGCGACCCTCCTGGCCGCCGGCCCCGCCCTGAAGTTGGCCGACAGCGCCCCGCCCGCCCAGAACAAGGTCACGATCACCGTCCGGGGAGATAAACGAGTCATCGAGTCCAACGGCATCCCCGACCACCAGGTCGCCGCCTTCCCCAACCGGGGCAACCCCAACGCCATCTCCGAGCAGAAATACCGCCTCGAGGTACCCGCCCGCCCGCAGCCGGCGACTGAGCAGCCCGGCCGCTTCCCTTACGCCTGGGGCGTCGCCTTGAACGGGGTGGTCTTCGACCCGGGCACCGCTGAAGTCTATAACGACGGCGACCGGAGCAACCCTTGGCGCTACGAGGCGCTCAAGAGCAACACCGAGATGGGCACCACGCCGCGGATCCCGACCGGTCTCGGCCTCGACCAGAACCACGGCCACGTCCAACCCAACGGCGCCTACCACTACCACGGACTCCCCACCCTGCTCATCGCCCGCCTTTCCGGCGGCGAGCAGAAGATGACCCACGTCGGCTGGGCGGCCGACGGGTATCCGGTCTACGCGGTCTTTGCATACGTCAATCCGACCGACCCGAAGAGCGGAATCAAAGCCATGAAGAGCAGCTATCGCCTGAAGACCACGGAGCGCGGCGGCGACGGCCAGGAGTCTCCCACCGGCAAGCCCGACGGATCCTTCGGCCTCGATTACGAATATGTGCCGGGGCACGGCGACCTCGACGAGTTCGGCGGACGCACGGGCGTGACCCCGGAATTCCCCGAAGGCACCTACTATTACCTGCTGACCGAAGAGTTCCCCTTCATCCCGCGTAAGCTCAAGGGCACGCCGGACCCATCGTTCAACAAGATGCGCATGGACGCGCACGCCAACCTCGGCGGACAGGGCGGCCCCGGCGCCAAGGGCAAAGGGAAAGGCAAGAAGGGCCCTCCTCCCGGCGGCGAACCAAAATAAATTCAGGCCATTGAGCCGGCGGCGGGTGCGGAGTTTCTCTCGCTAGGTTCCGGCGGCGCACGCCATCGAGAGGTGGTCCGTTTCGCGGATGGCACCAGAAGCGCACCATAATGCGACGCTGGAGGCGCTTTCCCGCAGCAACAGGGGGTCCTAAACTCGTCAAAGCAGTTGCGAAAGCCCACCGCCCCATCTACCTACGGAATAGATGTCCACCCCTCCTGCCCAGCCGCCTGCGAACGGTTTTTTCCGTTCCTTGATCCGCTGGTTCGATGCGGACTATATCCCGGAAGGAATCGAGGCGCTGCAAAACACGCCGAAGAAGGTCGATTGGGCGCGCTCCATTCCCTTCATCATCCTCCATCTGGCCTGTTTCGGGGTCATCTGGGTCGGTGCCAGCCCCATCGCCGTCTGGACCGCCGTCGGCCTCTATTTCTTCCGGATGTTCGCCATCACGGGTTTCCTCCACCGTTACTTCTCCCACAAGACCTACTCCACGTCCCGCGCCTTCCAATTCGTGATGGCCGTCTGGACCGCTCTGGCCGTCCAGCGGGGCGCCCTCTGGTGGGCCTGCACCCACCGTCACCACCACAAGCATTCGGACGAAGAGGAAGATAAGCACTCCCCGGTAGTCGACGGCTTCTGGTGGTCGCACATCGGCTGGATCACCGCGAAGAAGAACTTCCCGACCGACTATTCGAAGATCTCCGATCTGGCGAAATACCCCGAGTTGGTCTTCCTTAATCGCTTCGATATCCTCATCCCGCTCCTCGCCGCGGTCGTGACCTACGGCGCCGGCGCCTGGCTCGGCGCCCATGGCTACGACACCAACGGGCCGCAGATGCTGGTCTGGGGCATCATCTCGACCGTCGTGCTTTTCCATGGCACCGGATGCATCAACTCCCTCGCCCACGTCTTCGGGACCAAACGATTCAAGAGCACCGGCGACGAATCCCGCAACTCGCTCATCCTCGCGCTCATCACCCTCGGCGAAGGCTGGCATAACAATCACCACCGCTACCAGGCCACGACGAAGCAAGGCTTCTACTGGTGGGAATTCGATCCGACGTACTACGGCCTCAAGGTGATGTCGTGGATGGGCCTGATCTGGGGGCTGAAAGGCGTGCCCGACTCGGTCTACGAAGAGGCCGAGCGCACCAAGGCCGAGGATAGTTCGCAGCGTGGGTGAACGGATCGCGATCGTCGGCTCCGGCGTGAGCGGCCTCGGCTGCCTCCGCTTCCTCGCCGCCCACCACGACGTGACGGTCTTCGACCGGGACCGTCGCCCCGGCGGTCACGCCCACACGATCGATGTCTCCGAACCCGGCACGGGCCGCGCCTTGCCGATGGACACGGGCTTCATGGTCTTCAACGAGGTGACGTATCCGCACCTCTGCCGTCTGTTCAAGGAACTGGGCGTGCAGCCGAAGAAGACGTCGATGTCCTTCGCCGTCCGCCACGACCCGACCGGTCTGGAATGGTGCGGCAGCTCGCTCAACCACCTCTTCGCGCAGCGGCGCAACCTCCTCAGCCTGCGCTTCTGGAAGCTGCTCCTGCAGATCAATAAGTTCAATAAGCTGGCGAAGACCGAGTGGCGTTCGACCGAGGCCGAGACGACCTCGTTGCGCGACTGGTGCGCCCAAAAGGGACTCGGCCAGGACTTCCTCGACCTCTACCTGATCCCGATGTCGGCCGCGGTCTGGTCCACGCCGGCGGAGAAGATGCTGGGCTTCCCGGCCGCGGCGCTGATGCGCTTCTTCCATAACCACGGCTTCCTCGGACTCGATACGCAGCACCAGTGGCTGACCCTCGAAGGCGGCTCCCGGACCTACGTCGAGGCGCTGCTCAAGGCGCACCCGGCCGACTTCCGCTTCGGCCAGGGCGTGACCGGCGTCCGCCGCGACGGAGCGCAGGTCATCGTGACGACCGGCGCCGGCGAAGAACGCTTCGACCGCGTGATCATGGCCTCGCACGCCGACACGACGCTCCGCCTGCTGACCGACGCCGACGCCGAAGAACGCCGCCTGCTCGGCGCCTTCGCCTACAATCAGAACGACGCCATCGTGCACACCGACATGGCGCCCCTGCCCTGCTCGCCCAAGGCGCGCTCGTCCTGGAACTACCGAACTTGGGCCAAGGACGGCGGTCTGGTGACGTCGACTCACTACTGGATGAACTCCCTGCAAGGGCTCACGGACAAAGGCGACTTCGTGGTGACGATCAATCACCCCGAGCAGGTCGATCCGACGAAGGTCATCGTGACGATCCCGACCGAGCATCCGCTTTTCTCGCTCGAGGCCGTCGCCGCCCAGGCCGAAATCCCCGCGCTCAACGCCCGCACCGGCGCGCGCGTGCATTTTGCCGGCGCCTGGCAGCGCTACGGCTTCCATGAAGACGGTTTCTGGTCCGCGCACCGCCTGTGCTCGCAGCTCCTCGGCCGCGACGCCTGGGCCGCCTGATCAGAAGACCAGCTTCTGGGCTTGCCGCTCGAAGCCTTCGGCCTCGAACAAAGGCTCCGGCTGCATCTTCACGAGGTCCGCGACATACCGGTCGGGCACGCGCTCGAGGCGCGTGTTGTAGAAGGTCGCGATGTTCGCGTGGTAGGCGCGCGCGAGCGCGATCCGGTCCTCGGTCTCGACGAGGTCGCGACTGAGCTGGGCGAAGACCGTCTGGCCCTTGAGGTCGGGATACTGCTCCGCGACGGCGAGGAGCGTCGGCGCGACCGCCGTGGGACGTCCGCCGGCCGCCTGGGCGCGGAGGGCGGCGACGAGCGTCTGCACGGAAGCTTCGTGCGCGCGGAAGCCCTGCACGCAGGCGACCAGCGGAGGGATCAGGTCGGCGCGGCGCTTGAGCTGCACGTCGATGAGCGAAGAAGCCTGTCGTACGCGGTTACGCAGGCCCGTGATGCTGTTGAAGACCATCCAGACCCACCCCGCGCCGGCGGCCACCAGGTAGAGCAGCAGGCCCACGAAAAGGCCGATCGGCGCGACGTCGGGGCGGGCGCCGGCGAAGAGGACCGCGCCGAAGCCGGCGGCGAAGGCGGCGCCGAGGAGATTCCAGATGATGTAGGCCGTGGCCTTGCCGTCGCTGATCTCCTGCGACTTCCGCGGGGTGATGATGAACATGTCCGCCTTGTCCTCATGCTTGATCTGGGCGGCGACGACGTCCGGGCGCTCGCTGGCGCGGCCGCGGACGAAGAGCTGCGTGCCGACGGGCAGCCCGTATTCGGTGAAGCTGCGCTCGCCGGTCGAGCCTACGACGGAGTCATGCGGACCTTTGTCGTAATACAAAGGATCGTCGCGGTCGACGTGCTGGTCGAACATCGTGAGGGTGTCCAGGTCGGCGCCCTCGGGATCGACCCAGACGTAACCGGTCTCGTCCTGGATATAGAAACCGCCCTGCTCGCCTCCCGACGCCACGGTGTCGCTGCCGGTGTCGATCACCGTGCGCGTACGCGTGCGGCCTTTGTCGTCGGTATAGGTCTCCTGCCGGGCGCGACGCCAATGTTCGCTGACGGACCAGCTGTAGAGCACGCACGGCCGCTCGGCCAGGTAGCTGATGAAGGGATCGCGGCGGACGCACACGCCCTCGAGTTCCACCTCGCCGACGAAGACGCCGAGGGCCTTCGAGACCGGCGTGTCGTCGAGCAGGCGACGTTTCCGGCCGGCGTTCAACGCCAGCAACAGGCAACCCGCGGAACCCGCTAAGGTCAGTAATCCGGCGCCTGCGAGGTCTTGGGCCACGGAGGTCGTTATGCCCGTGACCCTCGGTTTAGCAAGGTTTCGAGACGGGGACGCTTGCGCCCGACTGGGATGCATCCACCCTGCAGGCCGATGCCCCGACTGTACGACGCAGAAGTGATGCACGCCCGGCTCTGGCCGAAGCGGCATGACTTCACGCACGCGGCCTTCGCGTTCTCGGTCAACGCCGCCGCGGTGGACGCGGTGAAAGGCGGGCGGCTGATGCTCGGCCGCGCCTGGTCGCCCTACCGCTTCCGCGACGGAGATTTCCTGCCGGCTGGCGAGATCTTCCAGCCCGAAGGCGTTCCGCAGGCCTTCACCGGCGCCACCCTCGCCGACCGCTTCCGCGCCTTCGCCGCCGCCCAGGGCGAACCACTCCCGCCGCACGCCGTGATCCGATTGGTCGCGATGCCGCGCGCCTTCGGTAAGTCCTACAATCCCGCGGTGTTCATGATGGCCACCGTCGACGGCGTCCTGACCTGCGGGATCGCCGAGGTCCATAACACTTTCGGCGAACGCAAGGCCTGGTTCCTCGGCCGGGCCTGCCTGCGCCATGATTTCGACGGCGACGCCTATCTCCAGCTGCGCACGCCGAAGCGTTTCTACGTCTCGCCGTTTTCAGCGCTAGATACCGAGTTCGAGTTCACGCTGCGCCTGCCCGACGAACGCCTGGCGATCACGGTCGACCACTATGAGGCCGGACGGAAGACGCTCATCAGCGCCTGGACCGGCCGACAGGTACCGCTGACCGACGCCCGCCTGCTCTGGCTGACCATCAAGTCACCGCTGCTCATCGTCAAGGTGGTCGCGCTCATCCATCTGCACGCCGCCTGGCTATGGCTAGTGAAAAAACTTCCTTTCCGCCGCAAGGGCGACGACATTCCCCTGCAGCGCAACCTGCGGCACCCCACCTCTGAACTGACCGGCCGACATGACTAACTCTTCTCCCGCCGCCGGCTCCCTCGCCCGCCGCCTCGTCCTCCCCGAGCTCGCCAAGCTCACCAAAGGACGGCTCGTCCTCCGCCTGCCCGAAGGCGCGGAGCTCATACTCGGCGACCCTCGCGCGACCGGCGGCGCCCGTATGGAGATCCGCGACGAGAACGCCTTCCGTCGCATCATGCTGGCCGCCGACATCGGCCTGACCGAAGGCTACATGGAAGGCGAGTGGGACTCCCCTGACCTCAACGCCCTGATTGGGTTCTTCATCGAGAACATCGACCAGACCCCGGGCATGTCCGGCTCGGCCCGCAAGGCCATCGGCGTGGGCCTCTTCCGCATCGCCGACCGCGTCGGCCATCTGCTGCGCCCGAACGACAAACAGATGGTCCGTCGCAACATCTCGGAGCACTACGACGTCTCGAACGACTTCTTCCGCCTCTTCCTCGATCCTTCGATGATGTATTCGTCGGCCCGCTGGGA
>JBILHF010000027.1:0-25370 GCA_044350605.1 Opitutales bacterium
GCAGCATCCTTCCCGGTTTCCGGTCTCCCTTTGAGTTCGTGCGTCTGCCTTGGGTAGGGACGCGATGACATCGCGTCCGCCGTCCGCCCTGCGGCGGACAGTAGGGCTGACCACCCTTGGTCAGCCGCGGTTGAGCGAGGGCGCTCAACCCTACCCGAGGCAACTAGGTCAGCACGCAGTGCTGACCCTACCTCGAAACCAAATGGCTCCATTCAGCCCTCCATTCAGCCTCAACGCTGTCCTTAATTCAGTCCTCCACCCTTCCACTGTTTGCCTTCCTCGGCCATTCCCCCACTCTGAAGCCAAGCCTGCTCCTAGCCCATACTCCAAACTCGATACTCCATACTCTAATCATGACCTCCCGTCGCGCCATCGCCCTCTACTTCATCCTCGTGCTCGTCGCCATGACCTGGGTGTCCTGGTATGCCTCGACGGCCCCGACGATCACCTCGCTGGCGCAGTATAAAGACGCGGTCGCCGCCAAGGAAGGGCTCAACGTGCTCCACGGCTACATCACCGTCTGCTCCGAGCCGTGGGGCCTCGCCACGATGTTCGACGCCTACTTCGGCTTCCTCGCCTTCTGGCTCTACACCGCCTGGCGCGAGCGCACCGTCGGTGCCCGCCTCGGCTGGCTCGTCGCCCTGCTGCTCCTCGGTAACTTCGCCATCGCCGCCTATGCTCTCCTCTGCCTGAAGCAGTCCGGCGACGAGACCGACCTCGGCAAGGTGTTCTTCACCCGTAAGGCGGCCTAAATGGGAAGGGTCGGCGACTGGCTACGACGCAAGGTGCGCGACCCGCTCCTGGCGGAGTTGCGCCAGGGCGCCACGCCGGAAGCCGTTTCGGCCGCCGTCACGGTCAGCCTCGCCATCGCGATCAATCCCTTCATCGGGACGACCACCCTCGGCTGCCTGATCGCCGGACGCCTCTTCCGGCTCAACCATGTGGTGATGCAGGTCGTCAACCATGCCGCCTTCCCCCTGCAGCTCCTGCTCATCGTGCCCTACGTCCGGATCGGCGAGACGATCCTGGGGGCCCGCCACTTCTCCCTCAAGCCGAGCGCGATCATCGAAGAGTTCAACCGGTCCATCCCTGATTTCATGGAGAAGTTCTGGCTGACCGGCCTGCATGGGCTCATCGGCTGGGCGCTGACCGTCCCGCTCGCCTGCTGGTTGCTGCATCTGATTCTCCGTCGGCTCTTCCGCCGCTTCGTCCCCACCCCCGCTTCCGCATGAACCCGCTCATCGCCCTCGGCCTCGACTTCTTCATCCTGCTCGTCGAAGCCTGCCTCTACTTCGCCGTCTGCTGGCTGATCGCCAAGAAGATCGACAACTGGTCGATCGTCGACGTCGCCTGGTCCTACGGCTTCGCGCTCGTCGGCCTGCAGATGATCGCCGTGCACCTCTTCTTCGCGCCCATGAGCGGTCAAGGCCTGCTCATGGCGGCCGCCACCGTGGCCTGGAGCGTGCGCCTGGGCTCCCACCTCGCGAAGCGCGTGCTCGGTCACCTCGACCAGGAAGACGGTCGCTACCTCAAGATGCGGGCCGAATACGGCGACCGGATGCCCGCGCGCATGGTCTATTTCTATTTCGTCCAGGCCGTCGTGCTCGCGGTCCTCTGCCTGCCGCTGCTCTCCTCCAACCCCACGGGCTCCTCCGGCCCGGCGCAGACCATCCATTGGGTCGGCCTGGGCGTGGTCGGACTCGCCCTGCTCATCGAGGGCGTAGCGGATGCCCAGCTCGCGACGTTCAAAAAGGACCCCGCCAACAAGGGACAGGTCTGTGAGCGCGGACTGTGGGCCTGGAGCCGCCACCCCAACTACTTCGGCGAATGGCTGGTCTGGGTCGGCTTCTTCCTGATGAGCTATAACAGCGCCTACCGGGGCATTCCCGGCCTGCTCTGCGTCGGCGTCATCTATTACTTCCTCACCCGCGTGACCGGGGTACCCCTGACCGAGCAGCACCTCCTCGCCTCCAAGGGCCCGGCCTACGCCGACTACCAGCGGCGCGTGCCGGCCTTCTGGCCACGGCCGCCGCGCGGCTGATTTTTCCGAGGCGACGGATTGCCAGCGGCTAGGGCGGCGTACAATTTCCCCCCATGCCGCTGCTCGACAAGCTCATCGAAAAAGACGTCCTGCCCGACGGCGCGATCCGCTGGGGCATCCGTCGTCTGCTCAAGCAGCGCCTCGTCGACGAGCGTCCCGCGTCCGCCGCCGAACGTTTCGCCAAGGTCGACGCCTTCGCCGCCGAACTGCGCACCCTCCCCGTCGCGATCGAGACCAAGGCCGCGAACGAGCAGCACTACGAGGTGCCCGCGGCGTTCTATAAGCTCTGCCTCGGGCCCCGCCTGAAATACTCTTCGTGCTTCTACGAGACCGGCACCGAGACCATCGGCCAGGCCGAAGAGACCATGCTCACGCGCACCTGCGCGCGCGCGGAATTGCAGGACGGGCTCGAGATCCTCGAACTTGGCTGCGGCTGGGGCTCGCTCACGCTCTGGATGGCGGAGAAATATCCGAACGCCCGCATCACCGGCGTCTCGAACTCGGCTTCCCAGCGCGCCCATATCGAAGGCGAGTGCGCCCAGCGCGGCTTCAAGAACGTCCGCATCATCACCTGCGACATGAACGTCTTCGCCGCCGAAGCCTCGCGCTATGACCGCGTGGTCTCCGTCGAGATGTTCGAGCACATGAAGAACTGGGCCGAACTCATGCGCCGCATCGCCGGCTGGCTCAAACCCGGCGGCAAGCTCTTCTTCCACGTCTTCACCCACAAGGACGTCGCCTACCACTTCGCCGCCAAGGACGCCACCGACTGGATGTCGCGCCACTTTTTCACCGGCGGCATCATGCCATCGAACTGCCTCGCGAGCCGCTTCCAGGCTGACCTGAAGCTCGAGGCCCAGTGGGAGGTCGAAGGCCGCCACTACGGCCAGACCTCCGAGCACTGGCTCGAGAACACCGACCGCCACCGCGAGGAGATCCTGCGGATCTTCGCCGAGACCTACGGCCCGGACCGGGCGAAGGCCTGGCTCGCCAACTGGCGCGTGTTCTTCATGGCCTGCGCCGAACTGTGGAACTACCAGGGCGGCACGGAGTGGATGGTCTGCCATTACCGCTTCGCCAAGCGCGCGGGCTAAGTCCGCGTTTGCCACCGGCCGCGGTCCGCGTTTGCTCGGCGTCATGCAGAGCTACGAAGAGAACGGCGTGCCGATGGAACGATGGAAGGTCGGCGCTTCGACCTATGAGACCTGCCTGACGCGCGGCGCCCGCCTGTTGCGCTGGAAGCTCGACGTCCCGACGGGCCGGCGTGAGATCCTGTTCTGGCCCGAAGGCGCGCCGATGGACCTCGACAAGATCGGCCCGGTACGGGGCGGTAACCCGATCCTCTTCCCGTTCATGGGGCGCAACTACGCCGACGGCGAGAAGTTCGCCTGGAAGGCCGCCGACGGGGTCAAGCGTCCGATGCCGCAGCATGGTTTCGCGCGCGACTCAGCCTTCGAGATCGTCGAGAGCGGCCCCAAGCACGCCGTGGTCCGGATGATCCAGGACGAACGCGGCCGGAACTGCTATCCCTTCGCCTATGATTTCCGGATCCGCTTCGACTTCCTCGAGCTGTTCCTGCGCATCACCTTCGAATTCGAGAACCGCGACTCCCAGCCGCTGCCGTGGTGCGCGGGCCATCACTTCTACTTCACGCTCCCGTGGCACGCCGGCCTGAGCCGCCGTGACTACGTCGTGAAGATCCCCTCGAAGAAGCAGTGGCGCCACGCCGCCGACGGCAAGCTCGTGCCGTTCGCCGAACTGAAAGGCCAGGACGCCATCGGCTTCGACAGCCCGCACCTGTCCGACTGCATCTTCACGAACCTCAAGTCGGCCACGCTGAGCTTCGGTCCGAAGTCCGGCGAAGAAGACATCTCGATCAAGGTCGGCGAAGAAGCGATTCCCGGCGCCTGGGCGAGCGTGGTCACTTGGACGCCCGATCCGGAAGCGCCGTATTACTGCGTCGAGCCGTGGATGGGCCCGCCCAACAGCCCCGAACATAAGAACGGGCTCCGTTTTGCGGAGCCCGGTCAGGTCGACACCTTCGTCACCGAGGTGTCGTTGATGTAAGCCTCGCGGCTTACTTGCTGCTGTTGCTGTTGAGGGGCAGCTTGCCCTTAGACTTCGTCGGGGCCTTCTTCGCGGCCGGGGCCGGAGCGGGCTCGACGACCGGAGAAATGACCGGGGTCAGGCCAGCGGCGGGGACGAGGTTGGCATCGCCAGCACCATCGGTGACCGGGGACGGACCCTTTTCAGGACCCATGCAACCAACGAGGACGGCGGAAAGGAGGGAGAGAACGAACAGATTGCGTACCATGGCAGTGAGGTTAGGTTGCGGGGACTCTACCTAGCATGGCCCAACGCACAAGCGCAGATTCTGGCCCCCTCACCCTGTTCGTCTGCACGGGTAATTTCTACCGCAGCCGCCATGCCGAGGCCCTTTTCAACTGGCATGCGACCCGGGCGGGCCACCCGGCCCGGGCCTTTTCGCGCGGGCTGCTGACCTCCCTGGTAGCCGACGAGCCGACCCTGTTGTCCCGGGACACCGAACGCCGCCTGCGGGAACTGGGCATCCCCCTGGAACTGACGGGCGCGGCGCCGACCCAGCTCCGCCGGGAAGACCTGGAGCGAGCCCACCGGACCATCGCCCTGAAGAAGGACGAGCACCACGCGATGATGCTTCAGGCTCACCCTGAGTGGGCGGACCGGATCGAATACTGGTCGGTGCACGACATCGACTTCGCGCATCCGGACCAAGCGCTGCCTCAGATCGAGGAGCAGGTCCTCGAGCTGATGCGCACGCTGCGGAGCTGATCCGCGGAGGCCTTAGGCGGCCGAACCGGCGCCAGCCCGGCGCAACGTTTCCAGATGCGAGGCCGCCTGATTGAGCAGGCCGCGCAGTTCGACCATCGTTTCCTGGGCGACGTCGGCCTTGGAGGCGGCGGCTTCCTTGAGCGCCTCGGCGCGGAGGGCGAGTTCCTTGGCGAGTTCGTGGGCCGCGGTGATGGTCTTGGCCTTGAGTTCGCGGGTGCGGAGGTCGAGACGGGCGGCGAGGGAGTCGATGTCGCGACCGAGGGTGCGGCTCTGCTCCTTGAGCTCGGCGGCCATGATGCGGGAATCAGGCACGCGGCGCAGGTCCTGGGTCAGGCCGACCTTGGAGAGCGTCCAGATGATCCACTTGGTCGGATCGAACTGCCAGGGCTTCACGCCGTTACGGTAGTCGTGCTGGAACTCGTGGTGATAGTTATGATAGCCCTCGCCGAAGGTCAGGAGAGCGACGACGCCGCTGTCGCGAGCGCTATGGTCGGTCGAGTAAGGACGGCGGCCGATCATGTGGCAGAGCGAGTTGATGCAGAAGGTGCCCTGCTGGACGACGACCGTGCGAAGCAGGCCGGCGATGAGGAAGGAGGCCAGGGCGGTCATGCCCGGGTTGGCGTAGCCCATGAAGGAGGCGTAGCCATAACCGAGGGCGGCCGGCATCACGAAGCCCACGAAGGCCCCGATCCACTGGACGTAGCGGTGCTGCCACATGACGAGGGGGTCGGCCTCGAGGTCCTTGACGTTGGTGACGGGCGGCTTCGGCTTGAGGCGGAAGAGGAGCCAGCCGATGTGGGCGTAGAAGAAGCCCTTGGAGATATCATACGGATCTTCGTCTTCATCCACGTGCTTGTGGTGGATGCGGTGGTCGGCGGACCAATCCAGAGCCGAATTCTCGAAGGAAGCGGCGCCGAACAGGAGGACGAACAGCTTCACCGGCCACTTGGCCTTGAAGGAAATATGGGAAAAGAGGCGGTGGTAGCCCAGGGTGATGCCGAAGCCGGTCGCGTAGTAATAGAACACGAACATGGCCCAGATGAAGCCCCAGCCGTGGACCTTGTTGGCGGCCTCAGCCGGGAGGTTGAACTGGGTCCAGAGAAACCAGGGGACCACGGTCAGCGAGAGGAGGGCTGTCCCGATCAGAAAGGTGGAGGTCACCCATTCGATGCGGTAGATAGGGAAGTTTTTGAACTTCATGGATGGTCTGAAAAGTAGGGCCGCAGGCCGTCTAGGCGAGAGCAATCAGCCTCCCTAAATCGGGTAAAAATGCCCTCTAAATTCGCTTTTTCCCGAACCTTCGTTCGGATACTCCTCGTGACCGAACCGAAGTTCAGTCGCGACGACGACGACCGATGGAATTCTTCACCGGGATGATGCGGACCGGCTCGCGCGTCTTGATCCAGAGATCGCTCTCGCGGAAGAGCTTGCCGGGAATGGACTGCACGGCGTCGCCGAAGGACTCGACCGGGACGCGCTTGCCCTTCGGGGATTCGTTGAAGGCCTTGGAGACGTCGACGATCTTGTCGGCGACCTCCCTGGGGTCGTCGTCCTCGAGCAGCTGGACGACCCATCCGGTCAGGTCCTTGGGCAGGCCTTCCTCGGGTTCGCTGACCAGGACGAGCATCTGCTTCTTGGCCGGCTTCTCGCGCTCGACGGCCTCTTCGGCCACGGCGTCGCGGATCTGGTTGAGGATCTCGGCGGCCACGCGCACGTCGACTCCGCTCTCCTTCAGGATTTTCTGGACGATATCGATGTCTACCTTGGCCATAGGGCACCAAGAGACTCCAAGCGTCCGACCGAGGGAAGCCGGAGTTATTCCCAGCAAGCCTAGAGGCCGCCAATCAAAGGGAAACCGGAGACCGGATGATTGGCTGGGGGTGTTCGTTCGCCGAATGGTGAACGACAAGGTAGGGGCGCGGCTACGCCGTGCCCTTTTACGCAAGGGCATGACGTAGTCCTGCCCCTACCCACGGCCACCATACGGCGGCCTAGATACACCTAGGACAGCACGTGGTGCTACCCCTACCCCTACCCCTCTGGTCTCTGTTGCTACCGCCCTTCCTTTCCCTCTTAACCCCGTCGTGCCGGAACATACCAAAGTCATGGGCAAGGAGTGGGCGGAGGCCCGCCGCGAGGCCAACGTGGCCCGACTGCGGGCGACCCTAGCCTCGGCTTTGGCCGGCCGCGCCGGCATCACCTTCGAGCTCGGCTGCGGGCACGGTCACTGGCTGGCCGCCTATGCGGCCGCGCATCCGGAAGAATTCTGCGTGGGCATCGACCTCATCACGCATCGCGTCGAACGCTCCGTGCGCAAGCAGACCCTCGGTAAGCTGGATAACGTCATCTTCCTTAAGGCCGAAGCCACCGAGTTCCTCGAAGCGCTGCCGCCTGAGGTCAGCCTCGCCAAGATCTTCATCCTGTATCCGGATCCGTGGCCGAAGAAGAAGCATCACAAAAACCGGTTCATCAGTCCCGAGAACCTCGGTCTCCTCGCCTCACGCGCCTCGCCGGGAACCCGCCTCCACTTCCGGACGGATAACGCGGACTACTTCGGATGGACGCAGGAGCATCTCGCCGCGCACAAAGGCTGGGCCATCGAGCCAGAGGTCGTCTGGCCGTTCGAACAGAAGACGTTCTTCGAAGAGCGGATGAAAGACCGCCGGGATGTCTTCGCCCGCCGCGCGGAGTAAAAGTTGCTCAATTGTGACGAGGTAAGTGCCTCATAAATAGCAAGTAAAAGGACGTAATCCTTTCCCTTGCATCGGGTGGCGTCAGACCTACTCATAAAAGACGTGAAGCCTTTCCGCCATACCCGCATCACTTTCACCATCGGGCCTGCGACCGAGTCCGAAGCCCAACTCGAGGCGATCATCAAGGCCGGCGCGAATGTCGTCCGCCTGAATATGGCGCACGCCGACCACGCCTGGGTGCGCACCATCGTCGCCCGCGTCCGCGAGGTCAGCCTCCGCCTGAAGCGCGAGCTGGCGGTGATGATGGACATCAAAGGTCCGGAAATCCGCACCGGCGCCCGCAAGGAAGCCACGCAGCTCGTGGTGGACCAGGTCGTCGACGTCACCGGCTCCGACACCGCGCAGGCCGAAGGCGACATCCTCGTCATCCCGACCAACTACCCGAAGATGATCACCGCCGTGCCCGTGGGCGGCGTGGTGCTCGTCGACAACGGCCTCATCCAGTTGCGCGTGCTCGAGCAGAAGAAGGATCGTCTCCGCTGTAAGGTCGAGCAGCCCGGCCCGCTCGGCAGCCGCCGCCACATCAATCTCCCGGGCGTCAAGGTGGACCTCCCTGCCCTGACGGACAAAGACCGCGCCGATGTCGCCGTCGGCTGCGAGGTCGGCGTGGACTTCTACGCCCTGTCGTTCGTCCGCGAAGCCGCCGACGTCCATGCGCTCCGCGCCCTGCTCGCCGAGCATAAGTCCGACGCGCACATCATCTCCAAGATCGAAGACCAGTCCGCGATCGCGCACCTCGGTTCGATCCTCGAAGCCACCGACGCCCTGATGGTCGCCCGCGGCGACCTCGGCATCGAGATCCCTTACGAGACCCTGCCCCAGGTGCAGCGCCAGGCCGTCGCCATGGCCATCGCCCGCCGCAAGCCGGTGATCGTCGCGACGCACATGCTCGAGTCGATGATCCAGGCCCCCGTGCCGACGCGCGCCGAGGTCACCGACGTCTCGAACGCGGTGCTCGAGATGGCCGATTCGGTCATGCTCTCGGGCGAGACCACGACGGGCAAGCACCCGATCCGCTGCGTGGACGTGATGACCCGCATCGCGACCACGACCGAACGCGAACTGCCCCGCAAGCTTTCGGACGAACAGCTCAACGAGACCCCCAAGGTGAAGCTCCTGCGGGCCGCGGCCGGCCTCGCGCAGGATCTCGGCAACACCGGCATCATCGCCTTCACCCGCAACGGCGACGTGCCCCGCACCCTCTCCTCCCTCCGTGCGATCGGCTGCCCGATCTACGCGTTCATGGAAGACATGCCGGTGCACCGGAAGATGAGCCTGCTCTGGGGCGTCGAGTCCTTCCGGATGAAGTTCGAGCCCAAGGCCGAGGACAACATCACGCTCGCGCTGCAGCGCCTGCGCGACGAAGGCCACGCCGAACCCGGCCAGGTGCTCGTCATCGTGACCAACGTCATCCTCGGTCCGACCGTCATCGACTCGGTCCAGCTCCGCGCGGTCCCGGTGCGCTGAAGGCAGGGTCAGCACGCGGTGCTGTCCTACGTGCAAAAGTGCAAATCGGCCTATGGCCTGTGCAAAGGTGCAAAGGATGGAGTCAGGTGTCGGGTGACGGCCATCGGGGCATCAGCCATCCGGCTGTCGGCTTTTCAGCCATCGGCCACCGGCTTCGGGTTTTCGGCCGTAGCCATTGCAACTAGGTCAGCACGCAGTGCTGACCCTACCTAGAGGCAAGATCCATCCGCCAACCGCTAGCCGCCACAACCTTGCTTCTAACCCTACCTGGAGAAATACAGCCGGGCCAGGGCCTGCGTGCCCGCGTCGCCTTCGCCGGCGGCGACGACTTCCGCGTAGAGTTTCGCGGCGAGCTCGAGGCCGGGCAGGCTGACCTTCTGTTCGCGGCAGACGTCGAGCGCCAGGCCGATGTCCTTCACGAAGTGCTTCACGTAGAAGCCGGGGGCGAAATCACCCTTGAGGACGCGCGGGGCCAGATTGAGCAAGGCCCAGCTCGAGGCGCCGCCGCCGGAGATCGAGCGCAGCGTGGTCTCGAGGTTGAGTCCGGTGGCACGCGCGAAGGCCAGGGCTTCGGCCATCGCGATCATCCCCGAGGCGATGCCGATCTGGTTGGCGAGCTTGCAGAGCTGGCCGGTGCCGGGCGCGCCTTGCAGCACGATGGTCTTGCCCATGGCCGCGAAGACCGGCTGGGCAAAATCGAAATCCTGCTGGGCGCCGCCGGCCATGATGGTAAGCGTGCCTTCCCGTGCGCCCCGATCGCCGCCGGAGACGGGCGCGTCGAGCGGACCGAAGCCTTTGGCCGCAGCCTCCGCGGCGAGCGAACGGGCGAGCGCCGGACTGGAGGTGGTCATGTCGATGAGCACGCAGCCGGACTTGGCGGCGGACATGAAGCCCTGCGGACCGCGCCAGACCTCTTCGACGTCATCAGGGTAGCCGACCATCGAGATCGCGATATCCGCTCCGCGGGCCGACTCGGCGGGCGAGGACGCCCACTTCGCTCCGAGCGCCAGCAGGCCGTCGGCCTTGGCCTTGGTGCGGGTGTAGACCGTGACCTCATGGCCGGCCTTGAGCAGGTTGGCGACCATGCCCTGCCCCATGACACCCGTGCCGACGAACGCGATTTTCATGGGGTGATTGATAATTGAAGGGGACACGCTGGCAAGGGGACACGTGGGCAAGGGGCGCATCGCCCGCTTGCCCTCCGGGGCCGAATCCCCGAACCTTCGTCCACATGGATTCGGCCCCGCTCACGATCTCGGACCTCGCGGATGTCCTCAAAGGACATCTCAACGGGATGGGGACGCTCGAAGTCGTCGGAGAAATCTCGGGCTACAAGACATACCCCTCCGGCCACCACTACTTCGCGCTGAAGGACAGCGAAGCCAAGGTGGACTGCGTCCTCTACTCCTACCAAGCGCGCTGGCTGAAGTCGCCGCTGCGCGAAGGCATGAAGGTCGTGGCGAAGGCGAAGGCGGATTTCTACGGCAAGACCGGCAAGTGCTCGCTCATCATCGAGACCATCAAGCCCGCGGGCGAAGGCGACCTCTTCCAGAAATTCAAGGAGCTGCAGGCGAAGCTGAAAGCCGAAGGTCTCTTCGAAGACGAACTCAAGCGTCCCTTGCCCGAATTCCCGAAGACGGTGGCGTTCGTGACCTCCGAGATCGGCGCAGTCTGGCATGACTTCACCGAAGTGCTCAAGACCCGCGGCTGGAGTGGTACGGCCTGGCTCGTCCCGGCGCGCGTACAGGGTGAGACCTGCCCCGGGTCGGTCATCAACGGCCTGAAGCTCGCCAACGAGATCCCCGGCATCGACCTCATCGTCGTCGGCCGAGGCGGAGGCTCGATGGAAGACCTCTGGGGCTTCAACGACGAAGCCCTCGTGCGCGCCGTCCGCGCCAGCCGCACGCCGGTCATTTCCGCCGTGGGCCACCAGACCGACTTCACGCTCTGCGACTTCGCCGCCGACAGGCGCGCCGAGACGCCGACCGCCGCCGCCGAGCTGATCGTCTCGGGTCAGATCAAGCTGCGCGAACGGATCAAGCTGCTCGCCGCCGAACTGGCCCGTCATTCGCCCAAGGCTAAGCTGCAGTCCCTCTACCAGGATCTCGACCTCCTCAACGAACGCCTCGACGGAGCAGCCCAGGAAATCCTCGCCGACACCCGTCACCGGCTCTCGGAACTCGGTGGCGAACTGCACCGCCTCTCGCCCAAGGCGCGCCTCGGCGTGACGCGCGAGAAGCTCGGCCAGCTCGGCAAGCGC
Source organism: Opitutales bacterium (assembly GCA_044350605.1). Lineage (GTDB taxonomy): Bacteria > Verrucomicrobiota > Verrucomicrobiia > Opitutales > UBA953 > UBA953. The sequence continues at coordinate 11,333 of JBILHF010000027.1, forward strand.
CTCCGCTCCGCCGGGTTCGAATCCATCCTCTCCCGCGGCTACGCGATCGTGCGCGACGCCGATGGCGCCGTGATCAGCGGTCGCAAGGACGTGACGCCGGGACGCAAGCTCCGCCTGAAGTTCGGCGACGGCGAAGCCGACGCGACGGGTGGCTGATCAGAGGCTATAAAAAGAAAGGACAGCACGTGGTGCTGTCCCTGCCTCTAGCCCTATCCCTGTCCCGGGCCCTAGTCCTCTGATCGGCCGTCAGGCCGATCAGTACGCCTTCGCCATCACCACGCGGCGGGCGCTGGGCTCGCCGGTGACGACGCACTTGCCCGGCTCGTCCTTGGCGTCGAGCGGGATGCAACGGATGGTGACCTTGAGCTCTTCCTTGAGACGCTTCTCGACGGCCTTGGAGCCGTTCCAGTGGCACAGCGCGAAGCCGCCGTGGATCTCCGGACGCTCCGGGGTCTTGGCGGTGAAGTAGGCTTTCAGTTCCTCGAAGGTATCGATCTCACGGGTATTGGCCGCGCGGTGCGCCTTGGCGCGGGCGAGGAGGTTGTCCTGGATGGATTGCAGTCGCTCGACCACGGTGGCGACGAATTCGGCGCGCGGGATGCCGGCCTTCTCGCCGGTGTCACGACGGGCGACGAAGACGGCGTTGGCCGCGAAGTCACGCGGGCCGACTTCGACGCGCAGGGGGACCCCCTTCTTGATCCAGCCCCAGGCCTTGTCGCCGCCGCGGATGTCGCGGTTGTCGACGGTCACGACGACTTTGCGGTCGTGGAAGCGCTGGGCGGAGAGCTCCTTCTGGAGCGACTGGCAATAGGCGAGGATGTCGGCCTTGGTGGCGTCGTCCTTGTAGATCGGACAGATCACCACGTGCTGCGGGGCGAGGCGAGGCGGCGCGACGAAGCCGTCGTCGTCGGAGTGGGTCATGATCATGCCGCCGATGAGGCGCGTGGAGACGCCCCACGAGGTCGTGTGCGCGTATTGCTGCGTGCCCTTCTCGTCCTGGAACTGGATGTTGCAGGACTTCGAGAAATTCTGGCCGAGGTAGTGCGAGGTGCCGGCCTGGAGGGCCTTGCGATCCTGCATCATCGATTCGATGCAGAGCGTGTCGACGGCGCCGGGGAAACGTTCGCCCTCGGTCTTGCGGCCCTTGATGACCGGCATCGCCATGTAGTTCTCGGCGAAGTCGGCATACACCTCGAGCATCTTGTGGGTCTCCTCGATGGCCTCGGCTTCGGTCGCGTGGACGGTATGGCCTTCCTGCCAGAGGAACTCGGCGGTACGAAGGAAGAGGCGCGTGCGCATCTCCCAGCGGACGACGTTGGCCCACTGGTTGATGAGGATCGGCAGGTCGCGGTAGGACTGGACCCACTTCGAATAGGTCTCGCCGATGATGGTCTCGGAAGTCGGGCGGACGATGAGCGGCTCTTCGAGTTCGCCGGCGGGCACGAGCTTGCCGTCAGGTCCGGCCTCGAGGCGCGAGTGGGTGACGACGGCGCACTCCTTGGCGAAACCATCGACATGCGCGGCTTCCTTCTGGATGTAGCTGACCGGGATGAAGAGCGGGAAGTAGGCGTTCACGTGGCCCGTCTCCTTGAACATCGCGTCGAGGTCGCGGTGGATGTTCTCCCAGAGGGCGTAGCCCCACGGCTTGATCACCATGCAGCCGCGGACCGGGCTGTTCTCGGCCAGGTCGGCGTGCTTGATCACCTGCAGGTACCACTCGGGATAGTCATCCTGGCGGGTCGGGGTGATGGCGGTCTTCGGTTTGGCGGCGGGCTGCTGGGACATAAGGTCAGTAAAGAGGAAAGGGACGCTGAAGGGCAAGACGGGTTCTTCTTTCAAGGTAGGGTCAGCACTGCGTGCTGACCTAGCTAGGTCGGCACGCAGTGCCGACCCTACCCAAGACAAAAGACGGTCCTCGTGGCTTCGTGTACTCGATGGTTACTCTTTCCTGGCCTTCCAGAAACGCGGGCGGCCGCTCATGTCGGGCAGGCCGACGGCTTCGGCGTAACCAAGCTTGGCCGAGAGCTCCGCCAAGGCGACATGCTGGTCGATGCCCGTCTCACAAAGGACCCTGCCCCCGGCGCGCAGGAACTTCGGGGCGTCGGTCAGGATACGACGGAGGTCCGCGAGGCCTTCTTCCGGGGCGATCAGCGCGGACTTCGGATCGAACTCGCGGACCTCCGGGTCGGCTTCGGCGACTTCGGCTTCGGTGAGGTATGGCGGATTGGAGACGATCAGGTCGTAGGCGTCGGTGACGGCGGCGAACCAATCGGATTCCGCGAAGTTCACGCGCTCAGTCAGATTACACTGCGCGGCGTTCTCGCGGGCGAGGGCGAGGGCGTCGACCGAACGATCGACCGCGTCGACCTTCCAGAGCGGACGCTCGGCGGCGAGGGCCAGCGCGATGGCGCCGGAACCCGTGCCGAGGTCGAGCACGCGCACGGCCTGGCCTTCGGGGAAGAGAGCCAATGCGAGGTCGATGAGCTCCTCGGTCTCCGGACGCGGGATGAGCGCGCGCTTGTCGGACTTCAGCACCAGATCACGGAACTCCACCTTGCCGACGATGTGCTGGAGCGGTTCGCGGTTGCCGCGGCGGACGGTGAGGTCGCGCAGGCGCTTCACTTCGTCGTCGTTGAGCAGGCGTTCGAACTGCAGGTAAAGGTCGAGGCGCTTCAGCCCGAGGCCCGCGGCGAAGAGATGTTCGGCTTCCACGCGTGGCTTCTCCAGGCCCTTGCGCGCGAGGAATTCCGCAGCCTTCTTGAGCGTCTCGAGGAGGTTCTGCATCAGCGGGCGGCGGCGCGGGTCAGGCGGTCGTTATAGGCGGCGCCGATGCCGGCGGGCAGGGCGAGTTCGGCGTGGATGGTCTCGTAGCCACGGGCATCGAGCTGACGGAGCAGGTCGAAAAGATTGCGGGCGGCCTCTTCGGTCGAGCCATCCTCCGAGAGCAGGAACACGTCTGCGTTGGCCGGGGCGTGCGCGCGTCGTCCGAGGAAGAGCACCGCGGAGCGCAGGTTGGCGATGACGGGCAACGTGCCGTTCGGGAAAAGCACGACACGGGTGGCGGGACTGTAATGACGCTCGAGCATGCCTGGGGCGTCCTGCGCGGCCTGCTGGTTGGCGGCACGCGTGACCACCTCGATTTCGCCGATGAGTTCGCGCAGTTTTTCGAGAGGGATCGGGCCGGGGCGGAGCAGGCGGGCGCGACCGGGGACGGAAAGGTCGAGGATCGTGGATTCGACGCCGTGGGCGCAGGCGCCGCCATCGACGATCCATGGGCAACGTTCGCCGAGGGAATCGCGCACGTGCTGGGCCTTCGTCGGACTCACATAACCGAAGGGATTGGCGCTCGGCGCGGCGAGCGGGCGTTCGGCGAGGCGCAGTACTTCGCGGAAGAGCGGGTGGGCCGGGATGCGCACCGCGACGGTATCCTTGCCGGCCGTGACGAGGTCGGGCACGACGGACTTGCGGCGCAGCACGACCGTCAGCGGGCCGGGCCAGAGCGCGGCGAGTTTCGCCAGACGCGGATCAGGCTCGGCGACTTCGGTGAGGGCGGCCTGATCGAGCACATGGACGATGAGCGGATCGAGGAGCGGGCGGCCCTTGATCGCGAAGACCTGGGCGAGCGCGGCGGGATTGGTCGCGTCGGCGGCCAGGCCGTAGACCGTCTCGGTCGGCAGGGCCACGCAGGCGCCCTGACGCAGGAGCTCGGCCGCGCGCGCGAGGTCGTCGGGAGCGGAGGTCAGGAAACTGGAGGCGGACGGAGACAAGGGAGACGGGACTTTACGGGACGGACGGCGGGAGTCCCGAACGTTTTACCTCGGGTCGCCGACGGGGGCAATCTCCCAGACCGAGCAACAAAAAGGCCGCCTGGAAAGGCGGCCCGGGGAAGTCGTCGCGAGGACGATTACTTCATCGTGATCATATTGCGGGCGCGCTTGACGGCCTTGGCAATATGACGCTGCTGGCGGGCGGTGAGGCCGGTCAGCTTACGGGGCAGGATCTTGCCCGTCTCGGTGACGTAGCGCGACAGAGCCTCGGGTTCGGTGAAATCGAAGTCGAGGGGGTTGCGGGAGCGCTTGAGCTTACCTTCGGTGGTCATGGGAGGTTTGGAAGTAAGCGGAGGAGGGCCGAGGGCAAGGAGAAATGGGCACGCGCCAGAGGCGCAGGGGTGGGGGTAGGGATAGGGGTAGGGGCAGAATAGTCATAAATGGCCATAATTTGTGTCTTTTCTGACATATCCAAGCCCTAGCCGAGCCCTTAGCCCTAGCCCTAATCAGCCTCTTTTGACCGCGATGAGGAACTCTTTGTTACCATCTCCGCCCTCGATGGGCGAAAGGATGACCCCGAGGACCTGGGCGCCCGGGAGGCCTTGGGCGGCGGCGGTCAGGCCATCGACCACGCGTGTGTGGATGGCCGGATCCTTGATGATGCCCCGCCCCTTGTCGGCCTCGGCCTTGGTCGCCTCAAACTGCGGCTTGATGAGCGCGACGAGATGACCGCCCTTCCCTACCCGCTGCCAGGCGATCGGTAAAATGAGCCCGAGTGAGATGAACGACAGATCCATGACCACGATGCCATAGGTCTGATGAGGCAGTTCGACGTTATTGATTTCGCGCGCGTTGAACTTCTCGAGATTCTTGATGCGCGGATCATTGCGCAACTTCGAGTGGAGCTGGGCCGTACCGACGTCGACGCACGTCATGCTGACGACGCCGCGCTGCAGCAGGCAGTCGGTGAAACCGCCGGTCGAGGCGCCTACGTCGAGGCCGTGCAGGCCTTCGACGGGAACCTGGAAATGGTCGAGCGCGCCTTCGAGTTTCTCGCCGCCGCGGGAGACGAAGCGCGGAGGCTGATCGACGGTGAGCACGGCATCCTCCGGAAAGGACTGCGACGGCTTATTGACGACGGCATCGGGGCCGGAGCGGACCTTGCCGGCGAGGATGAGCGCCTGGGCGACCGAGCGGGACGGCGCGAGCGAAAGCTTCAGCAGCAATTCGTCAGCGCGCATCCTGCCGGGCTTCGCGGCCATCGGTCAGTCGAGGAAGCCCGTGAGGGGCGAGGTAGGCTCAGCCTTGTCGGAACCGATGCCCAGGCCGGCTTCGCGGGCGGAGCGGCCGGCTTCGACGGCGAGGCGGAAAGCGCGGGCCATCGCGACGGGGTCGCCCGAGGAAGCGATGGCGGTGTTCACCAAGACGGCGTCGGCGCCGAGCTCGAGGGCCTCGGCGGCGTGCGAAGGCGCGCCCAGGCCGGCGTCGACGATGACCGGCACGCGAGCCTGCTCGATGATGATGCGAAGGAAGTCGCGGGACAGCAGGCCGCGATTGGAACCGATCGGCGCGCCGAGCGGCATGACCGCGGCCGCGCCGACTTCTTCGAGGCGCTTGGCGAGGACGGGGTCGGCGTGGATGTAAGGCAGGACGGTGAAGCCCTTCTTCACCAGCTCGCGGCAGGCTTCCAGGGTCTCCACCGGATCGGGCATCAGATACTTCGGATCCGGATGGATCTCGAGCTTCAGCCAGGAAGTGCCGAGCGCCTCGCGGGCGAGCTCGGCGGCGAAGATCGCCTCCTTCGCCGTACGCACGCCGGACGTGTTCGGCAGGATGAGGTGCTTCTTGGGGTCGAGCGCGGAGAGGATGCCGTCGTCCTTGGCGCCGAAGCGCACGCGCTTGATCGCCATCGTCACCACCTCGGCGCCGGAAGCGTCGAGCACGGCGCGGAGCTGCGCGGCGGAGGCGTACTTGCCCGTGCCCGTGAGGAGGCGCGAAGCGAAGGTGCGGTCGGCGATACGGAGCGAAGACATCGGAGCCTGCACAATCCGAGACTCCTCGAGGTTGTCCAGCCCTCGCCTCCGGAAACCTAGCCGGCGACCGCTTCGACCAACGTTTTCGCGGCGGAAATCGGGTCGTCCGCCAAGGCGATGGCGCCGCTGACGGCGATCCCGTGGGCGCCGAGGGCGCGGACGGCAGTCCAGTCGGCGGCGGTGACGCCGCCGATCGCGAAGCACGGTAAAGGCGCGGCGGCGGCGATCAGGCCGGCCAAGGAATCCGGGGAGTGGACGGCCGCGAGCTTCTGCTTGCTGAGCGTATGGCGGAACGGACCGACGCCGGCGTAATCGACCCGGACGCCGGCAAAGCGGGCGACGTGGTCGGGCTTATTAAGCGTCACGCCGACGATCGCGAACTCGCCGAGCAAAGCGCGGGCGGAGGCGGGCGAGGCGTCATCGCCGCCGAGGTGGACGCCGTCAGCCTCGGCGCGCAGGGCGACCTCCGGCGAATCGTTCACCACGAACATCGCGCCGAAATCACGGCAGAGCTCGGCGATGGCGACGGCCTCGGCGGCCCAGGCCTCGGGAGGCAGACGCTTCGCGCGGAGCTGGATCCAGCGCACGCCGCCTTCGAGCGCGGCGCGGGCCTGTTCGCGATGCGCGAGCGGCGAAGCGTCGAGCGTCAGGAACTGCAGGCGGGGGAACACGGCCTTAGTAGGAGCGCTTCAGCTTGCGGGCTTCCTTGCCGTACCAGGCGCGCTCGAGGTCGAGGAAGGCGCGGACCGGATCGGGCTGCTTCCAGACGGAGCCGATGAACGCGATGCCGTCGAAGCCCATCTCGCGGGCCTTCGCGGCGTTCTTCGGCGTGATGCCGCCGAGCGCGTGGACGGGGGCGCCGCCTTCGGACTTCCAGCGCTGGAGGATGACTTCGTATTCGCGGAGCGTGCGGCGCGGTCTATGGTCCTTCTTGGAGACGGATTCGAAGATCGGGGTCAGGAAGACGTAGCCGCAGGCCTTGTCGGTCGTGCGCAGTTCATCGTAATCATGGCACTTCACGCTGACCGCGGCGGCCTTGGGCCAGCCACGGGGGACGCGTTCGCCCGGGTGCATCTGGAAGCCGCCGAGGCGGTGGGCCTGGACGAGTTCCGGCTCTTCACCGAGCACGATGCGCGGCCAGAAGGCTTCGGGAAGCGAGCGGAGGAACTGCTCGTAATGGCGACGCTCCCAGTCCTTGCGGACCTGGACGTGCAGGCGGCCGAGGCCGGCGTCGAAGAGGCGGCGGACCATCTTCGGGTCCCAGCTGCCGTCATTAGGGGTGAACAGGACGAGGTTCTCCGGGGCCGGGGCTTCCGGCTCGTTGACGAAGAGACCTTTGATGAACTTGAACATGAGGGGAATCAGCCGCCTTGGGCGGCGCGGATGACGAGGATGCGGGCGCCTTCGGCCAAGGCCTGGGCGGACCAGCGGGAGCGAGGCACGACCTGCTCGTCGACGGCGGCGGCCACGGCGGGCTCGTGAGCCACGCCGAGTTCGGCGAGGAGTTCGGCCAGCGTCCGGGCGGCGGTCTCCTTGGGCTCATCGTTGACGGTCACGCGCATACGGGACGACCCTGCCCCCCCGTGGGCGGGCTGGCAAGCGGAGGTTTGGGGTTGCGGGCAGAGGCCCGTGAGATTGCCTCAAACCCATGAAAACCCTACGCCTCTGCCTGCTCTCCGCCCTGGCCGTCGTGGCCGGCCTCGCCCTTTCCTCCTGCTCCAATAACAAAGAATCCATGAAAGAATCCTCCACCGCCGGTGCCACCCCCCGCGCCATCATCCACACCAACTTCGGCGACATGACCGTCGAGTTCTGGCCCGACGTCGCCCCGCGCACCGTGGAGAACTTCCTCAAGTTATCCCGCGAGAAATTCTACGACGGCACCGCCTTCCACCGCGTCATCAAGGGCTTCATGATCCAAGGCGGTTGCCCGAATTCCAAGATCGGCGCCCGCGGCGCTCCCGGCACCGGCTCGCCCGGCTACCAGATCAAGGCCGAGTTCAATAACCGCGCCCACGTGAAGGGCGTCCTCTCCATGGCCCGCTCTGGCGATCCGGACAGCGCCGGCAGCCAGTTCTTCATCTGTCACGCACGCGCCCCCCACCTAGACAACCAATACACCGCCTTCGGTAAGCTCGTCTCCGGCGAAGAAGTCCTGAACAAGATCGCCGCCGTTCCCTGCGTCGGCATGCAAGGCTCCACCCCGACCGAGCGCGTCGAGATCACCAGCGTCGAGATCGTCGAAGCCAAGTAAGGCTTCCCTCTTTACAGCCCCTCACCCCGACCATAAACCAGACTCCCCCATGAAATCCCTACGTTACCTCGCGGTCCTTCCCCTGATGGCCGCCGCCTCCCAGGCCCTCACCCTCGACCTCCAGCTCGGCTACGGTAAGCCGAACGCCCCCCTCTCGGGCGGCGCGGACGCCGACAACACTTCGGTCGTCGGTATCGGCATCGGCACCTACCTCACCGAGAACTCCCACCTCGGCCTCAATATCAGCACCCGCGACATCGTCACCCCTGATCCCGTCGACGCCGCCGCCCGCACCGCCATCATCGAGTATACCTACGAGCTCAACTCCGCCGGTGGCATCAAGCCCTTCATCGGCGCCGGCATCGGCTACGGCTGGATGAAGAACACCGTCAACAAGTCCGCCCTCGCCTCCGATGTGTTCGCCGGTCTGCGCTTCGAGATCAACGAGAACGTCGACTTCACCCTGACCGCCCGCCTGCACCAGCTCTACAACGTCGACTTCGCGAACGTCGTCGGCGAAGAGAACCGCCAGGTGAACAGCTTCGAAGGCGTCGCCGGTCTGCGCTTCAAGTTCTAAGCAGCCTGCGCCGGTCCAAACAAAAGCCGCCCGATCGGGCGGCTTTTTTGTGCCTACATGGGGACGGGCTTCAGGGCTGCAGCAAGCCCTGGTCCTTCATCCACTCGCCAAGCAGGTCGGTCCAGCGGCGGGCGGCGAGGCAACGCTCGGAAGCGCCCCAGCCATGGCCGCCCTTGGCCCAGACATGGACTTCGGCGGAGCCGCCCATCGACTTAAGGAGCTTCGCGAACGCCATCGAGCCTTCGGCCGGATAGGGATCGTCGGCGCTGTGGGCGAAGAACGCCGGCACGGGCTTCACGCCCTTGGGCGGGACGACGCCGTCCGGGCCTTCGCGGAGGACGCTATCCGGCTTATCCTTCTCGAAGAGATACGCCGGGTAGACCATCACCGCGAAATCGGGGCGCGGCGCGTCCGGCGCGGCCGGGGCGTAGGCGACGCGCGCGGCGAGATTGCCGCCGGCGGAGAAACCCAGGATGCCGATCTTCTTCGGGTCGGCGTTCCACTCGGCGGCCCGGGCGCGCACGATCCGCAAAGTCTCGCGGGCATCGAGCACGGGCACGACCCAAGGCTTGTTCGGATCGCGACGCGGGACGCGATACTTCAGGACCACCGCGGCGCTGCCGAAAGCGTTGAGCCGCTTGGCGACCTCGCTGCCTTCATGCGTCTCGGCCAGGATACCATAGCCGCCGCCGGGGCAGACGATGACGAGGGGCGCGCCGGGCTTCGCCGCCGGGTAGACGACGAACTCCGGGATGAAGACGTCGCCGCGGTGCGTCTGCTTGTTGATCGTGCCGCGCGGATCCTGGCCCGGCTTGAGCGTGAGGGTCTCGGCCGGCGGGGCGCCTTCCCAGACCGCGATGGGGGCGAGGGGCGCGGCGGTGCAACCGACAAACGACAGGAGCAGGGGCGTAAGCAGCAGGGTTTTCATAGGGAAATCATTCGTGGCGGAGGGCCTCGATCGGGTCGAGCTTGGCGGCGCGCAGGGCGGGATAGACGCCGGCGATGAGGCCGATGACCACCGAGAAGGCCAAGCCTTCGCCCATGATCACCCAGTCGAGCGTCGCGACCGCGCCGGTCGGCAGAGCCTGCATGAGGATGAAGTTCATCAGCGACACGATGCCCACCGAGACCAGCAGGCCGATGAGGCCGCCGACGACCGAGACCACCGCGGCCTCGGCGAGGAACTGCAGGAAGAGGTCCGAACCGCGGGCGCCGACCGCCTTACGGACGCCGATCTCGCGGATGCGTTCGTTGATGGAGGCCAGCATGACGTTCATGATCCCGATGCCGCCGACGAAGAGCGAGATGCCGGCCACGCCACCGAGCGAAAGCTTGAAGGCCGCCTCGGTCTTACGGAAATCCTCAAGTGTCTGCTCGTTGGTCGAGATGGAGAAGTCCCGCAGGCCCTTGTGCGCGGCGAGCATGGTGCGCTCGGCTTGCTCGACCGCGTCGCGCAGCTGCTCGGGGTCAGCGATGCGGAGACCGAGGCCGCTGAGCCGGTCGTTGCCGTTATACTTCGTGAGCGCGGTGCTGACCGGGATGAAGGCCCCGCTGTTCCGATAGCGCCAGGCGCCGCCGGAGCTGCGGGAGTTCGCGGACCGGATCTGCATGCCCGTGCCCTCGATGTTATTGAGCACGCCAATGACGGTGAAACGACGGCCGCGGACCTTGACGACCTGGCCCACCGGATCGACGTTCGGCGCGAAGAGTTCGGGGACGACGGCCGAGCCGAGCACGATGACGTCGGTCATGTTGTGCACGTCGAGGTCGCTCACGAAGCGTCCCTGCTCCGGCTCGACCCAGCGCTTGGCCACCGGCAGATAGTCGGCGGTCACGCCGGTCACGTAAGTGTTGGTCTCGCGGTCCTCGTAGACGATCTTCTCATAGCCGACGCGGGCTTCGGGCGAGATATTGCGCACGAGCGGCACGGTGCGGCGGATACGATCGACGTCGCGCATGGTGAGCCCCTCGGAGAGTTCGGCGAGATGCTCCTGCTCCTTCGGCAGCTGCTCGCGGAGGACGGTGATCTTCTCGATGCCGCCCATGGCGTCGACGAACTGGCGGAAGTTGCCGACCATCCCCTGGACGACGGTGACCATCGCGACCAGCGAGGCGACGCCGAGGATGATGCCCGACATCGAGAGCAAGGAACGGACCTTGTTGGCCTGGAGCTCGCGGAGGCCGTTGATGACGGCCGGACGGACGCGGTCGAAGAGCCTCATCGGACGCGGTCCTCCTGGACGAGGCCGGCGCGCATCGAGATGACGCGGTGGGCCTTCTCGGCGACGGAAAGGTCGTGCGTGACGAGCACGACGGTGATGCCCTCCTTGATCAGGGAGCCAAGCAGATCGAGCACGCGGTCGACGTTCTTGACGTCGAGATTACCGGTCGGTTCGTCGGCGAAGATGATGGACGGCGTGCCGACGATCGCGCGGGCCACGGCCACGCGCTGGCGTTCGCCGCCGGAAAGCTGGCCGGGACGGTGATCGAGGCGGTGCGACATCCCGACGCGTTCGAGCGCGGCGCGCGCGGCGGCGAGGTTCGCCTCCGGGTCCGAGTTGTCGCGGTAAAGGAGCGGCAAGGCGACGTTCTCCACGACGGTGAGGCGCGGCAGCAGATTGAAGGCCTGGAAGACGAACCCGACGCGATGGGAGCGATACCACGCGCGGCGATCAGGATCGAGGCGCGCGACCTCCTCGCCGTCGAAGACGATGCTGCCCTCGCTCGGCGTATCCATGAAGCCGAGGATGTGCATGAGCGTCGACTTGCCGGAGCCGGAAGGGCCGAGGATGGCCACGAACTCACCCTTCTGGAAATCCAGGTCCACGCCGTCGAGCGCATGGACGTTCTCGTCGCCCATGCGGTAGGTCTTGCGGAGTCCGCGGATGGCGATGAGCGGAGGCATCTCAGCGCGTCAGGGCGGGCCGGATCAGGCTGACCACTTCGCCGAGCGCGACGCCGTCCTTGACCTGGGTCCAGCTGGCATCGCTCAGGCCGAGCGTGACCTTGCGGGGCTCCCACTCGCCGTCAGCCGCGCGGACGTAGACGAGGCGGTCGGCGCCGTCGATAAATACGGCCGAGACGGGGACGGCGATGCAACCCTTCACGCTGTCCACCGTGACGGTGACGTTGCCGCTGATGCCCGGGCGGACGCCGTCGCCCGCGGTGAACGAGACCTGCGTCGGGAAGACACGCAGGTCAGGGACCTTGAGGTCGGCGGTGCCGAACGGGGTCATGAAGGTGATCTTGCCAGGCTTGCGCAGGCCCGGGATCGAATCGAAGGTCACGGCGGCGTCCTTGCCCACCTCGACACGGGTGGCCGCGAACTCGTTGAGGTTGACGTCGACCCGGAGGACGGAGGTGTCCGAGACGGTCATCAGGGGCGTACCGTTGTTGATGGACTGGGCGCCGATGACGATCTGCCCCTCGAGGACGTTGCAATCAGAGACCTGACCGTCGTGCGGGGAGCGGATGATCGTGCGGCGCACCATCTCGACGGCGGTGTCCAGCTTGGCCTGGGCGATGTCACGCTGGAGCTTGGCGACTTCGAAAGCGGTGCGGTGATCGAGCACCTCTCGCTCCGAGACGAAATTCTTCTTCACGAGCACCTCGACGCGACGCAGATCGCGCTCGAGCCGTTCCAGCGTGAAGGTCTGCAGCTGGACGGACCGGCGGGCCTGCTCTTCGTCGGCGTTGGCGAGAACGGGGTCGAGTTCGACCAGGATCTGATCCTTCTTCACCATGTCCCCGGTCTGGACATGGAGCTTGAGGATGGGACCGCTGACCTGGGCGCGGATGGAGCTGAAGATGACCGCGCGGACGAAGCCCGCGGCTTCCACGGTCTCACGGATATCACGCTTCTCGGCGCGGGACTCGGAGGACGACGCACCGGAGCGGACCGGCTTCTTGGCGGGCCAGAAGGCGAACGCGAGGCCGCCGACGACCACGGCGAGGAGGAGAGGCTTGAGGAACTTCATGGGGTGGTGGTCAGAGGGGGCAGCGGATCCGCCGGGCCGAGGCCGGCGCCGACCTTCTGCTCGACGGCGTCCATGGTGAAACCATGGCGCGTCAGGATGGAGCCGTCGAGGCGGGCGACCTTCGCGGAGGCCGCGCGCGCATCGAGGTGAGACTGGACCCAGGCGAGCTGGGCCGCGTCGAGCGAAGCCTGCGCCTGGAGCACGCGGGGAAGATCCGACTGGCCGGCGGCGAAGCGGGCGCGCTCGCCTTCGTAGGACTGCCGCTGGAGTTCGAGCGCCGAGGTGGCGGCCTCGACGCGCGCCCGGGCGGCCTCGAGTTCGCGCCACGTGGCGCGGGCGGAGAAGACGAGAGACTGGCGGACGTCGGCGAGACGCAGTTCGGCCTGACGGCGGGACCGGGAAGCCGCGCGGAGATTCGCCTCGGCCTCGCGGAAGCCGAGTGGGAAGGAGAACCGGAGCTCCGCGAAGTTCGTCCAGCCGGCCTGGCGACGATAGTTGTCAAGGCCGCCCGAGAGACCGGCGCCCATGCCACCTTCCCCGTAACGACCGGAGCCGACGGAAAGATTCAGGCTGGGCTGGTCGTTCTGCTCGGCCTGCGCCACGAGCGCGTCGGCCTGGACGATGTTCGCGCGCTGGATCTCCGTGGCGAAGTCGAAGTCGGCGACCACGCGGATCCAAGGCGCGAAGGACGCGGCCGCGGGGACGGCGGTCGTCGGCAACGGATCCACCGCGAGCGGCTGGTCGACGTCTTCCGCCGTGCCTTGACCGAGGAGGCGACGGAGGCCCATCTCCGCGTTGTCGAGCGCCTGACGGGCGTTCAGCACGCCGACGCGCTGGGCGGCGACGTCCGCCTCGGCCTGCAGCTCGTCGAGGATGGTCGCGTCGCCGAGGGAACGGCGGGACTGGATCTGTTCGAGCAACGATGTGGCAGACTTCAGGCTGGTCTCGCGGAAGGCGACGAGCGCGCGGGCGGAGGCGAGCGTCCAATAGCCGACCTCCGCGTCGCGGATGAGGTCGAGCGCGGTCGCGCGCAAGGAGAGGCGGCTGCGGAGCGCGGACTGGCGCGCGGTGATGAGCGCGGTGAGGTTCACCGCCTGCCAACCGCCGGCGAGCAACGGCTGCGTGTAGGCGATGTTGGTGGCGGGATTGAACGTTGAGGCCAGGCCGGCAGAACCCGAGTCGGCCCAGGTACGGGTCAGGCTCGTCCCGAGCGAGAGCGTGCCGCCCCAGGTGTAACGTTGGCTGAGACTGAGGTCCGAACTGTGGGCCCGGAACGCGGGGTCGTCGTTCAGGATATCGGTCGGCGTCCGGCTGCCGTTGAGACGGTTGGTCCAGGCCAAGGTCGGGTCGAAGACGGAGAGCGAGACGTCGACCGCGTCGAGGGCACGCCAGGCCTCGAGGCGGGTGACGGCCAGACCGAGGTTGTGCTC
>JBILHF010000121.1:0-4147 GCA_044350605.1 Opitutales bacterium
CCCAGAGCAGCGCGTTCGGGGCGCGCTCGGGATTGGCGAGCTGCGGGCGGGCGGGATCGACGCGCACGCCGAAGTCGGTCGCGACCTCGGTCTTTTCGTCGGCCTTGCCGTCGCCGTCGGTGTCGCGGCAGAACCAAAGATGAGGCGGGGCGCCGACGAGGACGCCGTCGCGGTGGAGCACCAGCGCGCGGGGCAGGATGATGTTATCGAGGAAGACCGTGCGCTTATCCATGCGCCCGTCGCCGTCGGTGTCGCTGAGCACGACCACCGAACCCTTGGCTTGGGCCTCGGTCGTGCCGTCGAAATCTTCCATGTAGCCCGTCATCTCGACGACCCAGAGGCGGCCGTCGGGGGCGAACTGCAGGACCGTCGGGTGGCGGACCAGCGGGGCCTCGGCGACGAGTTCGATGCGATAGCCCGGCGCGACCTTGAAGCTACGGAGCGCCTCTTCGGCGGACAGCGGCGGCGAAGGCGGGATCAGGTTCGCCGGCACGATCGGCACCTGCGGCTCGCCGGCCTTGTCCCCGATCTGGGCGCACAGCGGCGCGGCGGCCAGGCAAAGGGCGGCGAGGAGGTGACTGCGTCGGGGCATACGCATATGGACAATATGAATGACCCGATGTTTCCGGGTCAACCGACCCCGCCGCTTTCCCCCGCCTTTATTCGATGGTTCACGGACATATAGGCAGCCCGTCGGTGGCCCTCAGCATGGCCCCAGCATAAAGACCTCAGACCCTTCGGGTTGTTCTGGCCACATCCCCCCGCCATCTCCCACGGCTCATGCGAAAACGCCGACTCCTAAGCCTGCCCATCTTCCTGATGCTCCTCCTTGCCGCGACCAATGCGGCGCAGGCGAACCCGACGGCGCCCGCGCCTGAAGACAGCGACGGCGATGGCCTGGATGATGAACTTGAATTCCAGCTCGGCAGCGATCCCTCTCATCCCGATACCGATACGGACGGCTGGGGTGACCTGATCGAACTCATCAACGGGACGGACCCCTGTGATGCGAACGATTATCCGCAGCTCTCGGAAAGCAACGGTGCGCCCGCGCAGACGACGCGCAGCGCCCAACGTCGCGAGGCGACCAGACAATCCGCCGGCGTGACGGTGCCGGGTCGCCCTACGCCCGGCGCCGCTCCGACGGGCCATTACAGCCTGCGCTACTACCACTTGTCCGGGTTCATTCCAGACGTGGCCGCCGAACTGCAACGTTCACCGCTCTCGGCCGGAGACTACTTGCTGCTCTGGAGTCATCAGACGCTCCGCAACCCCCTGAGGTTACGGCAACATTACGTCGTCACGATCCGGCGCGGAGACGGCAAGACGATCGGCGAATGGCGGACGCCGGCCGAGGTCGAGACGCGGTGGCGCACCGCCGGCATCCCGTTCACGATCTCACCCGAAGACCAGCTCCACCCTCTCACGATCACGATCGTGCCTGTCGGCGAGGCCGGCCTGCAATACACCCTGCGAAATATCTTCGTCGTTCCCGCTGGCATCGAAGCGGACCTGGACCGCGACGGCATGATCGTCGCCGGCGAGCGCCCGCCGGCAGGCCGGACCTTGCGACATTGGGTCAACGATGATGACGACGCCGGCGACTGGCAGGAGAGGGCGGACCTGCCCGGGCTCACCGGCCATCGGCCGGATCACGCCCAGCCCGGCATCGACGGAGCTCGCGATCTCGTCGACTTCATCCCGGTCAACCTCGCCATCGGCGAGGTGGTCTGGCGGCTGCCGCCCTCGGCCGGCTACCGCTACATGCTCTGCAATGACGACCGGGCGATTCAGGTCGTGCCGACGGGCCTGACCAAGGCGACGGTCGGCGCCGTCCATCGCAACGACTCGCTCGCCGTCTTTGGGCCGACGCTGGACGGACCTTGCGCCAGCGCGGAAGTGCTGCGACCGGAAGCCGACGGGAGCATCGAGCTCCCCGCCGGCTTCTTGGATCAGATCATCTTCAAGAAGCATGGCATCGTGCTCGTGGAGGCCTCGCGACCGACCTCACGTCCGTTGCGTCTCGAAATCCGCCAGGATGACCAAGTCGTCGCCCGGCTCGAACTTCCGCTCACGGTCGTTCCCGTCGAGGAGATGTATCGGCATGTCGACCTGACGCGATTGGCGCGGACCTATGCCGGGACCCCCGTCACGCCGAAGACCCGGCCCCGGCGCCAGCTCATCACCGAACCGCCCGGCCTCCCTGACATGGAGGCGGGCGCGAACTGGATCGTGATGCTGCACGGCTACAATATCTCGGCGCAGTCAGCGCGCGGTTGGCATGCCGAGACGTTCAAGCGACTCCGTGCCCTCGGGAGCAATGCGCGGTTCGTCGGCGTGACCTGGGTTGGTGACACCGGCTTGGACTACCATGAGGCCGTCTTCCAGGCGTTCCAAGCCGGCGAAGGGCTGCCTCGCGCCCTTGGTTTCGTCGACGAAGCCCGCACGACCTTGGTCGCGCATAGTCTGGGTAACATCGTGGCCTGCCAAGGCGTCCAGGCCGGCTTCACGCCCGCCCACTATTTCCTGCTCAACGCCGCCTTACCACTCGAAGCGATCGCCGGAGAGGCGGCCATCCGTCCGTATGCGGCCGACATGACGGAGGCATCCTGGCGGCCCTATCCACGACGCCTGTTCGCCGCCGAGTGGGGGAAGCTTCCTATGCAAAGCATTCAAAGGCAGGGTTACGCCTGGTCCAATTGCTTCTCTCGGATCCGTCACCTCCGTGACACCGTCAACTGCTTCTCCGCCGGCGAAGACGTGACCAACTGTCCCCCGGCGATGACTTCCGCCTCCGTCCTCGCCACGCTCTGGGCGGGGCGGGCGGTCGATTACGGCGTCTGGAAGACCCAAGAGCTGCTCAAAGGCGTGGGCTGGACCCGCTCACTCGGCGCCGCGGCGATGGAACGATCCCAAGGCGGCTGGGGATTCAACCCCGCTTGGCGCGGACGCTTCATCCCGAGCGGGCCAGACCGGACGCTCGGCGGCCGCTACGAACTCCTTGCGCCTGAAGTCGCCGTTCGCATCACGGATACTCAGCTGCTGACCCACCCCTTCTTCCGACCGTTCGAACAACGCTGGCTACACATGCCGATCATCAGCGCCAGCTCACCGCTCATCGAATCCCCCCGGGTGCGTTATGACCTGCTCGCCAGAGGCCTGCCGGCCCTGAGTCCTGCGGCTGGATCGACGCCGTTTCCGGCGATCGGTGGGGCGTCGTCGGTGACGAACTATGACCTGGAAATCCAAGGACGCCCGGTCGGAGGCGGCTGGCCCGCCGAAGGCCATCGTTCGCCGCTGACGCAGGAGCGCTGGCTCCACAGTGATTTCAAGAACGTCGCCCTACCCTGCGTCTATCCGCTTTTCATCAACATCATCAACCGTGGGGGGCTCCGATGAGACTCGGCTTCCTCTGCTCCGCGATCCTCATGGCCACGTGCTTGGCCAAGGAGTGGAAAATCGCCCTTCAAGATGAAGAGGGCCGTAGGTTGGCTGGAGCGCAGGTCGAAGCCGTGCTGACGCCACCTGACGACCCTCGGCTCTCCAGCGCGATCACCCGGACCGGCCAGACCGATGCGGACGGTGGCTTCCGTTTCATCGCGGAGGATCGGATGGTACTCGCCCGCGTGAAGGCGAAGCGGACGGGATATCACAGCGCCGACGCGGATCACCGTCATGGCTTCGGTCGAGCCGACATGGCGTCCGACATCAGGCTGACCATGCCGGCCAACGGTGAGAGGGTGGCCTTACATTATCGCGAGGTCAGCCTGTCCGGACTGCCGAATGAGACGTGGATCGGCTTCGACGCCGACGCCGTCGACACCATCGCTCCATGGGGCAAGGGCAAGGTCGCCGATTTCAATTTCCGGATCAGCAGCCGACAAGTCGGCTGGACGGAGTCGGACGCGAGTTTGGCGGCGCTCCGACGGACTCCGGAAGGCGCGCGCATGGATGAGCGCGAATGGGCGCAGACATACGGACGCTTCGAAGGCACCCTGAACCTTTCGTTCCCGCGGACCGGAGACGGCATCCTGACAACTCCCGCCTTCTGGCCTTACTGCCTATTGAAGACGCCGGCCCTGGCCCCAGAGGAAGGCTACGTAACCGAGAGAGCGCTGCCTTTCGATACCGTGGCCGCCTCCGAGCC
>JBILHF010000012.1:0-35772 GCA_044350605.1 Opitutales bacterium
GTCTTCTTGAGCGCGGCGATGGCGGCACGGGTGGCCGCGGCGACTTCCGAAGGCAACGAACCGCCGTTGGTGTCGCAGAGGACGACGCGGTCGGCGCCGCCGGCGACGGCGGCCAGCATGGAGGCGATCGCGTAGGCCGGATCGTCCTTCCAACCATCGATGGCGTGCTCGCAGTCGTAGACGACCTCGCGGCGGTGGGACTTCAGGAAGGCGACCGTGTCGCGGATCATCTCGAGGTTCTCCTCGGGCGAGCAGCGGAGGACCTCGCGGACGTGCAGGGCGGAAGTCTTGCCGTAGATCGTGACGACCGGGGTATCGACTTCGAGCAGGCCGCGGACCTGGGCGTCTTCGGAGGCGCGCACGCCCTTGCGGCGGGTCGAACCGAAGGCCGCCAGCTTGGCGTGCTTGAACTTGATCTTCTTCGCGCGGGCGAAGAACTCGACGTCGCGGGGATTCGAGCCCGGCCAGCCGCCTTCGATGTACGTCATGCCGAAGCGCTCGAGCTCGGCGGCGATGCGCAGCTTGTCATCGACGGAGAAATGAATGCCCTGCCCCTGCGAGCCGTCGCGGAGGGTGGTGTCATAGACTTCGATGGAGCGTGCCATGGTGGTGTGGGTGGGAAAGAGGTGTAAAGGGAGGGGGCCGTTCCGGGTGCCGCGGAACGGGGAGTCGCCCGTCGGGCGTTCCGTTCAGCGGGCTTAGCGCCCGATGAGGGTAATCATCGCCGGAATGATGGCACGACCAGCCGCGGAGCGGAGGGAGGTCGAAGACTGGGCCAGGGATTCCATGACGAAGGCCTGACAACAACGGGCGGGGGACGGAGAGTCAAAGGCAAAGGAGGCCGGCCAAGGTCCGGGCTCGCCAAAAGGCCTCTAAACACCCAATAATGGGCTCATGCGCCACCTCGCCGCCCTGCTCCTGCTCGCGGTCGGCGCCGTTCCCGCCCTCGCCCAGTGGCAGGTGTTCGCGGAGAAACTCCCGAAGCCCGGCACCTGGGCGACGTATCGCATGGAGACGACCAAGGCGGGCCAGCCGACCACGACCTCCACGGTGCGCTTCTCCGTTCAGCCGGGCCGGGAGGTCGACGGCCAACCGCACGTCTGGTTCACGGTCGAGCCGGTGATGTGGCTCGGCTCCCGCGAACGCGCCCCGCTCAGCCTGCTCGTGCGTCCCGACATGGACCGCGCCCTCGCCAGCCGCCTCATCGAGAACTCCGCCGAGATCATCTTCGCGAACCCGGTGAAGGGCGCCTATCACATGACCCGCGAGGACATCGCCTGGATCACCGACTGGGCGAAGCTGACCTACACGAGCGAACTGACGCCGGACTCCCCGGCGAAAGAGACCATCGAGGCCGGCGGACGCGCCCGCTCCTGCGAACGCCTGCGCATGCTGGCGACCACCGTCACCGACCCGCCCATGGTCTCGAAGCAGGTCCTGACGTTCAAAGGCACCGTCTGGCGCGACGCGTCCGTCCCCTTCGGCGTGGCGCGGGCCGTGTGGCAGGAAGAAACCGTGAAGGACACCGAGATCAAACAGGACGTGAAAACCCTGACCTTGCTCGACAGCGGCTGGGAGGCGCCTTCGGCGGATCCGCTCGACCGTGGACGGACCTTCTCGGTCTGGCGTCTGATCTTCGGCCGCTGAGGCCTCAAAAGGACCAGCCCACCCGGGTTGAATCGGATGGGCTGGCGTTAAATGGTGGCCTGAGTCGGAATCGAACCAACGACACGACGCTCTTCAGGCGTCTGCTCTACCAACTGAGCTATCAGGCCAATCAACTGGACATTCAGAAGGACAAAGCCCCCCTCCCCTGTCAATCCGACAAGAAAGGGGGGGCTTAAAAAGGCCTTCAGAAGCTGAATTTCCAACCCGAGAGGCGGCGTTCCACCTCAGCGATGACTTCGGCTTCGCCGGCCTCGCCCTTGTCGGAGACGAAGGTCACGGAGAAGCGGACGAACGCGCCGCAATCATCCCACGGCACGGTGGAGATGAGGTGCTCGGTGATCATCCACTGCGAGAAGGCTTCGCCGGAGTCGAAGCTCACCGTGCCGGACGGGCCGGTGGCGGACTTCGGGGCGGGCATGTAGAGGAAGAAACCGGCGCCGGGCTTGCGTACCTGGAAGCCGAGCTTGGCGAGCACGCCGACGAGCTTGTCCATGCGGCGGGAATACTTGGCGGCGATGGCCTTCGGGATGGAGACCTCGTCGAGACCGGCGCCGCCGGCCTTCTGGATGCCGAGGAACTGGCCGGAGTCGGAGTTGTCCTTCACGTCGCCGTAGGCGCGGACGAGCAGTGCGTTGCCGGCGACGAAGCCGATGCGCCAGCCGGTCATGTTGTGGCTCTTGGAGAGCGAGTGCAGCTCGAGGGCCACGTCCTTCGCGCCCGGGACCTGCAGGATCGAGACCTGCTCGGCGCCGAAGTGAAGCGAGCCGTAAGCGGCGTCCTGGATGACGACGAGGTTGTGCTGCTTGGCGAAGGCGACGACTTCGGCGTAGAACTTGAGCGTGGCGCAGGCGCCGGTCGGGTTGTTCGGGTAGTTGATCACGAGCACCTTGGCTTTGGCCAGGATGTCCGCGGGGATGGACTTCAGGTCCGGGAGGAAGTTGTTCTCGGCGGTGAGCTTCAGGTTGTGGACGAGGCCGCCGTAATACTTGGCGTGCGTGCCGAAGACCGGGTAACCCGGGACGGTCATGAGCACGTAGTCGCCGGGGTTGATGAGGCAGGCCGGGAGGATCGAAAGGGCGGCCTTCGAGCCGATCGAGTGGAGGACTTCGGTCTCGGCGTCGACGGTCACGCCGAAGAGGTTCTGCATGTAGCGGGCGGCGGCCTGCTTGAAGTCCGCGCCGCCGTTGTCGGCGTAACCGCGATTCTCGGGCTTGGCGGCCTCGGTCTGGAGGGCCTTCACCACCATCGGGAAGGCCATCTCGTCGGGCTCGCCGACGCCGAGGTCGATCAGGGCGACATCCGGCTTGGCCTTCTTGGCGGCGGCCTTGGCGCGCTTGATCTTCTCGAACTTGTAGATCGCGGTCGACTTGCCGTAATTGACGCCGCCGATGCGTTCGGCGAAGAGCTGCTGGATATAAGGGTCGGACATGGTGAGAAGGCCCTAAAAAGAGGGGGAAGACGGCCGATGGCAAGCGGACTCCGCCCATGGCCTTGCCATGCGGCACCCGATGGCGAAAATGCCGTCATGGAACCCAGCCTCGAAGACTTGGCCCGCGAGCGGCGGGAACGGACCAGCACCCGGCCGATCTGGCGTCTCTGCGGCCTGCTGTTTCTCTGCCTGGCCGTCGGGGCCGTCGGCTCCGCCGCCACGATGCCCGAGATCAAGGGCTGGTATGCCGGCCTCATCAAGCCGTCCTTCAATCCGCCCAACTGGATCTTCGGTCCGGTGTGGTCGACGCTCTACGTCCTGATGGCCGGCGCCGCCTCGGAGGCCTGGGCCGACCGCCCGGCCCGACGCACCTTCTTCATCATCTTGCTCGTGAACTCGCTCTGGTCCCTGCTGTTCTTCGGCCTGCATCGCCCGGACCTCGCGCTCATCGACATCCTCGGGTATCTGATCCTGCTCGTCATCTGGATCCGTCAGCTCTGGCCGCAGCATCGCGGCGCCGCCCTGCTCCAGCTTCCGCACCTCGCCTGGGTGAGCTTCGCCACGGTGCTCAACGCGAGCATCTGGTGGCTGAACAAATAAGAAGGCCCCGGAAACCCGGGGCCTTCGTGAGCGACTGGCGGACGCCTTAGTCGGCGAGCTTCGTCCAGCGGGCGTTGCCCTTCGAGGACTTCACCGCGGCTTCGATGAAGGCCATGCCGGTGACGCCGTCGTCGATCGACGGGAAGTCATAACCTTCCTTCGGGGCCTTGCGGCCTTCGAGTCGGTCGGTGATGGCTTCGGCGGCGGCGCGATAGATGTTCGCGAACGCTTCGATGAAGGCTTCGGGGTGGCCGAACGGCGTGCGGGTATACTTCTTGCACGCGGGGCCGTTGTAGGAGTTGCCGCGGCGGTGCACCTGGCGGGGCTGGTCGAGATACTTCACGATCAGCTCGTTCGGATGCTCCTGATGCCACTCGAGCGAGGCCAGGGTGCCGTAGACGCGGATGTTGAGGTTGTTCTCGTCGCCGGTGGAGATCTGCGAGGCGTGCAGGACGCCCTTCGCGCCGCCCTTGTAGCGGACGAGCATGTTGGCGTCGTCATCGAGCAGGCGGCCCGGGATGAACGTGCTGAGGTCGGCGGCGATCTCCGAGATCTCGAGGCCGGTGATGTATTGCACGAGGTTCTCGGCGTGCGTGCCGATGTCGCCGACGCAGTTCGAGACGCCCGAGCAGTTCGGATCCATGCGCCAGTTGGCGATCTTCTGGATCTTGCCGGACTGCAGGGCGCCGATGGCGTAACCCTGCGGGTATTCGACGAGGACCTTGTTGATCTTGCCGAGCTTGCCGGCGGCCACGAAGTCACGGGCTTCCTTGACCATCGGGTAGCCGGTGTAGTTGTGCAGCAGCGCGAAGACCAGGCCGCTCTTCTTGACGATGGCGCGGAGCTTCTTGCCTTCGGCGAGGGAGAACGCGAGGGGCTTCTCGCAGATCACGTGGATGCCGGCCTCAAGGAAGGCCTTGGCCACGGGATAGTGGAGGTCATTGCGCGCGACGATCGACACGAAGTCGATGCGGTCGCCGAGCGGGCGCTTGGCCTCGGCCTTGGCCATCTCGGCATACGAAGCGTAGACGCGAGCGGAGTCGAGGCAGAGGTCCTGGCCGGAGAGACGGGACTTCTCGGGGTCCGAGGAGAACGCGCCGGCGACGAGCTCGATCTTGCCGTCGAGGGCCGCGGCCATGCGGTGGACGCCGCCGATGAAGGCGCCGCGGCCGCCGCCGACCATACCCATGCGGAGTTTGCGATTGAGGGATGCCATAGGTGTGTGAATCAGAGGGAGACGGGCTTGCCGGACTTCGCCGAGGCGTAGATGGCGTCGATGACCTGCATGAGGCGGTAGGCCTGCTCAGGGGTGTTCAGCGGCTTCGCGCGGCCTTCGAGGGCCTCGATGAAGTTCGCGGCGGAGGCGATGCGGCCCATGTCCTCGCACGCGGGCGTGACGATGGAGCGGTTCACGCTGTTGCCGTTTTCCTGGACGTAGAGTTCGCAGGTGTCGATCGCGGTGTTGTCGAGGCCGTCGATGCCGAAGAGGCGCTCGACCTTGCCGCCGGCCTTGGTGCCCTGGAACACGACGGAGACTTCCTCGCGCTTGATCATCTCGGCCCAGGAGACCTGCAGGGTCAGCACCTGGCCGGTCTTGAAGGTCACGAAGCCATGCGCGGCGTTCTCGACGTCGGTGACGCCGCCGACGCGGTCCGGGATGCCCCACGGACCCTTGAAGGACTTGTCTTCGATGAAGTCATTGAAGGTCTGGCCGAGGACGTGCGCCGGCTCGGGGTAACCCATGAAATACATCGCGAGGTCGACCATGTGCAGCAGGTCGATGAGCGGGCCTCCGCCGGAGAGCTCCTTGGTGGTGAACCAACCGCCGAAGCCCGGGATACCGGTGCGGCGGATCCACTTCGCCTGGGCGGAGTTGACCTTACCGACCTGGCCCTGCTCGACATACTTCATCATCGCCTGCGACTCGGGTCGCGCGCGGTTGTTGAAGTTGAACATCACGTGCTTACCCGACTTCTGGGAAGCGGCGATGATGTCCTTGACCTCCGGAGCGCTGAGCGCCGGCGGCTTTTCGCAGAACACGTGCTTGCCGGCGTTGAGGCACTGGATGGCGAGCGAGGCGTGGAACTTGTTCGGGACGATGACGCTGACGGCGTCGAGGTCCTTGTGGGCCGCGAGCATGGCGTCCACGGACTCATAGGCGTTCGGGATGCCCCACTTGGTCGCGGCTTTCTGGGCGGCGCCCGGCGCCGGATCGGCGACGGCGATGATCTCCGCGCCCGCCTGCTTGAAGCCGGCGGCGTGATATTGGAGCATGCCGCCTGCTCCGATGACGCCTACTTTGGTTGCCATGATCTTGATGCGGATAAGGGGTGATTACTTGCCCTGGGCGGACTTGTCGAAGGCGGCGTCGAACGCGACCTTGTTGGTCGGGAAGGCGAGCTTCTTGACGTAGGCGGCCGACTCGGCGGCTCCGAAGAAACGGTCCATGCGGCCGTCTTCCCACTCGACGGAGAGCGGGCCGGCGTAACCGACGTCATTGAGGGCGACGATGACGTCCTCGAACTTGATGTCGCCGCGGCCGACGGAACGGAAGTCCCAGGCGCGACGAGGGTCGCAGAAATCGGTATGGCCGCCGAACACGCCGACAGAGCCGTCGCCGTGACCCCACCAGACGTCCTTCATGTGGGCGTGGTGGATCTGCTTGCCGAAGGTGCGGATGAACTTCACGTAGTCGACGCCCTGGTAGCCGAGGTGGCTGGGGTCATAGTTGAAGCCGAAGCGCTTGTGGTTGCCGACGGCGTCGAGCGCGCGTTGGGCGGAGGCTATGTCGAAGGCGATCTCGGTCGGGTGCACTTCGAGGCCGAAGTAGACGTCGTTCTTCTCGAAGACCTCGAGGATGGGCTTCCAGCGCTTGGCGAAATCGTCGTAACCTTTCTGCAGGTAGGCCTGGTTGGTGGGCGGGAAGGCGTAGATCGCGTGCCAGATGGAGGAACCGGTGAAACCGTTCACGACGGTCTTGCCGGAACCCTTCGGCTTGTTGGCCATGTAAGCCTTGCCAGCGTCGAAGAACTTACGGGCGGCCTGAGCGGTCAGGGCCATCTCGGCGCACGCGCGCTGGCGGACGCCTTCCGGATTGCCATCACCCCAGACGTAGGCCGGCAGGATGCACTGGTGGCGTTCGTCGATGTTGTCGCAGGTGGCCTGGCCGACGAGGTGGGCGGAGATCGCCCAGCAGCCGAGGTCGTGCTGCGCGAGGAGCTTCCAGACGGACTCGACGTAGCCCGGCTCGTTGACGGCGCGGACGACGTCGAAGTGGTCGCCCCAGCAGGCGAGCTCGACGCCTTCGTAGCCCATGGCTTTGACCTTGGGCAGGAGTTCGGCGATCTTGAGGTCGGCCCACTGGCCGGTGAAGAGGGTAACAGGGCGCTGTGACATGGTGCTTAGGGGTGAGCCCCCAAGTCAGCCAATCGGCCCGCTTAATTCAAGTGGGCAATGCTCACAGAGCCCGATTTATGCCTTTCGCGACAGCGATTGGCCCAGTTCGGCCTCGAGCTTATCGTAGGCCGCCCGGAGGGCCGGGTTCGGCTGGACGACGCCCGGGGCGGGAGCGCAGAAAACAGGCTCCAGGTCGGCCATCTTGGCCCCGCAAGCCCCCTCGGCGGCGCGGAGCGCGGCGCCCAAGGCGGCGGAGTCGGAGACGGCCAGACGGAGGACCGGGGCGCCGAAGACATCGGCGAAGATCTTGGCGACGGAAGGGTTCTCGGAAGCGCCGCCGGTGAGGAGGAGCTGCGTGGTCGGGGTGCCGACCCAGCGGCTATGGAAACGGAGGCTGAGCGCCTGGCCTTCGACGGCGGCGCGAGGGAGCGTGGCCTGGGAAGCGGGGGCGCCGAGGGCGATGCGTCCGGCCGGACGTCGCGGCGTGATCTCGGGCTCTTCCATCGGAAGGACCGCGGAGACCGCGGCCGACGAAGCGTCGACGGCGGCAGAGAAAGCCGGCCAGTCGGCGTGACCGCATTCGCGGCGGATGGCTTCGCGGGCGAGCGAACCATTGCGCACGCAGACGAGGCTCATGCTGCCGCCCATCGGATTACCGAAGGCGTGGCCGAGGCCGGCGGAGTCGGTGCGGATGCCTTCGATGGCGGCGAAGAGCGTGTCGCTCGTGCCGAGGCTGATGACGACCTTGCCGGGCTTGGAAGCGCCCATGCCGACGAGGCTGGAAGGATTGTCACCGGTGCCGATGACGACCTGGCACTTCGGGGAGAAACCATAGCGGGCGACGAAATAAGCGGAGATGCCACCCGCGACGGTGGAACCCGGGCGGACAGGCGGAAGCTTGGCGGCGAGATCGGGCGCGGTCGCGGCGAGCGCGGCGGGAGCCCAGTCGCCCTTGCGGATGTCCATCAGGTTCATGCCCGCGCCGTCACCGGTGTCGATGGCGGCATCCTTGCCGGCGAGCACCGAAGCGAAGAACGAAGAGACAAGGTGGACGCGCCTGGTCTTGGCCCAGGCGGCGGGATCGAGCTTGGCGAAGCGACGGATCTGCGGACCCGTGAAGCGCATCGTGGCGACCGAGCCGGTCAGGTCGCAGACGGCCTGATCACCACCGAGGGCGGCGGCGATTTCGGCGCATTCGGCCGCGGTGGATGAATCCATCCAGATCGGCGAAGAGCGTCGAGAGAGGACGGGCGAGATCTTGGCGGACAGCGACGTGGCACGATTACCGTCGGCGAGCGCGGCCTCGTAGCCGGCGGCGAGGTAGACGCTACCGTGCTGCTGGCCGGAGACCGAGACGGCGTCGACCTGCGAGAGATCGGTCAGTTTGGCGAGACGATCGAGCGCGAGCTCGAGGCCGTCGAGCCAGAGGAGCGGATCGGCGTGCACTTCGCCGCCCTGCCCTCCGCGGAGGAATCCTTCCGGATGTCCGCGGTCAGGGAAGTCGGCGCCGAACGCCGCGCGGGCGCGGGCGACCGTCGTGCCTTTCACCGTGTCCAACACGAGCGCCGTCGCGCTCTGCGTGGACAGGTCCAGACCCAGGACGATCGCCATGGCCTTAGCGGATATACTCGTTGATCAGGTTCTCGAGCATCTCCTGGCGGCCGGACGCGAGCGTCGGCGCCTTGATGCCCTGGGCGTAGGCGTCGAGCTGGGCGAGGGTGACCTTGCCGGACTCGACCTTCTTGCCGATACCGCTGTCCCACGAGGAATAGCGCTTGGCGACGAACTGATCCATCTTGCCGTCCTTGATGATCGCGTGGGCGATCTTAAGGCCGCGGGCGAAGGCGTCCATGCCGCCGATGTGGGCGTGGAAGAGGTCGACCGGCTCGTGCGATTCGCGACGACGCTTGGCGTCGAAGTTGAGGCCGCCCTTGGTGAAGCCGCCCATCTTGAGGATGCGCAGCATGATGTTCGTCGTGAGGTAGAGGTCGGTCGGGAACTGGTCGGTGTCCCAGCCGAGGAGCGTGTCGCCGCGGTTGGCGTCGACGGAACCGAGGGCGTTGGCGCCCATCGCGACTTCCATCTCATGCTCCATCGTGTGACCGGCGAGCGTGGCGTGGTTGGTCTCAAGGTTCAGTTTGAAGTGCTTCAGGAGGCCGTATTCACGGAGGAAGTTGAGGCAGGCGGCCGAGTCGGAGTCATACTGGTGGGTCGAGGGTTCGCGCGGCTTGGGCTCGATGAGGAACTGGCCCTTGAAACCGATCTTCTTCGCGTGGTCGACGGCGAGGTGCAGGAGCGCGGCGAGGTGGTCGAGCTCACGCTTCATGTCGGTGTTGACCAGCGTGGCGTAGCCTTCGCGGCCGCCCCAGAAGACGTAACCTTCGCCGCCGAGGGCCTTGGTGGCCTCGAGCGCGTGACGGACCTGGCTGGCGCCGTAGGCGAACACGTCGGCGTTGGGCGAGGTGCCCGCGCCCTGCGCGTAGCGCGGGTGAGCGAAGAGACAGGCGGTGCCCCAGAGGAGCTTCTTGCCGGTGCCCTTCTGGTAGGCCTTCAGTTCCTTCGTGACGCGGGCGAGGTTCGTATGCGTCTCGGTGAGGGTCTTGCCTTCGGGAGAGATGTCGCGGTCGTGGAAGCAGTAGAAGTCGATCTGGCACTTCTGGAGGAACTCGAAGAAGACCGGGATACGACGGAGGGCATTGTCGAGGGAGTCGGAGCCGTCATCCCAGGGCATGAGGGCGGTGCCGGCGCCGAACGGATCGGAGAGGCTGTTGCGCATCACATGCCAGTAGGCCGCGGCGAAGCGCATGTGATCCTTCATCTTCTTCCCGCCGATCTTCTCGTCCGGGTTGTAGTGCTTGAAGGCGAACGGGTTCTTGGACTTCGGTCCTTCGAATTCGATGACCGGGACATTAGGGAAGTGCGACATGTCTTATAGGAGG
Source organism: Opitutales bacterium (assembly GCA_044350605.1). Taxonomy (GTDB): domain Bacteria; phylum Verrucomicrobiota; class Verrucomicrobiia; order Opitutales; family UBA953; genus UBA953. The sequence goes on from JBILHF010000012.1 coordinate 10,033, forward strand.
GAGGGTTCTGACATTGGAGGCGACCCACCGACTGCCAAGAAAGGAATGGCTCCGACCTATGAACAAAACGACAGGGAGGGAGTCCGCATACAACTGCGCCTTGCGCCCTCGGCGGGGGCGGCTAGGTTGGCGGCATGGAGGTCGTCCACACCATCCCTGAGCTGCGCACCGCCGTCGCCCGGGCCCGCCAAGCCGGGAAGTCCGTCGGCTTCGTGCCGACGATGGGCTGCCTGCACGAAGGCCACCTCAGCCTCATCCGCCGAGCGAAGCAGGAGGCCTCCTTCGTGGTGGTCTCGATCTTCGTCAACCCGACCCAGTTCGGGCCTAATGAGGATTTCTCGAAATACCCGCGGACGTTCGAGGATGACCGTCGCGGCAGCGAAACCGCCGGCGCCGACCTGATTTTCTCCCCGGTGACGGCCGACTTCTACCCCGCCGGCGCCTCGACCTGGGTGGACGTCGAAGGCCTCTCCGCCGGACTCTGCGGCGAATTCCGACCGGGGCATTTCCGCGGGGTAGCCACCGTCGTCGCGATGCTTTTCAACGCCGTCCAGGCGGATGTCGCCGTCTTCGGCCGCAAGGACCTGCAGCAGCTCGCGGTGATCCGCCGCATGGTCCGCGACCTGCACTTCCCTGTCCGCATCCTCGCCCACGAGACCGTCCGCGAACCCAACGGCGTCGCGATGAGTTCGCGTAACCGTTACCTTTCGGCGGAACAGCTCACGCAGGCGACCGCCATCCCCTCCGCCATGGAAGCCGCGAAGGCGCTGGCGCGTACCGGCGTCACCGATGCCTCGCGCCTGCAGGCCGCCGCGCATGCGGTCTTGGCCGCCCAGACCGCCCTGAAACCGCAATACTGCGAGATCGTCGACCTCGAGACGATGGCGCCCGTGGCCTCGACCGCCGGCAAAAGCTGCGCCATCGCGATCGCCTGCCACCTAGGAGCGACGCGCCTGATCGATAACGCCGACCTCTGATCAGGTCAGGCTGAGATAGACCGCGGCCAGCAGGATCAAGGCCCCGATGAGGCGACGTGTCATGATGCCGCTGCCCACCTGCTTCTCGGCGTTGGCGAACCAGTGGCCGACGACCCACACCAACGCCACGCTCCACAGGCCCCGCGTGTTATAAAGGACGTTGGTGACCGTGACCTCGTGGTAGACCGCGATGCAGTAGGCGATGCCCATCGCCTGGATGGTGAGCAAGGTGCCGCCGCCGAAAGCCCAGACGACCATCGGGCGAGGCATCTCGCGTAACGGCGCGGAGAAGAAAGGGATCAACGTGAACGACAGTCCGCCGACGGTGGCGAACATCACCGGCGCGAAATGCCCGAAACCGAAATCGCGGACCCACAGCTGCTGCATCACGTCGGTCGCCGCGAAGGCGATCGAGGCGAGGAAGGCGAAGCCGACGCTGACGAGCAGGCGGTCGCGGTTGGCCCGCCACTCTCCGCCCAGCAAGGCCAAGGCCAAAGTAGTGAGGAAGGTGGCCACCCACAGCTTCCAGCCCAGCTCCTCGCCGCCGGTGACGAACACCAGCAGGGCCACGAAGATCACCTTCGTGCCGAGCACCGGCGTCGCGATGGAGATATCGCCGCGGCTGATCGCGATGAACGTGAAGACCTGGCCGATGAAGAAAGCCGTCCCGGCTAGCATCGCATGGAGGACGTTCGTCGACGTGAAGGCCTCACCCCCGTGCAGGAGCCAGGTCTGGAACAGGACCGCCCCGATGAGGTTCACGATGAACAGGACCCGCCAGGGGTGCCCCCCGTCCATGGCCCGCTTGAGCGCCATCGCGGCGAAGGTATAGCCCACGGCTGAGCAGAGCGGAATGACGATGGAGGCGGGCGAACGCATCAGGCAGGCCCGAACGAACGCCCTTCCCTCCCCGCTGGCGAGTCCGAACCAAGAAAACGCCGCTACCGACCCGACCCGACCTTGCCCCCGGCCGGCCGACCGGCATGCTGGAGGCATGGGTCATTTCTCCTACAAGACCGAGGCGGTCGACCCGCACCGGAAGGCGCTTTCCGAACAGCTCATCCTGGACCTGAACCATGTCGCGGACGGGCCCTTGCTCGCCTTGGCCAAGCTCATCCCGGGCGGATACATCCACCGGAAGCCTTTTCTCCGCGACGCCAAATGGCGCTTCCAGAAACGGCTGGCCAACCTCACCGAGGACGCGGCCGCGGTGGCCGACCATCTGCCATGGTTCGCCGGGGGCCTCAAGGCCGACAAGGCGCGGCTGCTCGAGCATCTCGATGAACTCGCCGCCGTGCTCGGCGGCCCGCGCGCCGGGCTGCTCTGCCTGCTCTGGAACCATCGGGCCGAGAACAAGGACGCCGCCCTGTCCGCCGACCTGCTGCCCCGCCTTCTCGCGAACACGAAGCCCCAGGCCGGGAAGCCCGATGGCAAAGCCTGGAAAGCGCTGCAGGCCAAGCTGGGCGGAACAACGGAAAAAGAACCGCTCGAATCCGTCGACGCGCTCGACTCGGCCGGCAGGACCGTCCGGCGCCTCCTGACCGAAATCTCCCAAGGCAAAGCCGCCCGCGAGAACGAAGGCCGCCAGATCCGCCGCCAGCATACCAACGAACTCGAAGCGAAGGACGCCGAGATCCGGAAGGTCCGCGAGGAAGGCGCCCGCCAGGCGCAGGAAGCGGCCAAGCTGGCCGCCGTCGCGGAGGCCAGCCTCCAGTCCCTGCAAGCCAAGCTGACCAGCGAAGAAGCCGAAGTGACGCGACTCCGCGGCGAACTCGACCGCGCCCGGGAACACGTGGCCAAGAAGGCGCGAGAGATCGCCGAGGAACTCCTCTCCGAAGAAGTTCGTCCCTGGCTGGCCGACGCCCGCACGCTGAGATCCGCTTCCGAGGAAGTCGCCAAGCTGCGCCAGCTGACGACGGAGACCGTCGAGAAGGTCCGCAAGGCCCAGCGTGACGCCGACCCCTTCCTGGCGAAGGAACACGAACTGCGCCAAGCCATCCCGCAGATGGAGGAGATGCTCAAGCTCCTGCGCCGTTACCTGCGCACCGCCGGCCAGGCCCTGCCCGAGGTCGTCGCCTTGGAGAAACGCATCACCGAGCACATCGAGAAGGTCCGCTATGAACTCGAGAAACGCGACCAGCCTTCCGACCCCTTCCTCGAACGCATCTCCGCCCGCATCAACGGCGCCGACGCCCGCGAACTGAAATCGATCGAAAGCGCCCTGCTCCTCGCCGAACAGGCCGGACTCGTCGACTCGCGCCACGCGGACCTTTACCGCCGCGACCTCCACCGCCGCCGCTCCTACCTGGCCGACGCCGCCTACCACGTGCAGAAGCAGACGGGGCCGCTCGCGCTGCTCGAACGCGCGGTGGCCACGGGCGAACCCGCCCGCCTCGCGCTCGACGCCAACAACTTCGCCTGCCTCCGCCAAGATTACCTCGGCCTGCGCCTGCCGACCAAGAAGAACGTCCAGGGCGACAGTCGCTTCCTGCTCGACGCGGCGGCCCGCCAGAAGGTCGTCCAGCTCCTCGAGAAGCTGGCGGACGACGCGCCTGGCCTGCATGTCTGGATCAGTTTCGACGGCCAGCAGACCGCGCTCAAGACCACGAATTCCCGGGTCCGCGTGACGTTCAGCCGCGCCGGCGCCAAGGCCGACCACGACATCATGGACCTCGTCGCCAAGGATAAGACGGTGGAGGCGCCTTGGTTCGTCGTCTCCGACGACATCGAGGTGCGCGACGCCACCTCCCGCGAAGGGGCGTATATCATCTACAACGACGCGCTGATCCAGCTGCTGGTGAACCGCGGCATCCGGGCCTGAAACAAGACGGGCGCATCCTGCGATGCGCCCGTGCGGAAGGAAGCCGACGCGCGGCTTACTTCTTCTGCTTGGCCGGAGCCGCCGTCAGAGGCGGAGGCAACACGCCCGCGAAGTCCTCGGCCTTGAGGCCGGGGTGGAACATGTTGAAGGAATACTTGCTGGGCTTCCATTCCACGACCGGGGTGACGTCGGCCTTGGCAGGGACGTCGAGACCGAGACCCCAGTAGACACCGTTGACGAGCAGGCGACGGAGCGACTCGTCGACGAGGTCGCTGGCCGAAGCCATGGTGGTGGTGAGCACGCGGTTCTTGGAACCGCCGGCGTTGGGGACCTCGCGGGTCCAGGCCACGGCCATCGCAGGGGAATTCACGCCCTGCTCCTGCTTGTCAGTGGCGCGCTTCTTGGCGCGTTCGCTGAGAGGGTCGTCCTTGCCCATGCCCTTGAGGACTTGGCCGCGGAGAAGGATCTGCGCATCGGCGGGCGGATAGGCTTCATAGACGTCGGTGTCACCGAAGATGACGCCCACGCCGTTAAGGATCGCGAGCTGGGCGGCGCCGGCTTCGACGGCCGTGCGCGTGGCCTCACCCTTGTGATTGCCCCAGTGGCTGACCCAGGTCTCGCCGAGCACGTTCTTACCGAAGCCGCCTTTGTTGTTCCAGTTGTAGGCGACGAAGGGGCTTTCCTTGGGGATACCCGAGAAGGCGTGCGTGCTGGTGCGGGTGGCGACGATCGGCACGCCGCGCTTGATGGCCGCGTCGAACTTCGCGAGCGCGCCTTCGTTCCACTTACGGAAACGCAGGCCGAGCACGAGGGCGTCGGCGCTGTCCAGGGCCTCCGGCTTGCCGAGGGAGGCGCCGGCGTTCGGATTGATCACGCCTCCGTCATGCGAGAAAAGGACGGTGCACTTGAAGCCGTGGCGCTCGGACAGGATGCGGGCGAGCATCGGCATCGACTCTTCGGAACGGTATTCTTCGTCTCCGGCGAGCAGGACGACGTGCTTGCCGGCGCCCGCGCCCTTGCCGGCGGGGAATTCCAGCCAGCCAGGACCGGAGGTGAAGGCTTCCGCGGCGACGGCCGGGAGCGCGAGGACGAGGGCGGCCAAGGCGGCCCACAGGTGGAGATGACGCTTCATGGGGTGAAGTTGCAGAGTGACCAAACACAGGGCGCTTTCAAGCGCCCTGTGTTTGGGCCGGGTTTTATTTCCGCTCGTTAGCGGGCTTCTTCGGCGCGAACGGATCAGGGCGCAGCACTTCCTGCCGTCCGTCGGAGTAGGTCGTGACCTGGTTGCCGAATGGGTCCTTACGCGTGGTGGCGCTGGTGCCGTCACTGTAACGGGTGGTCGTGCCGCCGAAGGGGTCGGGGCGCGTCGTGGCGGTGACGCCATTGCTATAACGCGTGGTCGAGCCGCCGAACGGATCGGGGCGGGTCGTGGCGGTGACTCCATTGCTATAACGGGTCGTGGAACCACCGAACGGATCCGGCGTCTTCACCGCCGTGACGCCGTTGTCGTAACGGGTCTGCGTACGGCCGAGGGCGTCGGCGCCCTTGACGCCGGAGCGAGGCGTCTCGCCGGTGCGGGGATCGGCCTTGATGACCACCGAAGGCTTCGGCTCCGGCTTCGGCGGCTCCTTGCGGGACTCCTCCTTCTTCGGCGCGGCCGAAGCGAGGGCGGAGCCGAGCAGACCGACGACAAGGAACGCGGGGAGTCTCATGGGATTGGCTCTATTAGAATGTGAGAATGAAGGAACGCAAGCCGGCGGGGACCCCGGAAAACAGGAAGGGCGGGCGCCTCACGGCGCCCGCCCTTCGCTCGGAGGACCGGAGTCCCTTAGGCGATGATCTTCTCGACCGCCTTGCCGAAGTTGTCGGTGAGGCGGAAGTCACGACCGTTGTAGCGGTAGGTGAGCTTGGTGTGATCGAAGCCGAGGAGGCGGAGGATGGTGGCGTGGAGGTCGTGCACGTCGACGCCGTCAGCGGCGACCTGGGAGCCGATTTCGTCGGTCTCGCCGTAGTGCATGCCGCCCTTGACGCCGCCACCGGCCATCCAGCAGCAGAAAGCCTTGGAGTGGTGGTCGCGACCGGAAGCCTGGTTGACGCGGCCAGCGGTGGTCGGGGTGCGGCCGAATTCTCCGCCCCAGATGATCAGGGTCTGGTCGAGGAGACCGCGCTGCTTGAGGTCGGCGATGAGGGCCGCGGCCGGACCGTCGATGTTCTCGGCGCGCTGGGCGATCGAGGTGAAGAGGTTGGTATGGTGGTCCCAACCGCCGGCGTCGACCTGGACGAAACGGACGCCACGCTCGACGAGGCGACGGGCGCAGAGGAGCTTGGCGCCGAGATCGGTCTTGCCGTACATCTCGCGGGTCTTCTCAGACTCCTTGGAGATATCGAAGGCGTCGGTGGCCGCGGTCTGCATGCGGAAGGCGAGTTCGAAGGATTCGATGCGGGCTTCGAGCTGCTCGTCCTTCTGGACGGTCTGCATGTGGCGCTCGTTGAGCTGACGGACGAGGTCGAGCTGCTTGCGCTGCGCGTCCTGCGTGGTGAATTCGCTCTGGAGGTTGGCGATGATCTTGTTCGCCGGAGCACCGGGGCGGAAGGAGGTGTTGGCGCCCTGGTAGAGGGACGGGAGGAAGGCCGAAGCACGCGCGTCGGAGCTGCCGCCGAGGGAGACGAAGCCCGGGAGGTCCTGGCTTTCGGTGCCCAGACCGTAAAGGACCCAGGAGCCGAGGGAAGGCTTGGAGAGGATCGCCGAGCCGGTGTGCATCAGCTTGGCGGCCGGGCCGTGGGCCGGGATACCCTGGTGCAACGAGCGGATGACGCACATGTCGTCAGCGACGCCCTGGAGCTTCGGGAAGATCTCAGAGATCTCGAGGCCGGACTTACCGGACTTCTTGAACTCGAACGGAGTCGGGAAGAGGACGCCGTTCATGCCGGCGGCCGACATGTCGGCGAGTTCCTTCATCTTCGGCTTCGGATCGAAGGTGTCGAGGTGCGAGGGAGCGCCGCCCGCGAAGATGTGGATGACGTGCTTCGCCTTGGCGGCGAGAGGAGCCTTACGAGGCTTGAGATTGGCCATCACTTCGGCTTGGGCGTCGCTGACGAGGTAGTCGGCGACCATGGTGCCGAAGGCGAGCGTGCCCATGCCGAGGCCGGTCTGGCGCAGGAACTCGCGGCGCGAGTTCGGGGTGGGGACGTAATTTCCGCAGCTGGAGTCTTTCATGGGGATGATGAGGTTGGTTAAATTGTGAGGGGGGTATTGTAAGAAAACAACTCTTTCGAGGGTGGGGTGATCAATTCAGGTAGACGAACTCGTTGGAGCAAATCATGGACTGGGCCAGCATGACCCAGGGGTTGGAAGGCTCCTTACGGGAGACCATTTCCGTGTTATTCACGATTTTTCCGCCTTTAACCGAGGTCTCGATCTTCACTTCGGGGGTCGAGGGCCCCTTGGTCAGGGCGGCCTTATCGGCCTTGGCCTTGGCGACCCGCTCGGCCTTGGCCCGGGCGGCCTTGTCTCCCTTGGAGGGAGCCTGGACGACCGGCTCGTCGATATAGCCCGCGATGCGGGTCACGAACTCCCGGGCGATCTGGCGCTCCTGCACCGTGGGCGAGCGCTGATACATGATGCGATAGAGCTGGGTGATGCGCTCGTCATCGGAAGTGGCCTTAGCCATCTCCGGGCGGGTGTTGACGTTGCGGGCGACTTCGATGGCGAGCGGATTGTTCATGAAGAACAACGCCTGCTGCGGCACGATCGTGGAGCTGCGCATGGAGTTCGCCATGTTCGGATCGGCGAAGTCGAACTGCGACTGAAGTTCGCTGAGCTTGTCGCGGTCGATGAAGCCGTAGATCGTCCGACGATAGCTGTAAGGCTCGTCGGTGATGTTGACGGCGCGGCCGCCCATGGCGCGGTCGATCTTGCCGGACAGGAGCAGCATCGAGTCGCGGATGCTTTCGAAATCCAGGCGACGGAGGTTCGCGTGCCAGAGGAACTTATTGCCGCCGTCGACCTTGGTCGGATCCACGGAGGATTTCTGCGTCAGCAGGATATTGGTGCTCGGATTCGCGGACTGACGATAGGCGGCGGAGAGCAGGATGCGCTTGTGCATCTTCTTGATGGACCAGCCGCCCTCGACGAACGTCGTGGCCATCCAGTCGAGCAGCTCGGGGTGGCTCGGGGCCTCGGACATGTTGCCGAAGTCATCCGGCGAGGAGACGATGCCGGCGCCGAAGTGGTGCGCCCAGAGGCGGTTCACGAGCACGCGGGCGGTCAGGGGGTTGGTGCGGCTGGCGATGGCGAGGGCGAGCTCGCGGCGGCCGCTGCCTTCATAGAACGGCAGGCGATCGGGACCGGAGAGCACTTCGAGGAACTGGCGCGGGGCGACGGGGCCGCGCTTGTTACGGTCACCGCGGATGTAGACATTGCTGTCGCGGGGCTTCTCGACGTCGGTGATCACCATGGCCGTGCCGGGACCGCCTGGGTGGGTGATGTCCAGCGCGTTGATGTCGGCGAACTTGAAATACTTCACCGGCTTGTTGTTGTTGACGAAGGTCGAGCTGATCGGGGTCTGCCAGTTCGCGCAGAAATCACGGCTTTCGGTAAGGCGCTCCAACACGGTCACGGAACGGATGTCCTCGACGTCCGGCAAGGGCCAGGGGAAGGCGGCCAGCTGGGCGACGGCGGGGTCATCCTTCTCGGCCTTGCGACCGGGCTGCGTGCGCAGCTGGATGTGGGCGAGGATCTTGTCGCGGTGCTTCTTGAAGGCGGCCTGATAGGCCAGCGCCACTTCGTCGAGAGACTTCGGCTTGAGGCCACGGAGGGCTTCGGCGATGAGCGGATTGACCGGCGACTTCGTGTCGGCGAGGGCGGCGGACAGGATCCCGGGGGCCTGCGCGGCGAAGTTTTCGGCGCTGACCTTCTTCAGGCGGACCAGCGGTCCGGTGATCGGGTGGTCCGGGCGGGCCATGACGGCGGCGAAGGTGTTGCCGAGCTCGCGGCTTTCGCCGAGGTCGTATTTCTTGAGGATGTCGAAGCCCGCGGTGCTGCGGAAGCCGCCGACCATGGCGGCCATGGCGCGCGGAGCGAACTCACGGTGGAAGGCCGCCTGCATGCCCACGAGATGCTTGTAGTAACCCTGGGCGGTCTCTTCGATGAGCGCGGCGAGGCGCTTCTCGTAGTCGGCGCGGTAGGCGTTGCTCGGGGCGTTCTTGCCGACGAGCAGCGGATCGCGGATGACGGGGTTGGTCTGGGGCTCGATCACGGAGGCGAAGATGCCGTGGAGCGAGTAGTAGTCGGCCGCCGGGATCGGGTCGAACTTATGGTCATGGCAACGCGAGCAGGAGACGGTCAGGCCGAGGAAGCCCTTGGTCGTGGCGTCGATGCGTTCGTCGATGGTGTCATCGTTGTTCTGGAAGCGCTTGCCGACGGTGACGAAGCCGAGCGCGGCGAGGCGCGGGTCGTCCTTGGCGAGGTCGGGCAGGCGGTCCGCCGCGAGCTGCTCGATGATGAACTGGTCGTAAGGCTTGTCGGTGTTGAAGGCGTCGATGACGTAGTCGCGGTAGGTCCAGGAGCTGTCGAACGTCTCGATGGTGCCGTTGCGCTTCAGGCCCTTGGTGTCGGAGTAGCGGGCGGTGTCGAGCCAGTGGCGGGCCCAGCGTTCGCCGTAGTGCGGCGAAGCGAGCAGTCGGTCGATGGTACGTTCGACGACGCTGGCCACGGCGCGCACCGGCTGTCCCTTGCGCACGGCCATCGCGTCGTAAGCGAGCGCCGCGTCGTAATCGCGCGAGAAGGCGTCGACCTCGACGCTGGTGGGCGGCAGGCCGATCAGATCATAAGACAGGCGGCGCAGGAGGGCTTCGCCGTCGGCGGCCGGGCTGGGCTTGAGACCCTTCTCGTCGAGCTTGGCCATGATGAAGGCGTCGACCTCGTTCTGGCACCAGGCGGGGTTGCTGAGCTTGGTCGGCACCGCGAAAGTCTGGACGGGCTGGAAAGCCCAGTGCGCGCGAGCTTTGTCGGAGAGACCGGTGAGCTTGGCGCCGCCGGCGCCGGCCGGAGCGGGCGCACCCATCTTGATCCACTGTTCGATCAGACCGATCTGCGTGGCGGAAAGTTTCGCGCCGGCCTTGCGCGGCGGCATCGAGATGTCGGGGTCGGCCTGATGGACCGCGACGACCATCAGCGATTTCTTGAGGTCGCCCGGGACGACGGCCGGACCGAGGTCGCCGCCGGCGAGCATGCCTTGGCGGGAGTCCATGATGAGCCCGCCCTTCGAGACACCCTTCTCTTTCGAGTGACATTCGTAGCAACGCTCGGTCAGGATCGGGCGGATGTTCTTCTCGAAGAACTCGAGGCCGGCCGGATCCATCTTCGGCTCAGGGGCGTCGGCGGCGCCGAGGCTGGCGACGGAGACGAGAGCGAGCAGGCGAAGACTGACGGACAAGGACGACATGGTGGTTTTAAGGGGGTGGGCGACAGGGGGAATACCGCTAGTATTAAATACTCCCCTACGGCTAAAATGTTTCAACCAATTCACGCGGGATTAAGCCAATAAATGAAGAGGCCGACCCCCTTGACGAAGGCCGGCCTCGTTAAAAACCTGTCAAAAACGTCAGTTGACGTAGATGAACTCGTTCGAGAGGAGCAGCGCGTGGACGAGGAGCTCGGTCGGGGTCAGCGGCTCGCGGGAGATCATCTCTCCCACGTTACGCAGGACGCCTTCGGCGCCACCACCGGTCACGGCCATCATCATGCTCTCTTCACCGTCCGGAGCCATCACCGGAGCACCCTTGGTCGAAGGGGCGGCGGTGCGGGCGACAGGCGCCACGGCCTTGCCGCGCTCACCGGCCTTGGCGGCGGGGCGGAGCTTGGCGGTGGCGGCGCCCATCTTCTGCTTGGTCAGGAACTCCTGGGCCACGCGGATCTCATTGGTCGACGGACGACGCTGGAACATGCAGCGGAACATCGCGACGATGCGCTGGTCCTCGGACATGGCGTTGACGACGTCCTTGCGGGCGGCGACGGCACGGGCGACGTCGACCGACAGGGCGTTGTTCATGAAGAACAGGGCCTGCTGGGGCACGATCGTCGAGTTGCGCTTCGTGTTCGAGGTATCGGGGTCACCGTAGTCGAACTGCGAGAGGGTGTCGCTGAGGCGGCGGCGGTCGACGTAACCATAAAGGCTGCGGCGATAGCTGAACGGCTCGTCGGTGATGTTCGCCGGCTGGCCGCCGACGGTGGTGGTCATCTTGCCGGTGAGCAGGATCATCGAGTCACGGATGGACTCGAAGTCGAGGCGACGCAGGTTGCCGCGCCAGAGGAGGCGGTTACCGGCGTCGACCTTCAGCGGATCGACAGGTCCCTTCTTGGCTACCAGCGGATTGGCGGTGGGATCGGAGTCCTGACGATACGTGCTGCTGAGCACGATCATGCGGTGGAGGCGCTTCATCGTCCAGCCGTTCTCCACGAAGTCCGTGGCGAGGTAGTCAAGCAGCTCGGGGTGCGAGGGCTTCTCGGACATGTTGCCGAGGTCGTCGGGCGTGTTCACGAAGCCTTCGCCGAAGTGCTTGGTCCAGGTGCGGTTCACGGCCACGCGGGCGGTGATCGGATTGTCCTTGGCGATGATGGACTGGGCGAACTCGTAGCGTCCGCTGCCGTCGACATACGGGCGGCGCTCGCCGACCGTCAGGATGTCGAGGAATTGGCGGGGGACGATCTCACCCTTGAGGTTCTTGTCGCCACGCTTGAAAACGTAGCTGTCCTTCGCGCCTTCGGAGTCCTGGACGACCATCGCGTGTCCGGGGACGCCGGGGTGGGAAAGTCGGAGCTCGTTGATCTGCGCGTGACGGAAATAGGCGACCGGCTCGCGGTTGCCGATGCCGCCGTAGATCGGGCGGTTCTGCCAGTCCTGACAGAACTTACGCGTGCTGAAGAGGGAGATCATCTCTTCGTTATCGAAGATCTCGTCGTAAGACGGGATGGACCAAGGGTAGCCCGTCATCTCGGCGATGCCCGGCGAGGTCTTCTTCCATTCTTCACCCGGCTTGGCCAGGAGGGCGAGGTGGGCGAGGATCGCGGCCTTGTTCTCGACGTAGATGCGCTGATAGGCGGCGGCGACGTCATGCATCGTCTTCGGCTTGATATTGCGCAGGCCGGCGGCGATGATCGGATTCACGCGGTTCTCCGGATCGTCGAGGTATTCCTTCAGGACGATCGGGGCGCGTTCGGCGAAGTAGACATACGGCACGGAGGCCAGCGCGGCGAAGGGCCCGGTGATGGGCGAATCCTTCTGGATGCGCATGGCGGCGAAGTCCGTGTCGGACTGCAGGTCGATCTTGTAGCGTTCGGAGAACTCGCCGGCTTCGGCGGAACCGCCGCGGACGGTGGCGATCATGAGACGGCCGGCCATCTCGCGGTCATAGCGGGCGCGGGTCTCGCGCATGTAGCGGAAGAAGCCGGCGACCTGCTCGTCCTGGAGCTGGTTGAGGCGCTTGAGGAAGTCGGAACGGGCGGCGGCGGTGTTGCCGGTGGCCGCGATCGGGGTCTGGTGCAGCGGTTCGACGATCGAGGCGAAGATGCCGTGCAGCGAGTAGTAGTCCTTGATCGGGATCGGATCGAACTTGTGATCGTGACAGCGCGAGCAGGCGACGGTCAGGCCGAGGAAGGCCTTGGTCGTCGTGTCGATGCGCTCGTCGATGGTGTCATGGATATCGTCGAAGCGCTTGCCGATGGTGATGAAGCCGAGGGCGGCGAGGCGAGGATCGTCGGGAGAGATGTCCGGGATGCGGTCCGCGGCGAGCTGCTCGACCACGAACTTGTCGTACGGTTTGTCCTCGTTCATCGCGTTGATCACGTAGTCGCGATAAGTCCAGGCGTAGGCGTAGCGGTAGTCGCGGAAGAGGCTGTCGCCCTGGTCGACCTGCAGGCCACGCGTGTCGGAGTAACGGGCGGTGTCGAGCCAGTGACGGGCCCAGCGTTCGCCGTAGTGCGGCGAGGCGAGGAGGAAGTCGACCTGCTTGGTGTAGACGGCTTCGAGGTTGCCGGCGGGGCGACCGGTGCGGGCGGCGAGCGAGTCGGCGAGGCCGGCGTTATCGCAGGCCTTGACGAAAGCGTCGACCTGTTCGGAGGTGGGCGGGAGGCCGATCAGATCGTAGTAGACGCGACGCAGGAAGGCTTCGGGACCCGCGGCCGGATTGGGCTGGAGGCCCTTCTCTTCGAGCTTGGCGAGGACGAAGGCGTCGATGGGATTCTTGACCCAGGCCTTGTTCTTCACTTCGGGCACGGGGAACTTCTTGACGGGCTGATAAGACCAATGTTCACGGGCCTTGCTGGTGAGACCGGTCAGCTTGGCGGCGCCGCCACCGGGCATCGGCGCACCCATCTTGACCCACTGCTCGAGGAGAGCGATCTTCTCGTCCGGCAGCTTACCGCCGGTCTTCTTGGGCGGCATCGCGAACTCGGGATCGGTATACTGGACGGCCTTGACGAGGAGGGACTTCTCGAGGTCGCCGGGGACGACGGCGGGACCTTCGTCGCCGCCCTTGTAGGCGCCGTCGCGGGAGTCGAGGATGAGGCCGCCCTTCGAGGAATTCTTCTCGGCGGAGTGGCACTCGTAGCAACGATCGATGAGGATCGGGCGGATGTTCTTCTCGAAGAACTCGAGTCCTTCCTTGGAAGGCTGCGCTTCGTCGGCGGCGACCGCGAAGGCGGAGGCGAACAGCGTGAGCGCGAGGGCGGAGTGACGGAGCGACAGCATGGGCGTGTTTTTTAAAGCAGGATAAGGGTCAAGGGAAACAGCCGGGAGGGGCTGACCTTGAAAAATAATGTAAGTCCGCTCCCTCGGAAATCAAGAGCGCTTCCCCATTCGGGTTGTAAAGAGAAGACCCCAAGCCGAAGATGCCGCCGTCAGACGATGCGCATCCTGATCGCCAACGATAAATTCAAGGGCTCGCTGCCGGCCGAAAAAGCGGGGTTACATCTCAAAAATAGCCTCGAAACGTTGTTTCCGGGGGCGCTCATCGACATCTGCCCGATCGCCGATGGCGGCGAAGGGACGGCCTTAGCCATGACGACCGCCCTGGCGGGGGAATGGGTGCATGCCCAGACCCAGGACGCCCACGGACGGCCGATCGAGGCCCCCTTCGGCTGGGTCCCCGGCTCCGCCACGGCCATCATGGAGATGAGCGCGGCCAGCGGCTTGGCTATCGTCCATGATATCGAACTTAACCCATTTAAAGCCAATACCTTAGGAACTGGAATCCTCATCCAATCCGCCCTCCGGAGAGGTGCCCGAAGGCTGCTGATTGGCATCGGAGGCAGCGCCACGAACGACGCGGGCCTCGGGGTCGCCCTGGCCCTGGGATACCGGTTCAAGCGACGGGGTCAGGACTTCTCCCCCACCCTCGAGACGATCCTCGAAGCGGACCAGGTCGAGCGGCCGACCTCCCTCCCCCCCTTTGAGCTGATCGCAGCCTGCGACGTCGACAACCCCCTCCTCGGCCCCCGCGGAGCCACCCGGGTCTACGGCCCCCAGAAAGGCGTCCGTGACTTCGCTTGGTTCGAACAGCGCCTCGAACACCTGGCCGACCTGGCCCGCCGCGACCTCGGCGTCGACCCGCGCGACATCCCCGGCGCCGGCGCCGCGGGCGGCCTCGGCTTCGGGCTGATGGCCTTCCTCGGCGGGCGTCTGGTGAGCGGCTTCGACATGGTCGCCTCGCAAATCGATCTCGAGGCGCGCGTCGCCTCCGCCGATCTCGTCATCACGGGCGAAGGCCGCCTCGACGCGCAGAGCCTACAAGGCAAGGGCCCGGTCGGCGTCGCCCGCCTCGCGCGTCAGCTCGGCAAGAAGATCGTCGGCGTCGCCGGTTCGGTCGAAGACTCGGACGCGCTGCGCGCGCAGTTCGACCTGCTCATCGGCATCAAGCCCGCGGCGATGCCGCTCGACGAAGCGATGCGTCGCACCGGTGAACTCCTCGAGTCCGCCGTGCGCGCCCACGCCGCGCCGCTGCGCGCGCTCAGCTCCTGAAGATCGGGATCGGCACGCCCTTGCCGTCGACGGTCGCGTAGAAGGGCCGGCCCTCGACGTCGTACGCGGTCTTGGGGCTGATGCCCATCGCGCGGAAGATCGTGGCGTGCATGTCGCTGATCGAGACGGGGTCCTTGATCGCGACCAGCGGACGCTCGTCCGCGGTGGCGCCGTAGACGTGGCCCTTCTTCACGCCGCCGCCGAACATGACGACGCTCGTGCCGCCGGTGAAGTGACGGTGCAGGCCGTAATGGTCGGGGCTGGTGATGACGCCGGACTTGTTGAACGCCTGGTCCTTGGCCTGCGAACCGGGCCGTCCTTCGATCATGGCGTCGCGGCTGAACTCGCTGGCGATGATGACCAAGGTGCGGTCGAGCAACCCGCGCTGCTCGAGGTCGCGGACGAGGCGCGCGATCGGACGGTCGATCTCGGCGTGCATCTTGGCGACGGTCTCGTGACCCTTGCCGTGCGTATCCCACTGGAAGAACGGGACGTATTCCGTGGTGACCTCGACGAAGCGCGCGCCGTTCTCGACGAGGCGGCGGGCCAGCAGGCAACCGCGGCCGAAACGACCGGTGTCGTAATCCTTCTGGACCTCGGGCGTCTCGAGCGAGATGTCGAACGAGGCGCGCTCCTTGGCGCTGAGCAGACGATAGGCGTTGTCCATCGAACGCAGCATCGACTGATGCTGGTGGTCGCTGAGCAGGTCGCGGTCCGGCGTCGCGTCGACGAGGCGACGGAACTCGCGGTCACGGTTCACGAAGCGACCGGCGTCCATGCCCTTGGGCGGACGCACGGCGGCGGCGGCCTCCTCGGGGAACGGCAGGTTCATCGGGCCATATTCGCCGCCGAAGAAACCGGCGGTGGTGAAGGCCTTGAGTTCTTCGCTTTCGCCGACGCCTTCGAGGCGCTGGCCGATGTTGATGAAGGCCGGCATGACCGGATTACGCGGACCGAGCACGCGGGCCATCCAGGCGCCGATGTGCGGGCAGGCGACCGTCTGCGGGGGCACGTAGCCGGTGTGCCAATGGAACTGGTGACGCGAGTGCAGGATGCTGCCGAGGTCGGGTTGCACCGCCGAACGGATGATCGTGCCGCGGTCCATGACCTGCGCGATGTTCTCCAGGCCTTCGCAGATGCGGACGCCGTCGACCGAAGTCGGGATCGCCGGGAAGGTGCTGAGGACGCGGTCGTAGGTGAGCCCCTTCTCGTAAGGCGCGTAGCGCTTCGGGTCGAACGTCTCGGGCGCGGCCATGCCGCCGGCGAGCCAGATGAGGATGACCGCGTCGGCGGTCGCGGTCGGCTGCACGATCTTCTCGCTTTCGGCGAGGAGGCGCGGGGCGCCCATCGAGAGCGTGGCGGCGCCGGCGGCGGCCAGCATGCGGAGGAATTCGCGACGGGCCAGCGGCTCGGGTAAGGACGGGTCAAGCGGCAGCGGGGAGGACATGGCGGTCAGCGGATGGTCTGGAATTCGGGAAGCATGCACACGGCCCAGAGGAGGTCCGCGATGCCTTGTTCGGAAAGCTCGGCGCCGACGATGCCGGCGGCGACCTTGAGCTCCGCGGGCGCGGGCTCACGGCTCAGCGCGGAGAGGTAGAGCCAGCGGGCGAGCTCTTCCGGCGAAGCCCACGCGCGGCGCTTCAGCTTGGCGGCGCCGGCGGCGAGGAGGTTCGTCAACGCCTGGCCGTTGGAAAGGTCGATGGCCTCGAGCGTGCTGAGTTCATTGGGACGCATCGAGACGATCTGCTCGCGGTTCGGGCGGCCGAGCGCGCGCTGGAGGAGGTCGGACTTCACGAGGCCGGCGCGTGCGGGCAGGCTGCTGGTGCCTTCGACGCCGGCGAGCATCTCGGCCATGCGGGTCTGCGCCTTGCGCCAGGCCTCGCTCTTGACGAGCGCGACGGGCTGCCAGAGGGGCTCCGCGGCCTTCGCCTTGCCCTTGCCGGCGGCGAAGGCGCCGCGGGCGTTGGGCACGCTGGGCGTCCACTCCCAAGCGGCATCGGTGGCCAGCTTCACGCGGGCGCCGCCCTTGAGCGTGACGTTCACCTGGAAGAAGAGCGCGGCGATGTTCGGCCCGGAGCCGGCGTTGCGGCCGACGACGACGATCTGGTTCGCGCCTTTGAGGAGCGCGACGGAGAGGTCGTAGTTCTGCGGGTCGGCCCAGTTGTCGCCGGCGCCGATCTTCTTGCCGTTCACGAACAGCTCGAAACCGTTGTCGCAGGTCACCACGCAGTTCGCGGCATCCACGTCGGTGTCGAGCACGAGCTGACGGCGGAAAGTACGGGTCTCACCCGCGGCAGGCACGCGGCCGGCGGCGATGTCGCCCGACCAGATCGGCACGGCGACGAGCGGCTCGACGACGGGCTTCTTGACGGCGGCGACGACCGGCGCAGTCCGCGGCACCTTGGGTTCGATCTTGGAAGGCGTGGTGCCGGTCAGCCGCCAGACGGCGTCGACGAACTGCTCGGCGGTCAGCCGCTTGGCGCGCGGACCGCGGTAGGCGTAACCTTTGTCGTCGGCGTCGCGCGCGAGGGTCTCGGCGCGGGACTGATAAGCCTGCGAGGTGGCGATGAAGGCGAGCACGGCCTTGAGGTCGTAGCCGGACTCGACGAGGCGGTTGGCGAGCACGTCGAGTAGGTCCTGGTTCCACGGCTCGGTCTGCATCGCGTCGACGGGATGCACGATGCCGCGGCCCATCAGGCGGTGCCAGAGGCGGTTGACGATGGTGCGCTGGTAACGGCCGTTCTCCGGATGGGTGATGAGCGCGGCGAGCTGGGCGAGTCGTTCCTCGCGCGGCTTGGCGGCGTCGACCTGGCCGAGTTCAGGGAAGGGCCAGGCAGCGACGGCCGGCTTGCCGGTCGGGATGTCGCAGCGCACGAGTTCCATCGGCCGGTTCGCGTAGATGGCGGCGAGGCCGTAGGCGTCGCGCAGCTTCCAGCGGTCGGTGAAGCTGTCGTGGCACGAGGCGCACTTCATGTTGATGCCGAGGAACGTCTGGGAGACGCTCTGCGAGAACTGGAGCTCGGGCACCTGGCCCGCGCTCACCGCGCCACGCCAGATGATGCCCTTGGCGAAGCCTTCGCTGTCGGCGGAAGGCGCCACGAGCTCCCGCGTGAAGCGGTCGTAAGGCTTGTTGGTGAGCAGCGAGAGGTAGAGCCAGTTGGTGATCTGCTTGCGGCCGCCGTCGATGTAGCCGGTGCCGGCGTAATCGTTACGCAGCAGGTCGTTCCAGAAGACCATCCAGTGGTCGGCGTAGTCGACATCGCGGGCGAGGAGCGTGCGCACGAGCGCTTCCCGTTTGTCGGGCCGCGGGTCGGCCGCGAAAGCGCGGGCCTCTTCGGCGGACGGCAGCAGGCCGACGAGATCCAGCATGACGCGACGCTGGAAGGTGGCGTCATCCGCCGGCGCCGGAATCGGGGCGCCCTTGGCCGTGAGCCAGCCGTCGAGCACGCGGTCGAGCGGATGCGTCCGACCCGGCTTGGCTTCGGGCAGCACCGGCTTGCGCGGACGCAGCGGCGGCTCGAAAGCCGGCTGCCTGAAGGCGAAGCCTTCGGTCCAGACGGCGCCCTGCTCCACCCACTTGCGCAGGATGGCGACCTCGGCCGGACTCACACGCGCGCCTTTCGGCGGCATGCGCTCGTCGGGGTCTTCGCTGACGATCGACTCGAGCAGGCGTCCCTTCGACGCCTGACCAGGGAAAAGCACCGCGCCGCTCTCGCCGCCTTCGAGCAGCGAGGCGCGTGTGTTCATCGAGAAACTTCCCTTCTTCTTGTCGCCCGTGTGGCACTCTCCGCAGTGCTTACGCAGGATCGGCACCACCTCATGGGCGAAGTCGACCGGCGCCGCCCCAAGGGAGGCCGTCAGGAAAAGACCGGCAAGAAGGGGATCTCGGAACATGCGGAGGTTACCCGCGGATCAAGGGACGAAGACGACCGCGGCGGCGGCCGGGGCTTCGACGGCCTGCTTGGTGTCGACGAGCTTGCCGTCGCGGCTGATCTTGTAGGCGTTGAGCGTGCCGGACTTCTGGCCGGCGCACACGAGCCAGCGGCCGTCGGCGCTGAGACCGAAGCCGCGCGGCGTGGCGGGCGTGCCGAGCACGTGCTGGAGGAGAGCGAGCCTGCCGTCCTGGGCGATCGAGTAGACGGCGATGGAATCGTGGCCGCGGTTCGAGACGTAGAGGGTCTTGCCGTCGGGGCGGACGAAGATCTCGGCGGTGGAAGCACCCTTGGTCTCCGCGCCGGCCGGCAGCGTCGGGAGGCTCTGGAACTGCTTCAGGCCGCCGTTACGCTCGACGGAGAAGGCGACGACGTTGAGGCCCATCTCGGTGTTCACGTAGGCGAACTTGCCGTTCGGATGGAAGGCGAGGTGGCGCGGGCCTTCGCCGGCGGTGACGCGGCCGGACTTCGGCTTGTTCGCGACGAGCAGGCCTTTCTCGGTGTCGAACTTGTAGATGAAGATGTCGTCGGTACCGAGGTCGGCGACGTAGGCGCGGCCGCTCTTCGGATGGAAGTAGACGCCGTGGGCGTGCGGGCCGGTCTGACGGCCGGTGTTCGGACCGGTGCCGACGTGCTGGATCGAGGACGAAGCGGCGGCAAGGGAACCGTCGGCCTTGATCGGCAGCGCGGTGGTCGAACCGGAGCCGTAGTTCACGACGACCAGGTTACGACGGACGGTATCGACGGCGAGGTGCGTCGGGCCTTTGCCCTTGGAGGCTTCGGTGTTGAGCAGGCGGAGCTTGTCGCCTTCGACCGCGTAGGCGGCGACGGCGCCTTCGGCGGCTTCGGCGGTGGCGTAGAGGAACTTGGCGTCCATGCTGAGCGCGACATAGGAAGCGGACTTGGCTTCGGCGGCGACGGTCGGCGTCGAGATCTTACCGGTCTTGCCGTCGAGCACGCAGCGGAGCACGCCCTGAGCCTTGGCGCCGGAGGTGCCGACGTAGAAGACATACTGGGCGGGCGCCGGCTTCGGGGCGGTCTTGGTGGCGACCTTCGGAGCGGGAGCAGTGGTGTCGGCCGACTGACAGCCGACGAGCGCGGCGACGAGCGCGGCGAGGAGGAGGCGGGTGGTGTTCATGGTGTTGGAAATCAGGAAGGGCATCAGCGTCCGGTCCACCAGCCGTCGAGCTGGGTCGTCAGGCGCTTCACATCATCAGGACGTTCGGCGGCGAGGTCGCGAAGTTCGTAGGGATCGGCCTTGAGGTCGAAAAGGCGCGGCGGCTCGATGGCATCGCCCGAACCCTGCTGCTTCCCGCCGGTCTTGAGTCCGCTGGAGACGATGAGCTTGAGGTCGCCGGCGACGAGCCAGCGGTAGCGCAGGCTGGCCGCGGGACGCGCGAGATCGAGGATGTCGTGCGTCGAGTTCTGTCCCGCGACGAACGGCCGCGCCTTCAGGGCCGCGTCGTCGAGCAGGTCGAGGCCGTCGCCGTCGGCGGGTACGGGGGCGCCGGCCAGTTTCAGGAGCGTCGGCATGATGTCCACCGCGCTGGCGGCTTCGGCCATCACGGCCGGCTTGATGCGTCCGGGCCAGCTCACGAAGATCGGCGAGCGTACGCCACCGTCGAAGGGCGACTGCTTGGAGCGCTCGAAATCGACCGAAGGCTTGTCCGTGCGCGGGATCCAGCCGTTGTCGGCGATGTAGACGATGATCGTGTCGCGGGCGAGGCCCTCCTTCTCGAGATGCGCGCGGATCTCGCCGATGGTCTCGTCGAACCATTCCACCATCGCATGGTATTTCGCGGCGTGGAGCGTCGGGGACTTGTCCCGATACTTCGCGAGCAGGCGTTCCGGCGGCGTGTGCGGGTCATGCGGCATCATCGGCGCATACCAGGCGAAGAACGGCTTGCCGTCCTTCTTCGCGCGGCTGATGAAATCCGTGAGCGGCGCCAAGGTCTTGCGGCCGATGTCGAGGCCTTCGTCGCCGTGGCGCCCCCCCTTGGTCATGCCTTCGGTGAAACCGCCGGTCTGATAAGGACCCATCCACCACTTGCCCGTCTGCAGGCTGACGTAACCTTGCTCGCCGAGGAGGCGGGGCAGGATCGGCGATTCCTGGAAGCGCTTGATCATCTGGGCGCGACCATCGAGGAAAGCGGCGTTCTTCTGTTTCGCAGCGGCGGCTTTGGCCGCGCCTTTGGCGCCGGCGGGGATGCTCACGGGGACGAGCGGGTCGTTGCCCGTCAGTCCGTGACGGTGCACGTGCCGGCCGGTCAGCATCGAGGCGAGGCTCGGTCCGCAGAGGGAATTCGTGACATAGCCACGCGGGAAGACGCGCGACTCCGCCGCGAGCTTGTCGAGATGCGGCGTGCTGACCGCTTTCGAACCCATGAAGCCGTAATCAAACCAAGCATGGTCGTCTGAGACGATCATCAGGATGTTGGGGCGGTCGGCCGCCGACAGCGACAGGCCGAGACAGGCGAGCACAGCGACGCAGAGGGGTAAGAGGCGGGGCATCTCCTATAGACTCCCCAAACCAAGCCCCGTTCCCACCCAAAAAATCCGCCAATCTTCATCGTTTAAGGGGTATGCCAAGAAACCGCCACCACCCCCTTTGACGAAACCCCGAGCCTGGGTATAATGAGCCCCGGGTCACTGCTAGCCCCTCCCGGCCACCCCGCCGAGGAGACCCCCTCTAAAAATATAATATGTTTTTATCTGACTGATTTTCAGTCACTTATGTAAAAGCGTCTCTCAGACCCCCCTTTTTCAGCCCTATATATACAGGCCCCTTTCTTTTTCCATGATCAACCACATCCCGCACCGCACCGCCAAGAACGACGCCCTCACCACCCTCCTCCGCTCCGACCTCCCCGATCTCGGTGAAATCGAGGTCTCCCGCCTCGAGACGGCCCCCGACCGCTCCGGCGAGGCGGACAGCCTGACGGTCTACCTCAACCAGGCCGCCCGCTGGCCCCGCCTGAGCGCCGAAGAGGAACTGGCGCTCGGCCACCGCATCAAGGCCGGCAAGCTCGCTGACGGTAATCTCACTCCGGCCGGTCAGGCCGCCTTCGATGAGATGGTGAACCGTAACCTGCGTCTGAGCTACCACGCCGCCAAGCAGATGCGCGTGCCCCGCGAGGAGATCATCGAACTCATCGCGGCCGGCAACGTCGCGCTCATGGAGGCCGCCCGCGCCTTCGACGCCGACCTCGGCCACCGCTTCAGCACCTACGCGTTCTGGGGCATCCGCAGCGCGGTGTTCCGCCACCTGAACTTCCTGCGCCGCACGGTCCGGCTGCCGCGCAACCTGCACGAGCAGATGGCCAAGCTCCGCAAGGCCGAAGCCGGGCTCCGGCAGGAGACCGGCCGGGAGCCCACCGAAGCCGAACTCGCCACGCGCCTGAAGTGCACGCCGGAGAAGATCGTCGAGCTGCGCTGCTACCAGCAGCACGGCCAGTCGCTGGACGCGCCGATCGGCGAAGACAGCGAGACGACCTTCGGCGACACGCTGGCCGACCGGGAAGCGCCCACGCCGGCCGTCGCCGCCGAAGCCTCCGACCGCCAAGCCGCGCTGGCCGAAGTCATGGCCCAGCTCACGCCCCGCGAACTCGAGGTGATCCGCCTCCGCGCCGGCCTCGACGGCGAGGAGCTGACGCTCGACGCCATCGGCCGGCGCCACGGCGTCTCCCGCGAACGCATCCGCCAGATCGAAGCGGAAGCCATCCGCAAGATGCGCCTGATCATCCGACGCTGAGCCGGGTCTTGTGTCCGGAAGAAGGCGCGCCATCGTCGACGCGTGCCTTCCTCCGCGCCTCGCCTGTTGCTCCTCGGCCTCACCGGCCTCCTGGCACCGAACCTCTCCGCCCAGCAGGCCGAGCCGTTCGAGGAAGCGCCGATCAAGTATTCGGCCACCGAAGCCAAGGATCGGGCGACGGCCCTGAACGCCGCCCACCAAGCGCGCGCCAACGCGATCCGCTCCCTCCCGGCGAAGAAACGCCTGCAGTGGCTGCTCGACGAATTCAAGGTGCCGGCGGAGTCCCAGCTCTTCGTGTTCAGCAAGACGAGCCTGCAGCGCGACCTGATCACGCCGGAGACGCCGCGCGTGCTCTATTTCTCCGACGAGGCCTACGTCGGGTGGGCGCCCACGGGCGCGTTCGAGGTGACGGTCTTCGACCCGCAGCTGGGCGCGACGTTCTACGTCCTCGACGCCCACGAGACCGGCCCGGCCCCTCTGCTCGTGCGCGACAACGACTGCCTGCTCTGCCATGCGCGCCACGAACACACCCCCACGCTACGCACGCGCTCGGTCTTCCCTGACGCGAGGGGCGAGCCGCTCGGCGGATCGGGCGGCGCCAACATCGCCCCGTCGACTCCGCTCGAGGAACGCTGGGGCGGCTGGTATGTCACCGGCGGCGGCCCCGGACTACGTCACCGTGGTAACCTGACCGGCCGGCGGCTCGAGGATTTCGAAGGAGCATCGGCGCAACCGACGCGTAACCTCGGCTCGCTTGAAGGCATCGTGGACACCCGTCGCTATCTCCTGAAGACGAGCGACGTCGTGCCGCTGCTCCTGCACGACCACCAGGTCCACGTGCATAACGTGATATCCACCGCCCTGCAGGACGCCCGTATCGCCTTGCACCGCTGGCCGGCCATGCGCGCGATCCTTGGCCTGCCCGACGACGCCCCGCCCCAAGGCTCCTGCCTCGTGGTCTT
Organism: Opitutales bacterium; assembly: GCA_044350605.1. Lineage (GTDB taxonomy): Bacteria > Verrucomicrobiota > Verrucomicrobiia > Opitutales > UBA953 > UBA953. The sequence continues at coordinate 33,494 of JBILHF010000012.1, forward strand.
CGAAAGCCAGGCGGAGAAGATCCTCGACGCCTTGCTCTGCCGCGATGAAGCCGCCTGGCCGGAAGATGCGCTGCGCTCCGACGGAGTCTTCGCCACCGCCTACGCCAAGACCCGCAAGCCCGACGCGCAGGGCCGCTCGCTCCGCGACCTCGACCTACGCACGCGGCTCTTCCGCTATCGTTGCAGCCCGCTGATCTACTCCGAAAGCTTCGCGCACCTGCCGCCGCAGCTCCGGGAAATCACCCTGTTGCGTCTTTCGTCCGGCCTGCGCGCCTTCCCGCCCGCGCCGGCCTTCGGCCACCTCGAGCAAGCGGAACGCGTCGCGATCCACGAGATCCTCACGGCCACGCTGCCTGACCTGCCCGCCGGCTGGGGCAAGTAAGCCGGACATGAAAAGGGCCGGCCCTCGACGAGGACCGGCCCGGTTTCGGCGCCTCGGCGCGGCTTACTTGACGAGCGCGGCGAGCGGCTCGCGGATGGCGTCGGCTTCGATCTGGTAGCTGACGGCGTTCAGGTGCAGGAGATCCGGCATGACGGACTTCTCGAGCGTGCCGTCGGCGGTGAGGAACTTGGCGCCGATGTCGAGGTAGCGGACCTTCTGGCCGTCGTCGAACTTCGCGATGAGGGCGTTGACGGCCTTGTTCTTGGCGCGGCCGGGGTTGTTCGCTTCGGTGGCGCCGCGCGGGAAGATCGCGAGGAGGAGCACCTTGGTGTTGGGCGAGCGCTGGTGGATCGCGGCGATGATGTTCTTGATGCCGTTGGCGATCAGCTCGGGCGTATGCGCCGGGTTGCCGACGTTATTGGTGCCGATCATGAGCACGACAGCCTTGGGCTTGATGCCTTCGAACTCGCCGTTCTCGACGCGCCACAGGACGTGCTGGACCTGGTCGCCGCCGATGCCGAAGTTGGCGGCCTTATACTGGCCATACTCCTTCTCGAAGAGGGCCTTATGACCGTTCCAACCCGCGGTGATGGAGTCACCGAGGAAGACGACCTGCGCTTCGCCCTTCTTGGCGACGGCGACGAAGGCTTCGTGGGACTTCGCGAAGCCGGCCTGGACCTGACCGGTCTTAGGGTCGAACTTAGGAGCGGCGACATCGGGCTGCTGCGCCGGCAGTTTCACGGCCGGAGCGGCGGCCTTCTTAGGGGCGTCTTTCTTGGCTTCCTGGGCGACGACCGATGCGGCGCCGAGCAGAGAAAGCCCGAGGAGGAGGGATAGGGTGCGCTTCATGGGGGTATCTTGGGGGACCTCCATTTCATCTCGGGGTTCCTCCCTGTCAACGACCAGCCCCTCTGGCTTGCTCACAGCGGACCGGATAGCATAGGAACTTACATGACCCAACCGCTGCGATTCGTGACGAAGGCCGAGGCCATCAAGGAAGAATACAAAGGCCGCACCAATTACTGGCTGACCCGCCCGGAACTCACCGGTGCGAAGGACCTGCAGGTCTGCGAGGCGACCCTGCCCGCCGGGGAAGGCCACGCTTTCCACACGCACCCCGAGCTCGAGGAGATGATCTACGTCCTCGCGGGCGAGGTCGAACAGTGGGTGGAGAAGGAGAAGCGCATCCTGAAGCCCGGCGACGCGGCGCACATCCCGGCCGGCGTCGTGCACGCGACGTTCAACGTCTCGAAGGCGGACGCCACGATCCTCGCGATCCTTTCGCCCGGGGCGAGCAAGGGCCCCTTCATGGTCGACGTCAGCGGCGAGTCGCCTTGGAAGGACCTGCGCGCCGGCGCATGAATTTCTTCGCCCGCCATCGCGGCCTGCTCGTCGCCTCGACGCTCCTGCTGGCCGGCGCGATCATCCCATGGATGATCTGGGGCGACGCGCTGGACGCGACGTTCACGGTCGAAGGCTCGCGCACGTGGATCGCCGGCTTCGGCGCCGCCGGCGGTCTCGCCGGCGCAGGCCTGCTCGTCGCCGATCTCCTGTTGCCGATCCCGAGCACGCTCGTGATGTCGGCGCTCGGCCTCGCCTACGGCACGCTCGTCGGCGGTCTCTACGCCGCGGCCGGCACCGTCGCGGCCGGCCTGCTCGCCTATGGTCTCAGCCGCTGGCTGGGCCGACCGCTCGCCGTGCGTCTCGCCGGGGCCGAAGCACTGGAGTCAGGCGAGAAGCTCTTCGCCGAAGGAGGCGCCTGGTTGGTAGCGGGTTCGCGCTGCCTCCCGATTCTTCCCGAAGCAATCGCCTGCCTCGCCGGCCTGAACCGGATGCCCTTCCGCACTTTCTTCTTCGCGCTGCTCTGCGGCGGCGTGCCGACCAGCTTCCTCTTCGC
>JBILHF010000046.1:0-13436 GCA_044350605.1 Opitutales bacterium
ACCCTCAGTCCTGGGAACGCGTCTGGAATCCCCGCGGACGCGACTGCGACGACGAGGATAAGATCTTCTCCATCGGCGTCGGCGCCGGTAGCTCGGCCGACAAGGCAAAGGGTAAGACGGGCCAGATCCTCGTCGGCTCCGGCAACTACGGCGGTACGGTCAGCTGGCTCGCCGCCGATGGCACTGACGCCGAGCAGACGGACGGCAAGATCGCCGCGCAAGCTGTCGACTTCCTGCGTCAGAAGCGCTCACAGCCGTTCTTCCTGGCCGTGGGCTTCTTCCGTCCGCACACGCCCTACGTCGCCCCTAAGCCCTACTTCACCCAATACCCGAAGGATCAGGTGCAGCTGGCCAAGGAACCCGCCGGCAATCGTGAGACTAAGCCCCCGGTGGCTCTCTCCAACACCGCCGTGGCCAACTACGGGATGTCTGAAGACACCCAGCGCACAGCGAAGCAGGCCTACCTGGCATCGATGACATTCATGGACGCTCAGTTCGGCATGGTGCTGGCCGAACTCAAGAAACAGGGCCTGGATAAGGACACCGTCGTGATCTTTATCAGCGACCACGGGTACAACCTCGGCGAACATGGACTCTGGCAGAAGCGTTCCCTCTACGAAGATTCGGCCCGCGTGCCGTTCATCATCCGCGACCCGGGTAACCCCGCCAATGGCCGCGCTACCAAGCGTGTCGCCGAACTCGTGGACCTCTACCCCACCGTCGCCGACCTCTGCGGCCTTCGTCCCGACAAGCGCGTCGAGGGCAAGAGCCTCCGCCCGGTACTGGAACGCCCCGATACGCTCTGGAATCACGCCGCCTACACGCAGGTGGACTTCGGCGCCATCAACGCCGGCGGCAAGAAGAAGGCGGCCACGCCCGAGCGTAAGGTCGGCCGCTCCGTGCGCACCGAACGCTACCGCTATACCGAGTGGAACCAAGGTAAGCTTGGCGTCGAACTCTACGACCACGACGCCGACCCCGGTGAATTCAAGAACCTCGCCACCGATCCCGCCTACGCCTCCGTCGTCGCCGAACTCCGCCAGCGCCTGGCCAAGGGGACGAACTGAAGAAGAGGACTGAGTCGATGACTGCGTTGAGGGCTGAATCGATGACTGAATCGATTAGCCGAAGGCAGGGTCGGGACCGCGTCACGACATAGCGGCATCAGGACAGCACGTGGTGCTGTCCCTACCCCTACCCCCACCCCTACCCCTCTTCGTCAGCTATACTTCAACTGCACCTTCTTACCGGTGCGGATCGACTCGTAGATGCCGTCGATGATGACCATGTCGCGACGGCCGAGTTCGCCGGAGCAGCTCACGGGCTTTTCATCGCGGAACGCAGCGGCGACGCCGTCCATGTGGCGCTGCTGCTGGCGGAAGATGCCGAAGTCCAGTTTGCCTTTGGCGGAGGTCGAGATGTTGAGGTTACGGTAGCTGAAGACGGGGCGCTCGCCCTTGAACCAGCCCTTCTCGGCTTCGGCGAGGAGCTCGGCGCGATTGGCGTCATAGCCGGTCCAGACGTCCGCGATGGCGCCATTTGCGAACTCGAGACGGAACTCCATGGCCTGCTCGACCTCAGTGAAGAATTCCGGCTGGGTCTTCGGCAGCTCCTTGGCCGTGACGGCCACCGGATTGGCGTCGGCCGCCATGCAGCAGGCATGGACCGAATAGATGCCCATGTCCAGCAGCGCGCCGCCGCCGGCGAGCTTCTTATCGATGCGCCAGGCCTTGCGACGAAGCGTGAAACCGTTGGCGGTCGTGATCTTCATGAACGGACCGAACTCCTGAGACTTAGCCAGGCGGACGAGCTCCTGGTGATACGGGTCGAAGTGGAGGCGGTAGCCGATCGCGAGACGCTTACCAGCCTTCTTGCCCGCGGCGATCATGGTGTCGCATTCGGCTGCCGAGGTCGCCATGGGCTTCTCGCAGATGACGTGCTTGCCGGCGCCGAAGGCGTCGATGACGTTCTGGGCGTGGATACCGGGCGGAGTGACCACGTAGATGATGTCGATGGCCTTGTTCGCGGCGACCTTGTCCCACTCTTCGTAGGAATAGATGTTGGCTTCATCGAAGCCGTGGAGCTTCGCCAGCTTCACGCCCTTCTCGCGGGTGCCGGTGATGGCGGCCACGAGTTTGACGTTCTTCGTCTCGAGCAGCGCCGGTGAAAGCTCGCCGTTGGCGTAACCGCCCAGACCGCAGAGCGCGAGGCCAAGGGGCTTGCCGCTGGCTTCCGCCGCACGCAACGCCGGAGCAAAGGCGTAACCGGCGGCCAGGCCGCCGAGGGAACCGAGGAAAGCACGGCGCGTAGGGCTCATAGGGGTGATGATATCTTTACGACCTGGCGCAGACGGGCAAGTGCAAGCGTTCTCATGGGTCGAAACTGAGCTCGCTTCAGGCGAGGCCAAGAGGGCCGTTATTTCGGGTCTAGGACGCGGGCCTTATCCTTGAAGAAGCCCCAAATACGTTCGGCCCCCTTGAAGGATGTGATCGGTTGGTTCTCAGCGCGCCGGCTGACCGTCCCGGGCCAGCCATGACCGCCTTCTTTGTCCAAGACATATTCCACCGGGGCACCACCACCGGTCGGCGCATAAGTCTTGGTAGTGACCGAGCCCGCCACGGTGACCTTAGGCTCGCTTGCGCAGCGGTTTGCCTTGGCCCAGAAAGCCACGACCGCATCCACAGGTTGAAAAGGCGTAGCCTGCGCGCCACGGACGAGGGGATTGCCGCTCATGCCACCAACGAGCGGCACCTCCGAATCACGGGCTCCGTTGATGATAAGGATCGGCAGAGGCGCTCCCGGCGTCGGCGCGAAGGTGAACATGCTGGCGACGACAGGGGCCGCCGCCGCGAGGCGATGGGCGCGGGCGGTGGCATAGACATAGGTCATCATGCCGCCGTTTGAACCACCGGTCAGGAAGATTCTCGCGGGGTCGGCGCCATGGTGGGAAACAAGACGATCGATGAGCGCGTCCAGGAAAGCGACGTCATCCGCATCCCTGACCTGGCGACGCAAGAGGTGTCCGGTATTCCAGGCATGCCGCCCGCCCGAGAACTCCGTACCCTCGGGATAGACCGCTATGAAACCCTCCCGATGGGCGAGCGATTCAAAACCAGAGGTCGCGCGCATCTGCTCGGCGCTACCCATGCCACCATGTAGCACGATGACTGTGGGGCGCATCCCTTGCGTCGGGACATTGGAGTAAAGGGCGCGCCTGACGGACTTGCCGACTTCGAACTTCAGTTCCCCCTGGGCGGGACGCGCCTCGGGCGGCGACTCCGGCGAGAACGCCTTCCGGTAGAACTCCCAGTTGTCATCACCCAAGGCCTCGAAAACCCTTTCGGGCTCGTGGCCGACGCCGGGGACGATCGTCCAGCCATGCGGGATGCCGAGCGAATCGAGGTACCGATGGAAGGCTTCATTATTGCCGAAGGTCTCGTCCTTCTCGCCGATGACCATGCGGACCAGCGATTCCTGCGTGATTTTCTTGGCATTAAGCTGGGCGAATTTTCGCGGACTCACTTCCTGGAAGACGGCTTGTTCTCCGCCATAGGCGCGTTTCAACAGATCTTCCGCCTGGATACGACTCGCGCGCGGGGTGCTTTTGAGTTCGGTCTGCATGGGTCCGGCGCCGACGATCGAGACCGCCCGGAACAGCTCAGGATACTTGAAGCCCAGGCGAGCGGCGCCGTAGCCGCCCATGCTGAAGCCATCCAGCAGGCGACCCTCCCGTTTCGCTATCGTTCGATAGGTCGCGTCTATATGCGGTAGCAGATCCCGGATGATCATCGATTCGACCGGTGCGGAGCCATCCGCCCAATCGACATACATCCCCATTTCTAGGCCGTTCACGAAGACCACCAGACAAGGTGGCAGCTTCCCCGCCTCGATGGCCGCGTCGAAACGACGGGCGACGCTGGAAATGCCCGGCAAGCCGCCGCCGGACCCATGCAGCCAATACACGACGGGAAATCGCCGGCCACCGTCGGCTTCATAGGCAGCCGGTCGGTACAGGTGGTAGCTTACCTCAGCTTTGGCTGACTTGCTGGTGAAGACATGATGCGTGACCCGAGGAGCCGTGACGGCTTTCGTGACCCAAAGGGGAGAAGCCGAAACCGCATGCGGCTGGCTCTTAGGCTTAGCGGCATCGGCGGCGAATAAAAGCACCCAGGGAAGGAGTCCTAAAAAGAGACTTCCAAGGAAGGGTTTCGAGCAGATCCGCATAATCTGAAGCTACTAAGATAAAAACCACCAATGTCTGATAGTTACTACCTATCGTCACTTATCTCCCCTTGCCCAAATGTCACCTTGCCCACGTGCCCCCTCACTTAATCATTTCTCCCCCTTCAGGTAAGCCAGTAAATCGGCGAGCTGCCGCGTCGTCAGGCCAGCATCGAGACCGGTCGGCATCAGCGAGCCGGGTAAGGCCTCGAGTTTGGCGAGGTCGGCCCGGAGGAGACTCGCTTCAACGCCCAAGGGGCCACGCAGGGTGATCGAGGTGGGCGTGTCTCCGACCAAGATACCGCTGAGGATACGTCCGTCCTTCGCCTCGGCGAGATAAGCGGTGAAGGCCGGCGCGATCTCGGCGTCGGGATTCACGACATGGAACAGGATGTTCTCCTTGGTCTGACGACGGATATCGAAGAGATCGGGTCCGACCGCATGGCCTTCGCGGTCCAAGCGATGGCAGCTGGCGCAGACAGCGTTAAAGACGGCACGCCCTTCCGACGGATTAGGCTTCAGGGCCAGCGCCTTGGAAGCCTCGGCCAAGGCCTCCGGTCGGGCCGAGACGGTCAGCAATTTCTCCGCCCGGGCTTTGATGGCCGGATCTTTCGAGGCGAGCACCTGACGGCGACGAACCCCGGTGAAGACGCTGGCGGGAATCTGTTTGGTTTCGACGGCAGCAAGCACGGCCTTCAGATGGAACGGCACGCTGAGCAACGCACCCAGCACGGCATCGCGGCGGGACGGCGTATAGCGTGCCCAACCAGCGAGCAAGGCAGCCGAGACTTCCGACTTAGGATAGGCGGCTACAGACTTGAGCGCGACGTTCGCCAACTCAGGCGAGGATTCGTCCAAGGCGAGCTTCAACAAGGCCTCGCCGCTGCGCTCCCAAGGCAGACGCCCCATGAGCTTCACGGCCACGATACGCTCCGCGACAGTCTTAGACGGATCGATGGCGGCCTTGGGCGAGGCTTCGAGCAAAGACCCGAAGGAAGCGGGCAGCCCAGCGGGCTTACGGCCGGCTGAGGAGAGATAGCCGTTCAGGAGCGCGAGCCTGATGGCCTCCGGCGCTCCCCTGGCGACTTCGAGATCCGCGGGCTGGGCGCAGGCGCCGCCAAGGTAGCTGAAGATTTCTGCCAAGCCAGAGTCGACCTTAGCCTCTGCCGGCAACGCCGCCAGCAGGTCTTTCAAGAAGGGCCCTTCCCTTCCGCCGATACCACTGAGCACGGCGTTACGCATCCACTTGTCGTCCGCATGCCGCACCGCCCCCTCGGCAAGCGACTTGGTCGCCTCCGGCGAAGCGTCTTCGCCTAGGTCGATCAGCTTACGGAATCTCGTCCTCGGCGTTTCGCTGAGGGCCAACATCATATGCAGACGCTGATTGCTAGGCTTCTCCGCCCGGATGCGCCAGATACGACCGAGGGTCTTACCGGTCTCGAAGTCGGTATGCTTACGCACTTCTTCCGGCAGGTAGTCGGGGTGCTCGATGACCTTACGATACATATCGGCGACGTAAAGGGCCCCTTCCGGACCCTTGGCGAGGAAGACCGGCCGGAACCAGTCGTCTCGCGAAGCAACCATCTCGCGACCGGCGAACACCGGCGTGGCCGCGAAGGTCGCGCCCTTGGGGACCAGCCGGTCGGCATGGATGAGATTACCGGTCGGATCGCAGGAGAGGACGGTGTTGGCGCACTCGGGAGTCAGCAGCGACGCTCCTTGCCAGACCTTCACGCCGCAGGCGGCGCTGAAGGAACCGGCATGCCCGTCGGCGGTGGTGATGTTCGAACTGATCGGATAAAGCCGCACCCCGTCATGACCTCCGTTGATGCCGTTGAAGGCGTCGCGTTCGTTGCAGTCCTGAACGGTCTCGCTGAACGCGAGGCGTGGATTCCGTTTCAGCCACTTCGAATCAAAGACGACGTGCTGGACCGGCACGCGGTTCATGCAGATGAAGCGATTGCCGAGGACATCAAAACTCATGCCATACTGGGACTTCCCGTCGACGAGCTCGACCTCCAAGGTCTTCGGATGAAAGCGGATGTCGGAAGTCATCTTGAGCGGGGGACGCTCCGGATGCTCCGGACAGATGACCATGCCGCCGCTCAGACCCGCGGCGAGGTAGACCCAGCCACCAGGCCCGATCGTCGGGGCATTCACACGCAGCTGGGTGCTCCCGGTGGTGGCGAAGCCGGTCAGCAGTACGCGACGTTCGTCGGCCACGCCGTCGCCGTTGGTATCCTTTAGGAACAACACATCAGGGGCGCAGGTGACGATCACACCGTCTTCCCAAGGGAGCACGCCGTTGGGAAACGTGAGGCCATCGGCGAAGACGGTCCGCTTATCCATCTGCCCGTCCTTGTCGGTATCCTCGAGCAAGGCGATGACACCGGCAGGCTTCTCCCCTTCCTTAGGTCCGATCGGGTAACCACGGTTCTCGGCGACGAAGAGACGTCCCTTAGAATCGAAGGCGATGGCGCACGGCGATGCGACCAAGGGCTCGGCGGCGACCAGCTCGATGCGTAAGCCGGGAGCGGCTTCAAAAGCCTTCAGGGCTTCCTCCGGCGAGAGCGGACTCGGCAGCGGGGCCGCCATCAGCGCGGAGGCGAAGATGATGGAAGCGCAGCGGATCATTTCAGCTGCGGAGGTTGGTCGCCGTAAGCCCAGGGCTTGCCGGCGGGACCGTTCGGACGCTCCGGCAGTTTGGCGGGCTTCATCTTGGCGGCGAGCTCGAGTCCGACGTTCATGAACTGCGTGCCCGCGGTGATCTCCAGGTTGCTGTAGCTCGTCAGGCGCGTCTCGTAGCCGCCGCCATGAGGACCAAAGGCTTCCTCATCCGGCACGTAACCCACGCAGCCGTTGGCGAGTTCGACCGGGAAGGTCATCGGGAATCCGCTGCGCTTCTTGAGCTGGAGTCCATACGACACGAAATACTCCGCGGGATTGGAAAGACACACCACCGGACCGACCTGGATGGCCTGCACCTCCACCTCGACGTCGCGTTTCTTGGCGATCAACGCGTCGAGCAGCAGGGTCTCCTTGGCCCAGACCCAGTCCTTATGGGCGGGCGGGCCCTTGATAAGCTCGCGAGCCGCGGCGACACGTTCCGGCGCCGGGATACGACGACCGATCTCCCAGACCTTCTGGTCGGCGGCGAGCGGTACCTCGGCAGTACGGGTCTGTGACATGCTCAGCAGGACCTTGAGTGACTCCGCGCCCACGCGTCCACCGACGAACTGCGACCAGTCATCCGAGGCGGGATTGGCCTTAGGGTCGAGGTTGTTGACCTGGGTGACGTCCCCGCAGGCGCCTTGGAGGAAGACGACCTTGGCGTCCTTGCCGTAATAACCTTGGATGACCTTCTCGGTGTAATAGATCCAGTTGGCGCCGATGCCGTCAGAGTTCGTGGTCGCGTGACAAGAGAAATTGACGATGCAGCCGGCCAGCGTGCCGTCGGGACGCCAGACGCCGATGATGCCGACTTCGTCGTCAATCGGATTGGCGAACTCGACCACGTCAGGGTTATTCTTGCCCGGATGCGAGAAGGTCAGGCCGTTCTTCATGCGGAGGCGGCGATTGAACGCCACCTGGCTCTCATGGCCGACGCCGTAACCGACCGTCACCGCGGCCTTGGACTGATCGGCGGCGACGATGGCCGCGACGGTGGCGTCGATCGCCTTGCGTAGGTAACCCGCGTCGGCGCAGGAGGATTTCCTGTAAGCAAGTTCCTGGATCTCGGCCGAAGCATGGTCGAACTCACCTGGCAGGATCATCCCGATCGGTCCGGAGGAATGGGAATGCGAAGCGCCGATCATCACGTCAGTGATGCCGGTGGCGGCCTTCACCAAGGCGCGGATCTCCTGGACCGTCTCGCGGCGGATCAGCAGGGCGTCGATACCCACCAACGCCACGCGCTTCTGGCCGTCGTCGAACACGCTCGCGCGCACCTTGCACGGATCGTGGATCTTCTTCGAGTAGACCTTCCCGTAATTACCCGGGACCTCCATTCCGATGTCCGGAGTGATGTCGCGTTCGGCGAAGCCCACGCGGATACCCGGCTTAGCGGGCGGCGCTCCGAAAAGCGTGACGGTGGCCAGGACCAGCAAGGCATGACGGAAACCGAGTCGGGGCGAACTCATGGGGGTATGAGCAGATATGGCGGGGGAAGGTTCCCGGGACAAGGAGGGATGCTCTCCGGGCTAGGGCTAGGGCTGGGGCCGGGGCTAGCCAAAGGCCCCCTCGCCTTCCTTGCCTCATCTTTAACTAGCCCAAGCCCGGGCCCTAGCCCTGGCCCTAACTCGGGCCCTACTCGTGAAACCTAATCCGCGGCTTGGGGCCGTCTTTAGCCTTCGGCAGGTTGGCGGGGTCGGAGAGCGAGGCGCCCGATTGGAGCTCGGCCTTGCCCTTCCATTCGCGTTCAAAGCCGGTGCTGGCGAGGCGGACGGCATCGCGTCCGAGCTTATGATTCAAGGCGTCGACGGCCTTCATGAGGCGGTCCTTGTTCGGGTCGATCTCACCGCCCATGCCAGGCAAGGAAGGCTGCACGACATCGGCCGGGGTGAGCCCTTGGAGCATCACCCCTGCCCGCTTATACATATAACCGTCGCGTCGCACCCGCGCGAGCGCCCGCGCCGCCGCCGCGCAGATCGCCCGGGCGTCGTCGGTCGGCGGGTCGAGCGGCTCGAGTTCGTCGCCGCGATACTGCGCCTGGTCGATGCGATGCTGGTTCGTGCGGATGAAGACGACGATCGAAGAGGCGATCATGCCATCCTCGCGGAGTTTCTCCGCGGCGCGGGCGGCATGCGCCGCGATGGCTTCGGAAAGTTCGAACGCATCGGTGATGGGACGTCCGAAGGAGCGCGAGACCAGCACGCTCTTCCGCGGACCGGCGTCTTCGACGATGTCATGGCAGGAGATTCCGCGCAGCTCGAGCGCGAGGCGTTCGCCGACCACGCCGGCGATGCGGCGGATGAAACCCGGATCGGCTTCCGCAAGATCGATGGCCGAAAGGATACCGTGCGAACGGAAACGGGCGGCCAGTCCGGGACCGACGCCCCAGACATCCTCCGCTTCGACCCCGCGCAGGAAGGCCGTACGCCCTTCGACCGAGGCGGGCACGACGATCACGCCCCCGCTCGTCTTGTCGGCCTTGGCGCGTTCGTTGGCCAGCTTACAGAGCACCTTGGTCGGGGCCATACCCAGTGAAATCGGGATCCCCGTACGCTTCAGGACATCGGCGCGGATACGCAGGCCAAGGGCCATGGCATCGGCGTCCGGCATGTCGGGGAACCCCAGGAAAGCTTCGTCGACCGAGTAGATTTCGAGGTCACGCGCCTGCTCGCCCAAGGCGGCCATGACGCGTTCGGAGAAATCGCCGTAGACCGAGAAGTTGGACGAGAAGATGCGGACGCCATGGGCTTCGCAGGTGCGGCGCACTTCGAAATACGGCGCGCCCATCGGGATGCCCAACGCCTTCGCCTCGGAGGAACGCGCGACCACGCAGCCATCGTTATTCGACAACACCACGATCGGCACGCCGATCAACGAAGGGTCGAGGGCGCGCTCGCACGAGGCGTAGAAGTTGTTGCAGTCGGCGAGGGCGCGGAGCATGGCGTCAGCAGCGGCGCACGACGGCGACCACTGTCCCCCAGATACGGCATTCGGGCGTGAAAGGCAACGCCCAGCCCGGCCAGCGCGGACTGTCGGCCCGCAGGGTCCACGCGCCCGCGCCGTCGCGTTCGAGGTGCTTGACCGTGAACTCGCCGCCGACCTCGGCGACCACGATCGTGCCGGCGCGAGGTGAGAGCGACTTATCGACGACGATGAGGTCATCGGTGAGGATGCCAGCGCCCGACATCGAATCGCCGTCGACGCGCAGGAAGAAAGTCGAGATCGGGTTGCGGATCAGGTGCTCGTTCAGGTCGAGGCGCCGCTCCATATGGTCGTCGGCCGGCGACGGGAATCCGGCCACCGCCCGGGAGCCGAGCAGCGGCAAAGCCAACGGCCGCCGCGCCTCGAACCCCTGCAATGTACGCATATCCAGCATAGGTGAACGGATGTTCACTTTTAGGGGAAAGGATTCAAGGAGAAAGCATCAGGTAGGGACGCGACGACGTCGCGTCCGTTCGCCGATCAACGAACGGCACCACCCCTGACCCCAAGGCCATTCCAACCGACGGATGCGATGTCATCGCATCCCTACCTCAGAACAAAAAGGCCTGCGTCGAGCGACGCAGGCCTTTGGGACGAGCCTTCAGCTCGGATTACGAAGCGGTGAGCGCGGTGACTTCGGCGCGGACCTTCTCGGCCAGGGCGGTCGAAAGGTAGCGCTCGCTCGGCGAGCAGGCGATCGTGACGATGCGCTTGCCGGCGAACTCCGGACGCTTGGCCAGCTGGAGGGCGGCCCAGATGTTGGCGCCCGAGGAGATGCCGACGGCGAGGCCTTCGCGGACGGAGACTTCCTGCGCAGTGGCGAAGGCGTCTTCGTTGGAGACCTGGATGACTTCGTCGATCAGGGAGATGTCGCAGTTCTTCGGGACGAAGCCGGCGCCGATGCCCTGGATCTTATGCGGGGCGGGCTGGACGGGCTGACCGGACATGGTCTGCGTGATGACGGGCGAGGAGACGGGCTCGACGGCGATGGCGCGGAACTTGGGGTTCTTGCCCTTGATCACGGAGGCGATGCCGGTGATGGTACCGCCCGTGCCGACGCCGGCGACGATGGCGTCGACCTTGCCTTCGGTGTCTTCCCAGATTTCGACCGCGGTGGTGCGGCGATGCACTTCCGGGTTGGCCGGGTTGTCGAACTGCATCGGCATGAAAGCGTTCGCACCGATCTCATCGCGGAGCTGAGTGGCGCGCTCGATGGCGCCGCGCATGCCCTTGGCACCAGGGGTCAGGACGATCTCGGCGCCGAGGAGGCGGAGGAGGACGCGACGCTCGATGGACATCGTCTCCGGCATCGTGAGGATGCAGCGGTAACCGCGGGCGGCGGCGACGAAGGCGAGGGCGATACCGGTGTTACCGGAGGTCGGCTCGACGATGGTGCCACCCGGCTTCAGGCGGCCGTCGCGCTCGGCGGCGTCGACCATTGCGCGACCGATGCGGTCCTTGACGCTCGAGAGCGGGTTGAAGAACTCGAGCTTAACGAGGACTTCCGCATGCAGACCCTCCGTGACCTTGTTCAGGCGGACGAGCGGGGTGTGACCGATGGTGTCGAGGACGCTGTTGTAGATGGCCATGGTTATTGAGGGGTTGTTAAGTCAACATGACTGAATTAACCCCCACCCCTTCGCAATAAAAAACCCGGCATAACCGGGTCTTCAGGAGGCTTAGTAACGGCGCTTGGGCGGCGGCATCGCCGGACGCGGAGCGGTGTCGCGCAGTCGGAAGATGATGCGCGCGGTCGTCAGGTCCGAAGGGGTCATCTCGACCTTCACGCGGTCGCCCGGGTTGATACGGATGAAGTTCTTGCGGAGGCGACCGGAGATGCGCCCCAACACCACGTGCTTGTTGGGGAGCTCGATCCGGAACATGGTGCCAGGAAGCACCTGCAGGATTTTGCCTTCGAGTTCGATAACGGGTTCTTCAGCCATGCCTTAGTGGGGGCAGTGCATCCCTAACCATCAAGGGAGTCAATCACCCTTAACGAAGGCCTGCCTCCCCTCTTGCCATAGGACCCTCTTGGGTAATCCTGCCCCCATGGAAGGCGACGCCTCGACCCCCCGCCCCGGGCTGATCTGCCCGTTCGAGAAGATGCGCCCCTCCCAGTTGAACCGGGACGACGCCTTCTACATGGCCCTGGCTTTCAACCTCGCCGTCGACGCCTGGCGTATCGACGAGGTCCCGATCGGGGCGATCATCGAACGTGGCGGCGAGATCATCGCGGCCGCCCACAACGAGGTCGAACGCGCCAACGACCCGACAGCGCACGCCGAGATGCTGGCGATCACCCAAGCAGCTAAGAAGATCGGCGACTGGCGTCTCAACGAATGTAACCTTTACGTCACCAAGGAGCCCTGCCCGATGTGCTCCGGCGCCACGATCATGAGCCGGCTCAATCGTGTGGTCTACGCGTGGGGCGACCCGAAGATGGGCTGCATGGGCGGCGCGGTCGAACTCCACAGCCTTCCGAAGCTCAATCACCGCGTCCAAGTCACCTCGGGCGTGCTCGAAGACCCCTGCCGCGAGATCCTGCAGGCCTATTTCAACATGAAGCGGGGCCGCGATTCCACCGCCTCGGCTTGACCCCGGCAGGCTTTCCGCAACCTCTTCTCCTGTCGGCCGGAATATAGTCCTATACTCCAAACTAGAGACGCCCTACTCTCACTCCATGCATCGTCGCGATTTCATCGGCAAAGCCTCCCTCGCCGCCGCCGCCCTCGGAGCCACCTCCCTTTCCGCCCAAACCTCTTCCACCAAAACCATGAGCTACACCCTCGCCCCCCTGCCCTATCCTCACGCCGCCCTCGAGCCGCACATCGACCAGGCGACGATGGAGATCCACCACGGCAAGCACCACAACGCTTACGTCACCAACGTGAACGCCGCCCTCGCTAAGGAGGCCGGCTTCGCTGCTCCGGCCGACGTCAACGAACTCATCGCCGACCTCTCCAAGGTCCCTGAGTCCATCCGCACCGCCGTCCGCAACAACGCCGGTGGCCACGCCAACCACACCTTCTTCTGGAACATCATCTCCCCGAACGGCGGCGGCGAACCCGTCGGCGCCCTCGGCGAAGCCATCCAGAAGGCCTTCGGTGGCCTCGAAGGTGAGAAGGGCCTCAAGGCCGCCTTCAAGACCGCCGCGACCACCCGCTTCGGCTCCGGTTGGGCCTGGCTCGTCGTCAAGGCTGACAAGTCCATCGCCGTGACCTCCACGCCGAATCAGGACAGCCCCCTCATGAAAGGCGTCGCCGACGTGAACGGCACCCCGGTCCTCGCCCTCGACGTCTGGGAACACGCCTACTACCTCAAGTATCAGAACCGCCGCCCCGACTACGTGGACGCCTTCTGGAAGGTCGTCGACTGGAAGAAGGCCAACGAGATCTACGTCAAGGCCATCGCCTAAGGCGTCTCGCCATATCGGTCTTAAGAAGCGGCCCCTCGGCCGCTTCTTTGTTTGGCACAATCACCGGGGTGTGCTGTCCTAGCCTCACTCCGATGCGCTTCCTCACGCTCCTCCTCCTAGCCTTGGCGACCTCCGCCGCCGCCGAAAC
>JBILHF010000035.1:0-17458 GCA_044350605.1 Opitutales bacterium
ATAAGGTGAATCTGCGTAAGGAATTCTTCCGATTGACCGTATTGGACGTTCGGACAGCACTGGATTCCATGGGTGTGAAGGCTGAATGGACGATGGCTGCTAAAGCACAGGAATATCGTGAGAGCCTAGCCTTGGATGAAACTTTCAAGAGCGATCCAGAGGCCCGCCGCCGCTGGCTCGCGGAATATCACGGCGAAGCTGTTGATGACTAGTTGCTAAGGTGTCTGTCTTGGTCAGCCTGCATTCGTGCCCGCAACCAAGAATTCATACGACGTTCCTCGTCCTGCTGTCGCCTTGGTACGGATGCTCGTGGGCGAGGTGAAGATCGTCGGTACTTTGCCGGAGGGGCCGGTGCTGCTGTGCGGCAACCATAACAGCTACCGCGACGTGTTCCTGTTCGGGATGATCCGTTCGTCGGCCAGGCTGCTGGTGCATCCGTTGGTGTTCACCTTCCCTTTCCTGAAGAAGTATGCGCTCCGTTGGGGCTTCGTGCAGGTCTCGATCGATGACGCGGTCGCGCTGCTGAAGCAGGGTCAGACCGTGGCGATCTGTCCGACCGGCTTGGTCGAGGCCTTGGGCGACGCCGAACTGCCGTTCAAGACCGGCGCGGTCCGCATCGCCCAGCAGGCGGGAGTCCCGATGGTCCCGGTCTATTTCCATTATGGCAATTATCCGGGACGTTGGGTGACGCCGTTCTCGATCACCGTCCAGAACATGATCCTCTTCTGCCTATGGCCGTTTTACCGACGCGGCGTCACGATTATCATCGGAGCACCGATAGATCCGTCGGGTGAGGTGAGGGAGAAGACCCGGGAATTGAAGGCGGCGGTGGTGGGGTTGAAGCCTGGGATGAGAGTATAGAGTATAGAGTATGGAGTATGGGCCGGGAGGGAGGACTGGATGGAGGGTAGGGGGGTCGGCCAGAGGCAACGCGCCAAGGGGAGACCGGAAACCGGATAGGATGCTTCGGTCATTATTAAGCCCCAGCCAATCATCCGGTCTCCGGTTTCCCTTTGAGTGCCATAGGGCAACTAGGACAGCATGTGGTCCCGACCCTACCTATCCGATTCCGCCCGGATAATGACCTATTCCGCTCAATAGATGCGAAAGGATTGAAGAGTGACGGGAGCCTTGGAACATCACGGTCTCTTCGCCCCTCTTTGTCTTTCACCCCATGAGAACCCACCCCCTCGCCGCCGTCGTGTTCGCGCTGCTGTCCGTCATCGGACTGTCCGCGCAGAGTAAGCCAGCGGTCGCCAAGATCGTCCTGCCGCCGGAACCGGTCGCGCAGGCCGTCACCCAGAAAATCGACCTGCTCGAACTCTTCCGCAAGGGCGAGGCCGAGCTCTTCGTCAATCCCAAGGCCGACATCGCCGGCGACCCTAAGTCGGTCTTCAAGTTCGCCGCCGACGGAAACTTCGTCGTCAGCGGCGAAGGCTACGGAGCAATCACCACCCTCGGCGCCTATCGCGACTACCATCTCGTGATCGAGTTCAAGTGGGGCCAGAAGACCTGGGGCAAGCGCGAGTCGCGCTCCCGCGACAGCGGCATCCTCCTGCACTGCTTCGGCCCGCAGGCGACCGTGGGCGGCAACTGGATGGCCAGCATCGAGGCCCAGATCATCGAAGGTGGCGTGGGCGATATCCTCGTCCTCGCGCCCAAGCTCGCAGACGGCACCGTCCTCGAGACCTCGCTCAGCGCCGAGGTCGGCCTGGATCGCGACAAGGAGAAGGTCTGGACCCCGGGTGCTCCCCGCCAGACCATGAAGGGCGGCCGCCTCAATTGGTCCAAGCGTGATCCCGACTGGAAGGACGTCGTCGGTTTCCGCGGCAAGGACGACGTCGAATCGTCCTTCGGCCAGTGGACGCGTTTCGAGGTGATCGCCAAGGGCGACACGCTCGTCTATCTCGTCAACGGCGTGAAGGTGAACGAAGCCTTCGACGTGAAGCCCAGCCAGGGCAGGCTGCAATTGCAGACCGAGGCCGCGGAGATGCATGTCCGCCGCTACGAGCTCTACCCGGTCGGCGGTTTCACCGAGAAGTGGGCGCCCGCCAAGGCCGCGAGCGCCGGCGCCCATCCGGCTTCGGATGACGTGAAGGTCCAGGCGGCCCACGCGGCCAAGCATGGCGACGCCCAGCCGATCCCGGGTTACGCCATGCGCCCGGCCAAGATCGATTTCGAGCGGGATCAGGCGAAGAACGCCGCGCTGCCCTACAAGCTGCCCGCGGGTTTTGAGATGATCGTCGCCGCCGCCTCTCCGATGGTGGCCAATCCCACGATGGGATGCGTCGACGATCGGGGCCGCCTTTTCGTAGGCGATTCCGTGGGCGTGAATTGGAGTACCAAGAAGTTCGAAAGCGAGACGCCCGGACGCGTCGTGATGCTCGAGGACCGCGACGGGGACGGCGTGTTCGACCGCAGCGTCGTCTTCGCCGACAAGCTGACCGTCCCTAAGGGCGGCTGCTGGGCGAACGGCAGCCTCTACGTGGCTTCGCCTCCTGGTATCTGGAAGTTCACCGATGCGGACGATGACGGCGTCGCCGAGAAGCGTGAACTGGTCGTGGGCGGCTTCGAATGGACGGCCAATGGCGCCGACTGCCATGGTCCCCGCCTGCACCCGGACGGTCGGCTCTACTGGACGCACGGCCGCAAGGGCCACACCGTGAAGCAGAAGGACGGCACGCTCGTGCACGCCGGCCTCAACAGCGCCGTCTGGTCGATGAAGACCGATGGCACCGACATCCGCTGGCATGCCCTAGGCTGCGCCGATAATCCGGCCAGCATCGACTTCACCCCGACCGGCGAGGTCGTGGGTACCGTCGACCTCTATTTCGGCAGCCCGCGCGTCGACACCCTCATGCACTGGCAGCTCGGCGGCGTCTACGAGCGCCCGGACTTTCTGCGGATCATCGCGGATCTCCCGCGTACCCATGAGCGCATGCCCATCATCAAGGAGCTCGGGCACGTCGTCCCCAGCGGCTGTTCTTTCTGGAAGCATGGCGACCGCGTCGCTCCTGCCGACCATCCCCTTTCATCCGGCCCCGACAGCCTCAATCTCCTCGTCGCTTTCTATAACTCCAAGAAGATCGTCCGTTTCGAGCTCAAGCCCGAAGGCGCCACCTATCAGGCGACCGAACACGAATTCCTGACCGTCGACCGCAAGGGCGCGCACCTCTCCGACGTCATCGAAGCGCCGGACGGCTCGTTGCTGGTCGTCGACACCGGCACCTGGTATTCGCATTGCCCATCGAGCCTGCAGGGCGTGGCGAACGTCCCCGGCGCGATCTACCGCGTGCGCCGCACCGCCGAAGGCAAGGCCGCCCATGCCGCCGTCGCCAAAGCGCACCGTCCGTACGCGCCCGCGCCGGTGAAGACCGACGCCGAACTCCTCGCCCAGCTTTCGTCCGCCGACCAGGCGGTCGTGCGGCGCGGCCTCGAAGGCCTGACCTTCCGCGAAGCCAAGTCTCCCGCCGTCACCGAGGCGATCCGCGGCCTCCTGTCGCGCGAAGCCGACCTCGTGCTCGAGCACGCCATCCTCACCGCGGGCATGCGTCTCGCCGGCTTCACCGCCGCCGACCTCGCCACCGTCAAGGGGCACGTCGCGCAGGCCCGTCTCCTGCGCATCGTCTCGCAGACTCGTGTCAAGGAGTCCGATTACGCCGATGTCCTGAAGTTCGCTGTCGGACAGGCCGATTCCGCCGACGCCGCATTGGCGAAGAACGCCTACCTCGCGCTCAGCAAAGCCGCCGATGCCGATCAGGTGATCGCGCCGCTCTTCACCCGTTGGCTCGCGCAGCCGGCGCCTTCCGCGACGCAGGTCGCCGCCTTGGGTAAGTTCGCCACCGCGCTGGCCGGTCAGCCGGGCGTCGCCAAGGGCATCGCCCAGATGCTTGCGCACGAGAAGGTCGCCGTCCGTCAGGCCGCGCTCCGCGCCATCGCCGCTCAGCCCGGCAAGGTGAACGCCCAGACTTGGCTCGCCTCACTCGAAGCCCAGCTCGCCCAGGGCGCCTCGCCGCTGCTCTTGGATGCCCTCGCCCACGTGAAGGAGAAGCGCTTCGACGCTTCGCTCAACGCGATCGCCGCCGACACCACCAAGCCGTCCTCGCTCCGCCTCAAGGCGCTGCTCGCCCTCTCCAGCAGCGGCGAAGACCTGAGCGACGCCGCCTTCAAGCTCCTCACCGATCTCTTCGTCGACCCGGCCAGCCCTGGTCTGCGGATGGACGCCGCCGCGCGCCTGGCCAACACCAAGCTCACCGTGGCCCAGTGGGACGCCTACCTCGCGCTGCTACCGAACGCCGGTCCGCTCGAGCAGAACGAACTCCTCGTCGCGCTCGCCGTGCCGCAGAACTACAAGCGCATCTCCAAGGACACCGGTCGCAAGATCGCCGTCGCCCTGAGCAAGTCGGCGATGCTGGGCACGTTCCGTCAGGACCTCGTGCGCAAAGCCTTCGGCTTCCTGCCGCGCGAAGTGTATGAAGTCCTCGAGCCATCCTTTGACGCCGCCCTCGCGGCCAACGACGCCAAGCGGGAGCGCCTCGGTCCGTTGGCTCAGATCGCTGTCAAGCAGGGTGACCCGGTCGCCGGCCGCGCCGTCTATGAGTCCGGCAAGGGCGCCTGCATCGCCTGCCATAAGATCGGCGCCAAGGGCAATGAGATCGGGCCGAATCTCACCAAGATCGGCGGCATCCGCGCCGAGCGCGAACTCGTCGAGAGCATCCTCTTCCCGAGCTACAATATCGCCCGCGACTACGATCTGAACTCCTTCCAGCTCACCGACGGAACCAGCGTGCTCGGCCTGATCCAGGCGCGTTCCGCGGAGGGCGTGACCGTCAAGGAAGCCTCGGGTCAGAGCCGCCTGCTCACCAATGAGTCGATCGCCTCTTCGACGCAGCTCACCACGAGCCTCATGCCGGCCGGCCTGGACGGCATGCTCTCTGAGAAGGAGCTGGTCGATCTGGTGGCGTATCTGCGTTCTTTGCGTTGAGCGCTGCTCAACTCAAAGAACGCGGAGGGTGTTAGCGGTTGGCGGATAGCGGATAGATTCACTCGAAGGGAGACCGGAAACCGGGATATTAGCTGAGGGCATGATGACCCCAGCCAATCATCCGGTCTCCGGTTTCCCTTTGATCGTTAAGGCGCTGCAACTAGGGCAGCACGCGGTGCTGCCCCTACCTCATTAACCACAGCCCCAGCACCGGCAGGGCGAGGATGAGGAGGCAGCCGCCGGAGCGGGGGCCGGAGTCGGCGTGGAGGTCGTGGGCTCGATCTTCGGCCGCCCGGTTGATCCGCTCCTCGATGTCGGCCTCCAGGTCCGCGGGGATGCCGCCCTCGCCGTATTCGTCGTCGGAGCTGAAGTTCTCGTCGTCGTCGTATTCGTCGCTCATGTGGCCATGTTATGCCCAGAGGCTGGGGATGCGCAAGGGGTCGGTCCGTCATAACAGGCTGGAGGCTTGGCCGGGAATCCCCACGCTGGTGGCAGCATGGCGACCATCCTTTGCATGAAGTGGGGCAAGAAATACGGCCCGGAATACGTCAACCGTCTCCACTCCATGGTGAGCCGCCACCTCACCATCCCGCATCGCTTTGTCTGCCTGACGGACGACAAGACGGGGCTCAACGCCGGTATCGAGACCTTCCCGATCCCCAGCCTTGAGCTGCCGGCCGGCGCCCCGGAGCGCGGCTGGACCAAGCTTGTCTCTTTCTCGCCCGCGCTCACCACGCCCGGCGGTCCGGAGCTCAAGGGTGATATCCTCTTCCTCGACATCGACATCGTCATCGTCGGCAACATGGACGGCTTCTTCGATCACCCCGGCGACTTCCTGATCATCCGCGACTGGCAGAAGGGCGACTACACCGGCAACTCGTCGGTCTACCGCTGGCGCGCCGGCACCTATCCGGACGTCCTCGAATATTTCCGCGCGAACCTCGACGCCGTGCGTAAGCGTCACCGCAACGAGCAGGAGTTCCTCACTGCCCACCTCACCGCGCAGGGTAAGGTCAGCTACTGGCCCGAGACCTGGTGCCGCAGCTTCAAGAAGCACTGCGTGAAGTATTTCCCGTTCTCGCTCTGGCAGACGCCGGAGATTCCCGTCGAAGCCAAGATCGTCGTCTTCCACGGGCTCCCGAATCCGCCTGACGCGCTCGTCGGCCGCAGCGGCAAGTGGTATCGCCGCGTGCTGCCCACGCCTTGGATCGCGGAGAATTGGAAATAAGCGGCAGTATCGGGGACACGGCGACACGGGGACACGGTGACACGGGTGACACGGGGGGCACGTGGGCAAGGTGACACGGTGACAAGGGGGAGTGATAACTCAAAAGGAGACCGGAGACCGGATGATTGGCTGGGGTGTTGATCCCCTCAGCTAACTTTCCGGTCTCCCCTTGAGTGACCCCTTGTCCACGTGCCCACATGCCCACGTGTCCCCTGGTAGTTGCCCACGTGTCCCCTCGAAGGCGCAAAGCGCCTTCGACGCTTACTTCGCTTCGTCCGCGGCCTCGTCGTTGGCGGCTTCTTCCTTGGCCTGGGCCTGACTGCTCAGGATGGGCTGGGCGAAGAGACGACCGTCGGGGAGGTTGGCGATGTAGCCTTCACCGATAAGGAACGAGAGATCCGTGAGGACTTGGGTCTTCGCGGCGTCTTCGGCATTTTCGCCGGCGAGGGCGAGGACGAGGTCCTTGGCCTGCTGGGCCGGCTTGCGGTCGAGCGAGTCGAAGAGCTTGGCCATCGGATCGCTGAAGGTGGACTTCGGGTCGCGGCAGCGGCGGCGGACGGAGCACGCGTAGGTGATGCCCTTGGAGCCCTTCTTGTAGAGGTGGAAGCCTTCCTTGCGCAGGCGGCCGCGGATGCCGTTGGCGGTGTCGAGGGGGAAGGCGCGCTGCTGTTCGAGGGCGTAGCGCACGGAATCACGGAGCGGGCCGGGATTCATCTCTTCGAGCAGGCGGCCGGCGAAGCGGACCCACGGATGGGTCTTCACCACGAGGTCCTTGCGGAAGGCCTGCAGGAAGCCGCGGGCGGCATCGAGGGACTCGAGGCGTTCCGGTTCGCCTTCCTTGCGGTCCTTCGGGGCGTATTCGCTGCGGGTGGACATCGACTTCAGCCAGGCGTCGATCTGTTCCTGTTCGCGGACCATCTCGAGGCGGCCCTTGAAAGAATCGAACGGCACGTTCGGGCAATGGCGGGCGTGGTGCTCGCGGAGATTGCGTTGGTAGCTGTGGTGCGTCGGGGCGCCGAGCAGCTTGCCCGTCTGCGGGCACTTCGCGACCATCAGGAAGGAACCCTTCGGGGCTTCGACTTCGACTTCGACCACGTCGAAGAACTTGTCGAGGTGGCGGGACATCACGTGGGAGACCGCGTCGCCTTCGCTGAGGAAGGGATGGCCGTCGGGCACGGAGACGGCGAGCAGGGCGTCGGGGCGCTGTTCGGCTTCGAGGTGGCGGATGACGATCGAGAGACGGTCTTCCTTGTCGAGGATCAGGCGGGCGACCTCGAAGAGTTCGTAGGTCATCTTGCTCTTCTTCATCGCGCCGCCGAGCAGTTCGAACTTGGCGTCGTCGGGGAAGAAAGCGCTGGCGACGACGGGACGGAAGGCCGGGGCGTCATCGTAACGGGAAGGACCACGGTCGTCGCGGCGCGGGCCGCGATCATCGCGGCGGGGACCACCAGGACCATCACGACGAGGTCCGCCGGGGCCGGCGCCAGGGCCGTCGCGGCGCGGGCCGCGGCTCTGTCCGTCACGGGGAGGGCCGCGGCGATCACCGCCAGGACCGTCGCGGAAACGCGGGCGATCGCCATCGCGACGCGGGCCGCTGTTGCCGGAGCTGACCTTTTCGGAGGGTCCGCTGACCCAGGAGGGCCCGAAACCAAGGGAAGAGAGGTCCAGTTCGAAGGACTTTTCCTTGGGAGGGTTGTTTTCTGCCGAGTCGGAGGACATTGAGGAAGTGAGCGTTTAGAAAGAAGTCCGCTTGGCAAGCATCGGCACAATCGCTTTTTACTTGCACCCATCGTCAGGAGTTCCAGCGTGCACCTTCCTTTATTGCTCAGGTGGTGGAATGGCAGACACGCATGCTTGAGGTGCATGTGCCGCAAGGTGTCCGGGTTCAAGTCCCGGCCTGAGCACCAATTTAGGCTGGGTCGGTCCGGAAACGGGCCGGCCCTGTTTTTGGTTCACATCAAACCCGACACCCCGCAGTAGTAGGGACATGGCTACGCAGGGAAAACTCGACGTCCTCATCCTCGGCTCCGGCGGCCGGGAACACGCTTTGCTCAAGGCCTGCCTCCGCAGCCCCCGGGTGGCCAAGGTGCGCGTCGCCCCTGGTAACGGTGGCATGGCCCTCGAGGCCGAATGCCTCGACGTCGATGCGGCCAACCCCGCCGCCGTCCTCGAACTCGTCCGCCGCACCCAGTCCAATTTCGTGATCGTCGGCCCGGAAGTCCCGCTCGCCGCCGGCGTGGTCGACGCCCTCGAAGCCGCGGGTATCCCTGCTTACGGTCCGCTTGCCGCCGGCGCTCGCCTCGAGGCCAGCAAGGCCTTCAGCAAGGATTTCATGGTGCGACACAAGGTGCCGACCGCCGCTTCCGAGACTTTCCGTTCCTTGGCTCCCGCCCTGGAATACGTGCGCCAGCAGCCTGTCCCGATCGTCATCAAGGCCTCGGGCCTGGCGGCAGGGAAGGGCGTCGTCATCGCGACTACTCATGCCGAAGCCGAGGCCGCGCTGCGCGACATGATGGAGACCAAGGTCTTCGGCGCGTCGGGCGATGAGGTCGTCATCGAGGAGTTCATGCAGGGTGAAGAGGCCTCCATCATGCTCATGGTCTGCCGCGAAGAGTATCTGATGCTTCCGCCGAGCCAGGATCATAAGCGTGTCGGCGAAGGCGACACCGGCCTCAACACCGGCGGCATGGGCGCTTACGCTCCGACGACCGTCGTCACGCCCGAAGTCGAACGTCGGCTCCGTGAGGAGATCATCGCGCCCACGCTGCGCGGCCTCCAGGCCGACGGTATCGATTACCGCGGCACGCTCTACGTCGGCATCATGGTGACCGCGACCGGCCCGAAGGTCGTCGAGTTCAACGTCCGCTTCGGCGACCCTGAGTGCCAGGTGCTCATGCCCTCGCTCGAGACCGACCCCGTGCAGATCATGGAAGACATCGCGCACGGACGTTTCCGTCCGGCGGCCGTCAAGCTCCGCCCCGGCGCCACGATCATCGTCGTCCTGGCCGCCGGCGGTTATCCGGGCGAGATCCGTAAGGGCGACCCCATCACCTTGCCAGCGACCCTGCCCGAAGGCGTCGATATCGTCCATGGCGGCACCAAGCGCCTGCCCGACGGACGGGTCGTCACTACCGGCGGCCGCGTCCTGGGCGTCGTGGCCCATGGTCCGACCCTGCAGGAAGCCGCCCGTCGGGCCTATGCCGTGGTCCCGCAGGTCCAATACGAAGGCTGCCACTACCGTCGGGACATCGGCTATCGCCAGCTTCGCCGTGACGGAGTCCTCTGAGCGCTTGAACCGAGGGGCTAATCCCTCATCTTGACCTCATGGCCGTCGAGCGAGACACCGTCACGTTTGTCTGCACGGGTAATACCTGTCGCAGTCCGATGGCGGAGGCGTTGCTTCGGGCGACCCTGACCAAGCGAGGGCAGGGGCTCGAGAAGCTGAAGGTCGCCTCCTTCGGCCTGGCCGCCGAGTCCGGTCTGCCCGCCTCGACCAACTCCTTCAAGGCCATGCAGCGCATCGGCTTGGACGTCGGCGCGCATCGTAGCCGCCTGCTCACCCAGGCTGATGTCGACCGCAGCGTCGTGATCTTCGGGATGTCCGAAGCCCACCTGGCGGCCCTGCACTCCCGCTTCGACTCCCTGCCGGAATTCGTGCTCCTGCTCCGCGATGTCCTGCCGGACGACGTCCCGCGCGATATCCCCGATCCTTTCGGCGGGCCGTATCGTGAGTATGAGGAATGCCGTGATTCCATGGTTGAAGCCATCCCTGCGATGGTGGAGTTTCTGCGGCAGAACCTCTCGCGATGACCAGCCCGCTTACGCTTTCCTTCGGCAGTGACCACGGCGGCCTCGCCTTGCGACGCGGCCTGAGCGAAGCGCTCAAGGCGAAAGGCTACGCCATCCTCGACCGCGGCACCGAGACCGAGGCCTCGTGCGATTACCCTGACTACGCCCACGCCGTGGGCGCCGACATCGTCGCCGGCCGTGCGAAATTCGGCATTCTCGTCTGCACGACCGGCATCGGCATCTCCATCGCCGCCAACAAAATGCGGGGCATCCGCGCCGCCCTCGTCCAGAGCGCCGACGCCGCCGGCCTGAGCCGCCGCCACAACGACGCCAACGTCCTTTGTTTCGGGGCTAAATACGTCGACCTCCCGGCCGCCCTGGCGTGCGTGGAGGCCTTCCTGGCCGCCGAGTTCGAAGCTGGGCGGCACACCCGCCGCGTGGACAAGATGGAGTCCTCCTGTGGATAACCCCGGCGGATTTGCCGTTGCCACGTTTCCTCTCACGATTTGCCCTTTCACCTTCCCAACATGACCGCCATTCGCCGCATCCCTCTCGCCCAGCTGGACCCCGAGATCGACCGCCTGATCAAGGCCGAGCTCAAGCGTCAGCAGACGCACATCGAGCTGATCGCTTCCGAGAACTTCACGCTCCCCGCCGTCATGGAGGCTCAGGGCAGCATCCTCACGAACAAGTATGCCGAAGGTTATCCCGGTAAGCGCTGGTATGGCGGTTGTGAGAACGTCGACCAGATCGAACAGCTCGCCATCGACCGCGCCAAGGCCCTCTTCGGCGCCGACCACGCCAACGTCCAGCCGCACTCCGGCAGCCAGGCCAACGCCGCCGTCTACTTCGCCAGCATCAAGCCCGGCGACAAGATCCTGACGATGAACCTGTCGCACGGCGGTCATCTCACGCACGGAAACGCCGCGAACTTCTCCGGCAAACTCTACAACGCCGTCCACTACGGCGTGGGCGCCGACGGCCGCATCAACTACGACGAAGTCGAGGAGATGGCCAAGCGCGAGAAGCCCAAGATGATCACCGTCGGCGCGTCCGCCTACGCCCGCGAGATCGACTTCGCCCGCTTCGGCAAGATCGCCAAGGAGAACGGCGCGCTGCTGCTCGCCGACATCGCGCACATCGCCGGCCTCGTCGCCGGCGGCGTGCACCCGTCGCCCGTGCCCTACGCCGACTTCGTCACCACCACCACGCACAAGACCCTGCGCGGTCCGCGAGGCGGACTGATCCTCTGCAAGGCTGAGCACGCCAAGGCCATCGACTCCGCCGTCTTCCCCGGCGCCCAGGGCGGCCCGCTCGAGCATGTCATCGCCGCGAAGGCGATCTGCTTCGCCCAGTGCGCCACGCCGGAGTTCAAGGAATACGCCAAGCAGGTCGTCGCCAATTCCCGCGCCCTCGCCGACGAGCTCGTGAAGCTCGGCTTCGGCCTGATCAGCGGCGGCACCGACAACCACCTCAGTCTGCTCGACCTCCGCAAGAGCCACCCGGAAGTCAGCGGCAAGGATGCCCAGCTCGCCTTGGACGCCGCCCATATCACCACGAATAAGAACACCGTGCCGGACGAGACCCGCAGCCCCTTCCAGGCCAGCGGCATCCGGGTCGGCACCCCGGCGGTGACCTCCCGCGGCATGAAGGAGGCCGAAATGAAGGAAATCGCCAAGGCCATCGCCATCGTCCTCTCCGGACCTCAGGATCCGGCCAAGATCGCCGAAGCCCAGGGCATCGTCGCCTCCCTGACCGGTCGTTTCCCCCTTCCTTATTAATCATATTAGCGTCACTTTTCGGCTTCCAAAGACGCCCGAAATGTCTATTTTCCTCTTACCCCCAAAATCTATGACCTCCGTCTCCCGTTCCCGCAAAGGCTTCACGCTCATCGAGCTGCTGACCGTCATCGCGATCATCGGCGTCCTCGCCGCCGTGCTCTTCCCGGGCGTGCAGGGCGTGATGCGCTCCGCCAAGAAGAACAGCGCGCTGAACAAGCTCCGCTCCATCGGCCAGGGTTACATGAACTGGGCCCAAGGCGGCAAGGTCATGACCCGCACCGGCACCTGGACCGCGGCCGGCAACGTCGCCACCAAGACTTCTGAATACGCCGCCAACCTCGCGGCCGGCGCCGCCCTCGACTCCGGCGAGCTCTGGTTCGTCGACGGCGACGCGATGCTCGAGCGTAACACCATCCCGAACCTGCCGAAGAACGTGATCCGCACGTCGGCCGGCGTCATCTCCGTCGACCCGCTGTTCATCGCCGCGATCACCGCCGGCACCGGCACTTCCTGGACCGTCTACGCCGGCACGTCTTCGGGCGTCGTCGGTTCTGTCGCCGTTCCGCTCGCTTGGAGCCGCGGCCTCAGCAACGCGGGCGTCTGGCCCGCCGCCGATGGCAATGTCACCGGTTCCTGCTGGGGTCCGGAAGGCGGCCACATCGTCTACGGCGACGGCCACGTCTCTTGGTGTAACGACACGCTGGTGACCGGTCAGAATTACTTCACGGACACCACTGGTGCGCCGACCGCTAACTGGCTGCAGTCCCGTAGCGTGCCGGCCAGCGCGCTCGCCCTGCCGCAGCAGTAAGCCCTCAAAGGCTCCCTCGAAAAGCCCCGCACTGCGGGGCTTTTTTGTGACAGTTTTCGTCGCTCGGGGCATAAGGGCTTGCCACAGACTACGCTTAAGTCAGTTTTACTGATAACTTACCCCTATGAAGTACTCCGACCGTTCCCGCAAAGGCTTCACGCTCATCGAGCTGCTGACCGTCATCGCGATCATCGGCGTCCTCGCCGCCGTGCTCTTCCCGGGCGTGCAGGGCGTGATGCGCTCCGCCAAGAAGAACAGCGCGCTGAACAAGCTCCGCTCCATCGGCCAGGGTTACATGAACTGGGCCCAAGGCGGCAAGGTCATGACCCGCACCGGCACCTGGACCGCGGCCGGCAACGTCGCCACCAAGACTTCTGAATACGCCGCCAACCTCGCGGCCGGCGCCGCCCTCGACTCCGGCGAGCTCTGGTTCGTCGACGGCGACGCGATGCTCGAGCGTAACACCATCCCGAACCTGCCGAAGAACGTGATCCGCACGTCGGCCGGCGTCATCTCCGTCGACCCGCTGTTCATCGCCGCGATCACCGCCGGCACCGGCACTTCCTGGACCGTCTACGCCGGCACGTCTTCGGGCGTCGTCGGTTCTGTCGCCGTTCCGCTCGCTTGGAGCCGCGGCCTCAGCAACGCGGGCGTCTGGCCCGCCGCCGATGGCAATGTCACCGGTTCCTGCTGGGGTCCGGAAGGCGGCCACATCGTCTACGGCGACGGCCACGTCTCTTGGTGCACCAATACGCTGGTGACCGGTCAGAACTACTTCACGGACACCACTGGTGCACCGACCGCTAACTGGCTGCAGTCCCGTAGCGTGCCGGCCAGCGCGCTCGCCCTGCCGCAGCAGTAAGCCCTCGCGGCTTCCTTCGAAAAGCCCCGCCCTGCGGGGCTTTTTTGTTTCCGTCCGTTTCCGGGCTGACACCTTCATCGACGCATGACGAACCTCCGCGCTTGGCTGTCCGCGACTCGCCCCAAGACCTTGGTGGCGGCCGTCGCGCCCATCGCGCTCGGCGGGGCGGTCGTCGTCGCCTACGCGGGCGCATCGGGCCTCTGGACGGATCGAGTCTTCGTCCTGACCCTGCTGAGCTGCCTGGGCTTCGCGCTCTGCGTGCAGGTCGCCTGTAATTTCGCCAACGACCTCGGCGACTCCTACACGGGCGCGGACACCGCCGGGCGTGTCGGCCCGCGTCGCGCCGTGTCCGCCGGCGATATCACGCCCGCCTCCATGCGCCGCGGTATCTGGGTCGCCTGTCTGCTCGCGCTTGTCCTGGGTGCGCCGGTCGCCTCGCTTTCTCCTTGGCTGCTCCTCGCCGGTCTTCTGGCCATCGCCTGCGCCCTTGCGTATACGCTCGGCCCGTTCCCGCTGGCTTACCGCGGGCTTGGCGACGTCTTCGTCGTCGGTTGTTTCGGGGTGCAGGCGACTGTCCTGACCGTGCTCGCGATCTGCACGCCTGGTCCATATGATTGCGGCTGCGATACGCTGCTCATGCCTTGGCGGCCCGCGCTGCTCGCCGGCCTCGGGCTAGGCTTGCTGGCCGATAACATCCTCGTCGCGAACAACGCGCGCGATTACGAGACCGACCTCGCCGTCGGCAAGCGTACCACGGTCGTCCGTTTCGGCCGCGGCTTCGCGCGCAATCTGCATGGCTTCAACTCCGTGGTCGGTCTGGCCTGCCTAGGGCATGTTTTCGGCTGGGCTCCGATGGCCTTGCTGCCGCTGGCGATCTGGCAGCACCTCGCTTTCCGTAGGGCCGCCCAGCCGGCCGATTTCCTGCCCTTTCTGGGCCGGGCGGCCGGCCTGATGCTGCTGGCGACGATCCTGTGCGTAACTGCCACTTGCCTCGGGTGGGTGCCGGCTGACAGCCTCTGGATGCGATGAGCCAGCCCCCGTCCCTCGCCGAACAGCTCGAAGCCCTCGTCAACGG
Source organism: Opitutales bacterium (assembly GCA_044350605.1). Lineage (GTDB taxonomy): Bacteria > Verrucomicrobiota > Verrucomicrobiia > Opitutales > UBA953 > UBA953. The sequence continues at coordinate 14,528 of JBILHF010000035.1, forward strand.
GGGTTCCCGTCCGACATGGGATGAATACTTCATGGCCACCGCGGTGCTCGTCAGCTCGCGCTCCAGCTGCGAGCGCCTGCACGTCGGCTGCATCATCGTCTCCACCGGCAAGCATCCGAACCGCCTCGTCGCCGCCGGCTACAACGGCTTCCTGCCGGGCGCACCGCATGACTCGCATGTCCGCGACGGGCACGAGCTGGCGACCGTCCATGCCGAACAGAACGCCGTGGCCGACGCCGCCAAGCGCGGCGTCTCGCTCCAGGGCACCGTCTGCTACGTCACCCATTTCCCGTGCGTGAACTGCGCCAAGATCCTGGCCGCCGCCGGCATCACCGAGGTGCGCTACCGTCACGACTACAAGAACGACCCGCTGGTCGCGGAGATGTTCGGTCAGGCCGGCGTGAAGGTCACGCGGCTCGAGCGCTGATGGCGCGGACGCCGCGAACGTTGGCAGGCTCGCTGCTGGTCTCCCATCCCCAGCTGCGCGACGACCATTTCCGCGAGACCGTCGTCCTGCTGCATTCCCATGACGCCAAGGACGGCGCGTTGGGCGTGATCATCAACCGACCGCTCGGCCGCGAGCTCGGGCAGATCGACGCCGCCGTGAACCTTGCGCCGCTGGAAGGCGTGCCGCTCTTCGAGGGCGGCCCCGTGGCCACGGACCGACTCGCCTTCGGAGGCTGGTGCTTCCCGGAAGACGCCGCGCCGGACGTCCGTTTCGGGCTCGATCAGGAAGAAGCCGTCCGGCTCGCCGCCGAGGGTCGCTTCACCTTGCGCGCTTACGTGGGTTACGCCGGCTGGTCGCCTGGTCAGCTCGAGAACGAACTCCGCATGAACGCCTGGGTCGTCTGTCCGTTCGACTTCGCCTGCGCCGACCTCGAGGGCTCAGACCTCTGGAAGCACTTGCTGGCGGCCCATCGACCGGACCTGCGGCTCGAGGCGGATTCGCCCGAGGACCCCGGCCTTAACTAGCGGGCCGTCGAGAGCAGGATGCCGACGTTCTGCGTGAGCAGTTCGCCCGGCTTACGTCCGTCGGCCGCCAGCAGCTTGCGACGGATCAGCAGCGGGCGCTGCGTGACGTCGACTTCGGCGATCTGCCAGCCTTGCGCGGGGAGCCGCGGGTTGCCGGCTTCGAGCGCCGTCCAGCGCAGCGGCATGCCTTGCCACGAGAACTCGACATACCAGCCCGCGGCTTTTTTGCGTTCGCCGCGGGCGAGGACGGGGTAGCGCTCGACGAAGTCGGGCGTCTTCGCCGCACGGAGGACGACCGTGAGCGCCGTCGGTTGCCGACGCAGGAGCGCGAGCACGTCGACGCTCCGTTGGCCGAGGAGCGGAAGCGGATCCATGCCGATGAGGTTCTGACCGTTATAGAGTCCGTGCAGGTTGGGGCTCTTACGGTTGTCCGGCTGCGCCGCATACCAGGAGTAGAAGCCGGTCGACAGCAGCAGGCCGACCTCGAAGTGGAGGTGCGCCCGGTCGGGCGTGATCGGGCTCGCCCCGGCGGAGGTGCGCCCCATGCGGCCGAGCGTCGTTCCGCGGCGCGTGAAAGCACCAAGCTTCATCGCCGGATCGATCGAGGCCAGGTGGGCGTAAAGCGAATAGACCCGAAGCTCCGCTCCCGGGTGGTCGATCACCACGTATTTGCCGTAGGGTCCGTTGACGTGCGGGTTGACGTAGGCTACCTGGCCGTCCATCGCCACGCGCACCAAGTCGAGCGCCTCGCCCGCGGCGTCGCGCCGGCCGGGTCGGATGTCGACGCCCTCGTGGAAGCGGTGGCCTTCTTCGCGGACCATCCCGAAGGTCGCCGACTCGAGGCGGCCGGAGACGGTCGGCTGGAGATAATCCTGGGCCGTGCGGACGGTGCTCAGGTCAAGGGTGGTCGGCCAGACGACCTCCGTGGCGAACAGCGGGACCGACGCCAGGCCGAGGGAGAGGAGGGCGAGGCGGATCCGCAGGCTCACTGACGTTCGGACTCCTTGATCTTACGGAGCTTGAGCGCGGAGATGTTGAGGCGGCGGCTGATGTCCATCACCGCCTGGCTGTTGCTCATGCCCTTCTGCTCGACGTGGAAGATCAGGTTGCCGTCCGTGATCTGGTTATCGATCGGCATGATGCCCACGGCCGTGTCGTTGATGACGAGGACGAAGTGGCGGCCGACGGCCTCCTTGGTGTAGTTCATCACGTCGACGGCGGCCTTGCGGTCGAGCTGCACGAGCAGGAAATCCTGGCGCAGGTCGGGATCGCCGCTGGTGATCGGGTAGGTGTTGAGGATCTCTTCGGCCGGGACGAGCGCACGCGTCATCACCGAGACGGCCAGCTGGCTGACCGGCAGGCGGACTTGTTGCTTCATCGCCGGGCTGAGGGCGGGGGAAGCCTCGACGAAGACGGACGCGATCTCCTCGGGGATGTCGTTATTCTTGCAGCCGGCGAGCAGCAGGACGGCAAGGGCGGCCAGGAGGCGGAGAGAGGTCATGGAAGGGCTTAGCCGACGAGCAGGTCGAGCGAAGCGCCGACCTGCAGGATGTGGGCGGGCTGAAGGTCGATCATCGGCACGAGATACGTCTGCTTGCTGGCGGCGTGGACATACGTCAGCTGGCCTTCGGCGGCGGCGCCGACCTGCTTGATGATACGCTTACGCTCGAGCAGCATCGCGAGGATGTGCTTGAGCACGCCCTTGTCGCCCGACGGGTCGGCGGGGTCTTCGTAAAGGGAGAGGAAGAACTCCTCGCGGGACGCCAGGAGCTGGGCCCGCTGAGCCTGGTCTTCCTCGCCGCGTTCCTTGACTTCGCGGCTCCAGCGGCCGAGCAGGATGCCCTCGGGCTGGAAGCTCGCGGCGTGTTCCTTGAGCACGTCGAGGCGCTCGATGTTACCGCCGAGGGGCTTGAAGACGACGCACGTCACGAGGTCGCCGACGTGGAGTTCCTTGCCGGA
>JBILHF010000109.1:0-4539 GCA_044350605.1 Opitutales bacterium
CAAGGCCGAGGTGAGCCAGTTGCTCATCTGTGGCTTGGAGATCCCGGTCTGCGTCTACCAGACCGCCATGGATGCGCTCCGCGAGGGCATGGGCGTCACGATCCTCTCCGATGCCGTGACCGGTCGTCGGTCAGAGGACGGTCAGGCTTGTCTCGAAGCCCTGCGCGCCGCCGGAGCCCACGTGCTGCCGGCCGAGACCGTCTTCTACGCGCTGCTCGGGGATGCGACGCATCCGCAGTTCCGGGCGTTCACCGAACTCGTCAAGCAGGCCGCTTAGGCCTGATCGACCGTCAGGCTCGCCGCCGGCAACACCGCGGCGCCGACGGGTAGGCCGACGTCCGCCCAAGCCGCGAAGGCGATCATGCCTGCATTGTCACCGCAGTGCTTCGGCTCGGCGACCAGCATCGGCAAGCCGCGTTGCTCGGCCGCGTTCGTGAGGCGCGAGCGGAGCGTGCGGTTATTGGCCACACCGCCGGAAAGACCAACGGACTTGTAGCCGCCGAGATCGAGGACCGCGCCGGCCTTGGAGACCAGCTGTTCGATGATCGCATGCTGATAGCCCGCGCAGAGATCAGGCATGGCCGTGGCCACGTCCGCATCGGACATCTTCTCCAGCTGGTAGCGGAGGGCGGTCTTCAGGCCCGAGAAGCTGAGACGGAGATCAGCCTTCTCCGGGATGCCGCGCGGGAAGACGAATTTCCGGACGTCGCCTTGCTGGGCGTGCTTCTCGATGAGTGCGCCGCCCGGGTAGGGCAGGCCGAGTAGTTTCGCACCTTTGTCGAACGCTTCGCCGGCGGCGTCATCGACCGTGCGCGCGACGACCGTGAGACGGAGCTGTGCGTCGAGTTTCACCAGCAGCGTGTTGCCGCCGGAGACCACGATGGCGAGATGCGGGAGCAGGGCCGCGCGGGCCGCGGCGAAGCCCGCCGGATCTGCCGCGTGTAAGGCGATGAAGGGCGAATGCACGTGGGCGCGCAGGTGATTGACGCCGACGACCGGGAGGCCGCGGGCGAGCGCCAGGGAGCGGGCGAGCGTCACGCCCATCGAGAGGCAGGGTAGCAGGCCCGGGCCGCGCGTGACGGCGATCGTCTGGGCTGACGCGAGTTCGGCGCGGAAATCGGCGAGCAGGAGGGGCAGGGAGGAGAGGTGCATCCGGCTGGCCAGTTCGGGGACCACGCCGCCGTATTTCTCATGTTCCGCCGCCTGCGAGCTGACGAGTTCGCGCACGAGGCCGCGGGCCGGGTCGAAGAGCGCCAGGGCCGATTCATCGCAGGAACTTTCGATCGCGAGGATCATCTGCCTGCAGTCAGCCCAATTCGGAGGTCGGCTCAATCCCGATTCGTCTGGCGGAGCGGAAAAGACCGCATAACGCTTCTCCCGTGGAGCCCGCGGTCCGACATGACGCCATCGTCGCCTTGCTTCGTCGCGAGGCCCGCGGCGGCGTGGTCTCGTTCGCGCGCCTCGTCGAGGCGGCCCTCTACGCCCCGGGACTCGGGTATTACGTCGCGGACCGGACGCGCGTGGGCAAGGCCGCCGGCACGGACTTCACCACCGCGGCTGCGCTTGGCCCCATGTTCGGAGAACTCATCGCCGGTGCCGCGACGTCGCTCGTCGGCGATTTGCAGACGCATGCCCTCGTCGAAGTCGGCGCCGAACCCGGTCAGGCGCATTACGCCGGCGTCGCGTCGCGGTTCGCCGAACTGCGCACCTTCCGCTTCGGCGCCGATCCTGCGTTCCCGGCGCGAAGCGTCCTCGTCGCGAACGAACTCCTCGACGCTCAGCCCTTCCACCGCTTTGTCTTCCAAGGCGGAGCGTGGCGCGAGCTGGGCGTACGGGTCGACGGCGTCGAGCTGACCGTGGAAACCCTGACGGATTTTTCCACGACGACGGCGGCCGAATTCGTCGCGACCCTGCCGGTCGCGGAGGAAGGCTGGATCATCGATGCGCCGTTGGCCGCCGAAGATCTGCTCCGGAAGCTTTTCGCCGGCTCTTGGGCTGGCGCGGTCATCTTGCTCGATTACGGCAAGACCATCGCACAGTGCCTCGAATCCTCGCCGGCCGGCACGGCCCGCGCCTATCGGAGCCATCAGTTGTCGGGAGCGATCCTCGAGAACCTCGGCTCGCAGGACCTCACCTGCCATGTGCTTTGGGATCGGATCGAGCCCGTCTTGGCCGATGCCGGTTTCCGGAATATACGCCTCGACCGCCAGGAGGCCTTTTTCGTCAAGTATGCCGGTGCCGAGATGGAGCGCATCGCCCTGTCGGGCGACTCTGAGGCTACCGGACGGCTCCGGGCCTTGACGCACCCGGCGCATTTCGGGGCGAAGTTCCAGGTCCTGCACGCCATCCGGGGTTAATCGCAGGTTTTTGGAAGCCACGCTCGACCTGCGGGGAACATCTCCTTTTCTGGGGTGACCCCCTCTTTTCCCGATGAAGTCCTCCCTCTTCGCCACGTTCACCCTCTGCCTTGGCGCGTCCGTCCTGTCGGCCGACACCAAGGTCATCGAAGCCTTCGAAGGCGACGGTTTCGACAGCTGGCAGACCGCCGGCACCGGCTTCGGTCTGGCGCCCATCGCCGGCAAGGTCGATGGCGTCAACGGCGAGTTCCGCAACTACGGCGGCAACGCCCTCGTCTGCTCCGGCCACCGCGGCGACGCCGCGACCGGCACGCTGACATCGCCGGAGATCATGCTCACCCACGCCAAGCTCGGCTTCCTCGTCGCGGGCGGCAATCACCCCGGCAAGACCGCCGTCCAGCTCCTCGTCGGCGGCAAGGTCGTGCGGGAGGCCACCGGCGCCAACGACCTCACCCTGCGCGAGACCGTCTGGGACATCGCGGAATTCAAGGGCAAGAAGGGCGTCATCCGCATCGTCGACGAGCACGTGGGTGCGTGGGGTTTCATCGCCGCCGACCACTTCGTCTTTTCCACCGACGCCAAGCCGAACTTCGCGAAGGGCGGTCGCCCGAAGCCGAAGGCCGACAGCAGCCTCGTGCGCGTGGCCGGCGAAGGCAGCGCCGCGCTCGTCCCTGGCGCCACCTTCAAGACGACCGCCGACCGCAAGGTCACCGGTGTCACCTCGCCGACCGCGATCGGCTTCGGTAACGACGGCTCCGTGTATGTCGCCGAGACGCACCGCTTCCGCTTCGGCGTCGAAGACGACCGTAACCATCTCTACTGGTATCACGACGACCTCGCCGCGGCCACCACCGCCGATCGTCTCGCCCTGCACAAGAAGTGGGAAGCCAAGCGTTCGCACGAATGGATGACCGCCAAGTCCGAGCTCATCCGCCATGTCGGTGGCGAGCAGGCCGACGGCACCTTCACCACGAACAAGGTCTTCGCCGGCGGCTTCAATGACGTCCTCGACGGCACCGGCGCGGGCGTCATGGCCTGGGACGATACGGTCTACTTCGCCTGCATTCCGAAGCTCTGGCTGCTGCATGACGCCAAGCAGGACGGCGCCGAAGCGGGCCGTAAGGTCATCGAAGACGGCTTCGGCGTGCGCATCTCGCTTTCGGGCCACGACATGAACGGCTTTGCCATCGGTCCGGACGGCCGCGTCTGGGGCACCATCGGTGACCGCGGTTTCAATCTCACGACCAAGGAAGGGAAGAAGTATGACTCCCGTAACCGCGGCGCGGTCTTCCGTTTCGAACCTGACGGCACGAACTTCGAAGTCGTCCACTTCGGCCTGCGTAATCCGAAGGAGATCGCCTTCGATGACTTCGGCAACGCCTTCTCCGTCGATAACAACTCCGACCAGGGCGACGCCGCCCGCGTGGTCTACGTCGTCGAAGGCGCCGATTCCGGCTGGGAGATGGAGCACCAGGCCATGCACACCTTCCACCGCTCGATCGGACTCGAGCAGCGTCCGCTGTCGCGCTGGATGACCGAGAAGGTCTGGGAACTCCAGAACCCAGCCCAGCCGGCCTTCATCATTCCCCCCTCCGCTTACATCAGCTCCGGTCCTTCCGGCCTGACTTACCACCCGGGCGCGGGCTTCCTCGAATCCGAAGCCGGTCATTTCCATATCTGCGACTACCGCGGTTCCGCGGGTGCCTCCGGTATCTGGTCCTTCAAGATGGAGCCCGCGGGCGCCGGCATGAAGATGACCTCCTCGCACCAGCTGCTCTGGGGCGTCGCCGCGACCGATGTCGAGTATGATTGGAAGGGACGCCTCGTCGTCTCCGACTTCATCACCGGTTGGGAATCCCACCAGGCCGGCCGTCTCGTGACCCTCGAGGCCGGCAAGATGATGAAGCCTGAAGCCGTCGCCCCCGTGGCCGCGCTCATCAACGGTGGTATCGCCAAGGCTTCGTCCGCCGAGCTCGCCGCGCTCCTCGCGCACGCCGACCAGCGTGTCCGCCTGCGCGCCCAGATCGAACTCACCCGACGCCCTGACGCCGCGGACCGCTTTGAAGCCGCCACCCAGTCCGCCCACGCCCTCGAACGCGTGCACGGCATCTGGGGTCTCGGCATCCTCGCCCGCCGTGGCGCGGCCATCGCCCCTGGTGGAGCCTGGAAGGGCCCGACCCCG
>JBILHF010000005.1:0-60540 GCA_044350605.1 Opitutales bacterium
CCGCTTTGAAGCCGCCACCCAGTCCGCCCACGCCCTCGAACGCGTGCACGGCATCTGGGGTCTCGGCATCCTCGCCCGCCGTGGCGCGGCCATCGCCCCTGGTGGAGCCTGGAAGGGCCCGACCCCGGTCGCCTCGCTGGAAGACCGCACCGCCGCCGCCCGCCGCCTCGTCCCGCTGCTTACGCATGCCGACGCTGAAGTCCGTGCCCAGGCCGTCAAGGCGCTCGAAGAAGCTCCGCTCAAGGGTAACGAGCTCCCGCTCGGTAAGCTGATCCTCGATCCTTCGCTCCGCGTGCGTTCCTTTGCCGCCATCGCCGCCGCCCGTCTCGGCGCGGATAAGTTCCTCCCTGAGGTCCTCGCGATGCTCAAGGAGAACGCCGACGCCGATCCGGTCGTCCGTCACGCCGGTTCCTTCGCTATCGACCACCTCTGCAAGGACGCCGCCGCCTTCGAGGCCGTGGCCAATGATGACAGCGCCTCCGTCCGCCTCGCCGCCGTCATCACCCTGCGCCGTCGTCTCGACGCCTCCGCCGCCCGCTTCGTGAAGGACAAGTCTCCGCTCGTCGCCGACGAAGCCATCCGCGCCGTGCATGACCTCGGACTTGAAGCTGGCCGACCGGCCGTCGCCGCGCTCATCGACGACCTCGGCTCCCGCGAATGGACGACCTTCATGCTGCGTCGCCTGACGCACAGCGCCTTCCGTCTCGGTGGCGAAGCGAACGCCGCCCGCGTGGTGGCCATCGCCGAAAACGAGAAGCTTCCGGACGAAGCCCGGGCCGAGGCCCTCCGTCTCCTCGCCCTCTGGGCCAACCCGTATCCCGTCGACCAGTCGACCGGCCACTGGGCCCCGCTGCCGGCCCGCGACGCCAAGGAGCTGCGCGTCAGCCTGAGCGCCGCCTTACCCGCGCTCCTGAAGGGTGATTCCGAAATCCTGCGCGCCTCTCTTGAACTCGTGGAGCAGTATAAGCTCGAGGTCGTCTCGCTGTCCAATGACCTCCTCGCCGGTCTGGTCGCCAACGCCAAGCTCAGCGGCTCCGCCCGCGCCAAGGCCCTTGAGCTCTGGCTCGAGCGCAAGCCGGCTGATCTGGCTGATGTCGCCGGTAAGTATGCCAAGGACAAGCAGGACGAAGTCGCCATGGTCGCCATCGGCGCGCTCGCCCAGCTGAATCCGGCCCAGGGCCTCATCGAACTCTCCGCGGCCGCCAGCAAGGGCTCCGCCGCCCGCCGTCAGGGCGCTTGGAAGGCCCTCGCGAAGCTGCCCGCTCCGGGTGTCGACGCGCTCTTCGTCGCGAACCTCCAGACGCTGGCTGGCGCCAAGGGCGTCTCGCCTGCGGCCATCGAACTCCTCGAAGCCGCCGCCCAGCGCACCGAGTCTTCCGTCAAGGAAGCCTTGGCCGCCACGCAGAAGGCCATCGCCGGGGGTGACGACAAACTCGCCAAATGGTTGCCTGCGCTCGAAGGCGGCGATGCCAAGAACGGCTTCGCGCTCTTCACCGCTCTGCCGGCCGGACAGTGCCTCCGTTGTCACCGCGCTTCGGATGATGCGCATGCGGCTGGTGGTGAAGCGGGTCCGAACCTTGCTGGCATCGCCAAGCGCGGTGACCGTCGTTACCTCCTTGAGTCCGTCGTGAACGCCGGCGCCGTCATCGTCTCCGGTTACGGTACCGTCAACCTCGACCTCGCCAATGGCGGAGCCTTGGTCGGCACCCTGATCAAGGACGAGAAAGACAACGTCGACGTCGATGTCGCTGGTAACCGCTGGCGCGTGGCCCGCAAGGACATCAAGGCCATGTCCACTCCCGTCTCCGGCATGCCGGCGATGGACGCCCTCACCTTGAACGAAGTCCGCGACATCGTCGCCTGGCTCGCGACGCTCGAGAAGGCGCCCAAGAAGGCCAAGCCCTCCGAATCCAAGCCGCTGGACATCTCGACCATCAAGCCCGTCGCGGTCGCCGCCGTCACGAACGTCGACCCGGCCGTCATGGAGCTCGGCAAGCAGGCCTTCATGACGTGCATGGCCTGCCACGGCCCGACCGCCGAAGGCACCGTCATCGCGCCGCCGCTGGCCAAGTCCAACTGGGTCAACGGCCCAGTGGAGAACCTCATCCGCATCCAGCTGCGCGGCCTGCAGGGGCCGATCACCGTCTCCGGCAAGAAGTATGCGCCGCCTGCGCCGATGATGGCTCTGCCGCACCAGACCGACGAGCAGATCGCCGCCGTCCTGACCTACGTCCGCAACAGCTTCGGCAACTCCGCTCCGGCCATCACGCCTGAGCAGGTCAAGGCCCTGCGTGGCGAGGTTGGTAAGCCCATGCTGACCGAAGCCGAACTCGTCCCGGCGAAGTAAGTAGCTCCGTTCTTAAAATCAAGGCCCGGTCTTCGTGAGAGGCCCGGGCCTTTTTTCAGCGTAAGGGTATCCGGATGCCGGGCCCGTCGCCGAGCGGTTCCTTGAGCAGCGTGACTTCGGTCGCGTCGCCGCGCTCGATGATCACGGCTTCCGTCGGCTTGGACATATGCGACGTCTTCGCTCCTTGCGTGACGCGGTAGCGGACCATGAGCGAAGCGCCGAAGCGCTCGACGCCCGTGACGGTGATCCGTTCGTCACGGTCCATCTCGTTCTCGGTGATCAGCACCACGACCTCCTTGGCGAAGTCCGGCAGTCGCGGGGCCGGCCCGGCTACCCGGGCCGGGCTGAGGAAGCGCCGGAATTCCTCCTGCGTGCGGATGGCGTGACGTTGGGCCCACTCGTTCTTCCCCGAGTAGAAGTGCTGTTCCAGACGATGGAAGGGGACGGCTTTCGTCATCGATTCATCGGCCTTGCGGAGGCCCACCAGGCCGGCGCGGCCGTCGGGCAATACGCCGATCTCCGCGACGAGCTGGCCTTGGTCGCGGAGTTTCTCCCAGGTGTTCCCGGTGCCTTCCTTCACATAGAAAGCCTCGATGCCGAAGCGGAGCTGCCCGAAGCTGCGCGAGCCCGCGTAGCCCTTGAGATAGGGCCCCGATTCCGGGCGCTTCAGCGTGATGCCGTCGCCGCTGGCCAGACCCTTCGCATCGACCTTCAGCGGGACGTAGACCGACGTGTCATCCGGTAGCGTCAGGTAAGATGCGTTCCCGATTACGCCGCGATCTTTCCCGTGAAGTTCGGCCCACTCGTCGCTGATTCTTTTGATGTCTGCCGGGCCCGGATTGGAGAACTTATAACCGAGCGTCACGTATTCGCCGCGCATCAGGTCACGCGGATCGATCGCCTGGCAGCGTAGCACGAAGCGCTGCCCGACCTCGGAGGGACGGCTATGGTTCCAGGCCATCCAGAGCAGACCGAGACATTGCAGCAATGCGGCGACCAGGACCACCGCGCGCGCGCGGGACGTGACCGCCGCGAAGACGCGTTCCAGCCAGGGGAGGCCCAAGGTCGGTTCCGCGGCCGGCGCAGCCTCGTCTTTCTGGGCGCGCCAGACTCGGGCGAGGATGAACAGGATCACCCCGATGGCCGCGAAGAAGCCCGCGGTGCCGAGCATGCCGAAGTCCTTGGCGATATCGACGTAGCGGGCCGTCAGCCAGGCGAGGAAGACCAGGGAGCCGTAGACGTAAGGGCGGAGCCGTCCTTCGCCGAGGCCCGTGCGCACCAGCCAGACCGCCGTGGCGAGCGTGAGCACGTTGGCGCCGGCTTTGACGAGCGCCTTGGTCGCCTCGGAGTCGAAGCTCAGTTCGCGGGGGATTCCAAGCGCGAGCGTGCCGAGGGCGATGGCGGCGGGCCAGGTGCGGGAGGCGTCCTTGTCCCGCTTGCCCGTCCAGAGCGCCCAAGCCGCGGCGCCGAGCGTGAGGGCCAGCAGTAGCGGATCCCGGAGCAGTCCGATGTCATCGAAGGAGTTCCAACGGCCGAGCGCCCCGATGATGAGCGTGATGATCGTCACGCCGAGCGCCCCGACGAAGCGGAAGCCTCGGCCGTAGGCGCTGCCTATCGGGTGAAGGGCGGCCAAGGCCAACGGCAGGACGAAGCAGGCGGTCGTCGCGCCGCCGCCGAAGTTGAACCAGTTCGCCATCAAGGCCCAAGCGATCGCGCCCGCGATGACCGGCGCCCGGTTGCGGTAGGCGGTCACGGCAGCAGGGAGCAGCAGGAGCAGGAAGGTCAGACGCAGTCCGATCAGCTGCGGCGAAGACGAGTACGAGTGCTCTCCCATTTCCATCATGATCCAGACCGAGGCGAGCGCGATCGTCGCGAGGTGGAGCAGCGCTGATTCCAGGGCGAGCGCGAAGGGCAACGTGCCGAGGCACCAGGCCAGCACCGCGTCCGGGCTATGCGCGTCCATGTGATACGTCTGGCCCACCAGCGCGATGCCGGCGCCGAACATCAGGCAGCCCGCGAGGTGTCCGAGGACCGAGCCCGTGCGGCGGGCGTTGAAGGTATGCCAGAAGCCGAGGCCTTGCAGCAGGGCGACGCCGGCGACCACCGTCGCGAGCCGTCCGCCGCGCGTGAGGTCAGACCAATTATGTCCGATCACCAGCATCACCGCCGCGCCGAAGAGCAGCACCCCGAAGGCGCGGAGCACGAAGGCCATGCGGCCCGCGCCGGCTTCCTCTTCGGGATAGCGGGCGAGGATCTGGTCTCTTTGGCCGGGCTGGAGGATACCTTGTTCGTGCCAGAGCTGGGATTCCTTCGCCAGCCATTCGCGGAAGCCTTGGGGGAGGGGCATGGCGGCAGGATGGGGAATCTCGGGATGCGGGGCGAGGGCGAAGGAGGAGGAGGGTATCGATAAAGCTGATAATGCCGGCGACGAGAGGGGTGGCGGCGGTTAGCGGTTGGCGGATGGAAAGACAGCTGAACGAGATCAAGGGAAACCGGAGACCGGATGATTGGCTGGGGGTCTTATGTCCGCAGCATGCTTTCCGGTTTCCGGTCTCCCTTTGCTTTGCGGCCTCTCCTAGCCGCCAACCGCTTACCGCTAACCGCTTGTTGGGTGACGACGTCGCGTCGTCGCCCAACAAAAAGCCCCGGCGATTGCCGGGGCTTTGGTCGGGAGGCGGCGGTCGCCTTAGGCGATCGTGACTTCCTTCGTGAGGTAGACGTCCTGGATGGTGTGCAGGAGCTTCGCGCCTTCTTCGATGGGGCGCTGGAAGGCCTTGCGACCAGAGATGAGACCTTGGCCGCCCGCGCGCTTGTTGATGACCGCGGTCTTCACGGCTTCGGCGAAGTCGTTGTTGCCCGAGGGGCCGCCGGAGTTGATCAGGCCGATGCGGCCCATGTAGCAGTTGGCGACCTGGTAGCGGGTGAGGTCGATCGGGTGATCGGTCGACAGGTCCGTATACATGCGCTTGTCGATCTTGCCGTAGGAGGATTCCGTGGCCTGGATCGCGAGGTAACCGCCGTTGTTCTCGGGGAGCTTCTGCTTGATGATGTCGGCGCAGATGGTGACGCCGAGGTGGTTGGCCTGGCCGGTGAGGTCGGCGGACACGTGGAAGTCCTTCTCCTTCGTCTTGAAGGCGCTGTTGCGGGTGTAGCACCAGAGGACGGTGGCCATGCCGAGCTCGTGGGCCTGCTGGAAGGCGTGGGAGACTTCGATGATCTGGCGGTTGGTCTCGGCGGAGCCGAAGTAGATCGTCGCACCGACGGCGGCGCAGCCCATGTCAGCGGCCTGTTTCAGGGTGCCGTACATCACCTGGTCACCGACGTTGGGGTAGGTGAGCAGCTGGTTGTGGTTGATCTTCACCATGAACGGAATCTTGTGCGCGTAGCGACGGGAGACGCTGGAGAGCACGCCGAAGGTGGAGCAGACCGCGTTGCAACCGCCTTCGATGGCGAGCTTCACGATGTTCTCGCCGTCGAAGTAGATCGGGTTCTTGGCGAAGGAGGCGCCGGCGGAGTGTTCGATGCCCTGGTCGACCGGAAGGATCGAGACGTAGCCGGTGTTGGCGAGGCGGCCGGAGCCGTAGAGGCGCTGCAGGTTGGCCAGGACGCGGTTGTTGCGGTCCGAGGCGGCGAAGGCGTGGTCGACCCAATCCGCGCGAGGGGAATGGATCTGCTCCTTCTTGATCTTCGGGTTGTTGAACCCGAGGAGGTTTTCGGCTTCGGTGCCGAGGTGCTTTTGGATTTCGCTGTAGTGGCTCATGGTGAGAGAAGAAGAGGGTGTCTTTTCCGGAGAACAGACCACCCCAAAAGGGGGAGTCCGGGGGCGGGCTTCAAGCCAGAATTCAAAAACCGCCGTAAAAGCGCCAAGCCCGGACCGACCTTGCTCGGAAAACCGCGGGCCTGCTCAGATTTGCCAGTCCTCACCGGCGGCCGAGGCCGGGCGGGGGAGTTCGGGGTGCGGGGCCGTCACGATGCGGAGGACCGCATTCCCGCCGCCGGCGAGGTCGCGGGCCCGGCGCACGGCTTTGGCCAGCGCGAGGTTCGGCTGGGCTTCGTCGAAGGGGAAGACGTTCTCCGCGCCGACCGCCTGGTCGAGGCCCGCGTTGACGATGATGCGCATCGTGTCGGCCTTCGCTTCGCAGAGGATCAGGTGGCGACCGTCGGACTTCAGCGTCTCGGCCAGGTCACGCAGGAGCAACACGCCGTTGGCGTCGAGGTGGAGCGCTTCGCGGAACTTCAGGACGAGCACCTTCAGGTTCGGATCGGCCGAGGCGCGGCGCAGGTGTTCGTGGAAGGCCTGGGTCGCGCCGAAGTGCAGGCTGCCTTCGACGTGGAGGATCGAGATGCCCGTCGACGCCTGGCCCTTCGGGCGTTCGCGCAATTCGCCGGTCTCGGAGAAGTCATACTCGACGACCTCGGGCGTCGACGTCTGGCGGAGGTAGAAGGCCACCGCCACCGCCGTACCCAGGAAGATCGCCACGTCGAGGGGCGCGAGGAGCGCCGTCGCGAAGGTCGCGAGGAAGACCGTGCGGTCCTGCGCGCCGGATTTCAGGATCAGCTTCACCGCGGAAAGGTTGGCGAGCTCGATCTCCGCGAGGATGACGAGGATGGCCAGCGTCGAGAGCGGCACGATGGCCACCACCGGTCGCGCGAGGAAAAGCGCGCCGAGGATGAACAGGCCGCAGAGCAACGAGGCCAGCGCCGTGCGGGCGCCGCTGGCGACGTTGAGGGCGGAGCGGCTGATCGAGCCCGAAGCGGCCATGCCCCCCGTGAACGCGCAGACGAGGTTGGCCATCCCGAGGCCGTAGACCTCCTGGTGGAGGTCGGACGGGCGGCCGGTCTTGAGGGCCGAGGCGCGCGCGTTGGCGGTGCCTTCGATGACGACGAGCACCGCGAGCGCGAGGGCGGGCGAGAAGAGCGTCGAGAGCGTGCGGGCCGAGAAGTCGGGCAGGTGGAGCGCCGCCCCGGCTTGGGCGGCCTGACCGACGTAGCCGACGAGGTCGGCGCGGCTGCCTTGGGCGTGCGCTACGTTCTGGGCGAGGATCGCGCCGAAGGTCGCGACCATGACCGCGCCGAGGATGGCCTTGCCCGCCCCATACTTCGGACGCAGGAGGAAATAAGCCACGCTCGTGATGAGCGCGAGCCCCAGTTCCGGATTGATGAGCGCGCGGCCCATGCGGGCGGCGTGCCAGAGGACTTCCGGCAGCGAATCGCCGGCGTGCTCGCCTGGCATGCCGAGCGCGGTGGGCAGCTGCAGGGCGATGACGCGCAGGGCGGCCGCCGCGATGTAGGCGGAGATCACCGTGCGCGGGACGAAGTCGGCGAAGCCGCTGAGCCGCAACCAGGAGGCCAGCAGCAGGAACACGCCGGTCATGAGCACCAGCGTGGGGAGGGCCGAAGCGCGCAGTTCCGGCGTGATCGCCCCGAGCGTGGCGAAAGAGCCGAGCAGGAGCGCCGCGGAGGCGTTGGTGGGGCCGGCGGAGAGATTCGCGGAGCCGCTGAAGAGCGGGGCGACGGCGGCCGCGACGCCGCAGCCGACGAGTCCGCACCAGATCGGCAGGCCGGCCTTCATCGCGAAGGCCATCGACATCGGGAACGCGAGCAGCGCGACGTTCAATCCGGCGACGGTATCGGCGCGGAAGGTCGGTCCGTCCATGCCACGCAGGACGCCGGTGAAAGGGAAGAACCGCGGACGGGGGAGGGCGGCGAGCTGGCGGGCGAAGGCGCCGAGGGCGGAGAAGAAACTGAGCAGGCCGCTGGTCACGGGCCTTTTGTTGCGGGTCACCGCCGGACCTTCAACCGATTTCGTCGCTCAATCGAAGGCTTCCGGGTTCAGCTGCGCGATGAGCGACTGCTGGAGCAGCCCGAAGCAGGCGTAGCAGGCCAGGGCGTGGCGTTGCTCGGTCGGCAGGGAATCGTCGTCGAGGTCTTCGGCGCTCTCCAGCTGGGCGTCCGTGATGTCGGCGAAGACCAGGTCGCGGAGGGCCAGGCGCACGGCGGACAGGGCGCGGAGGAAGGCGAGCGCCTGAGCCTCGTTGGGGAGCACGATCACGGCCGGATCGCCTTTGGCGCTGGCGAAGGCCACGGCGAGCAGGCGGGCCTCCTCCGAGGCCTGGGCGGTGAGCGTCTCGACCCAGAAGCCGGCGATCTCCTCGTCGGCCGCGGGTACGTTGGCCCGGTTGACCGTCACGCGCGCGGCGGCGGGGGCGATGAGGCGGAGCAGGTCGGTGAGGACCGTGCGCGCCTCCTTCGTCATCGTGAGGCGGAGCTCAGCCATCCTGTTCGAGCAAGGAGTTGAGGTGCCACTGCTGGAGCTCGAGCGAGAGCATCTCCGCGCGCTCGCGGTCGCCGGTCCAGACCGTCGCGCGGCCTTCGGCGTGGATGGCGCGCATGAGCCGCTTGGCTTCGGGCGCGCCGAGGCGCAGGACGTTCATGAACGCCAGCACCACGTAGGCCTGGTAGTTGATCGGATCGTTGAGCACGACGACGTTCCACTTGGGCGCCGCCGAGACCAGCGACTCAGTCTTGATCTCGGGTTTGAGTTTCGGCTTGGGCATCAGCGCTCAGGTCTGTCCGGGACTGTAGCGTCAGACGCAGCTTCCGCAAGCCGTCGATGAGTTCTTCGGTCCGGGCCCGGGCGGTGTTCTCGCCGGGCTGGCGCTCGATCTGGTTGGCCAGACGGGCGAGGCCGGCGCAGGCCATCAGGGACAGCATGCCTTTGGCCCCATGTGCCTCGCGGCCGAGGGCGTCCGCATCGCCGCCGTCACGGGCGGCGCAGAGGCGGGCGAGGATGTCGTCCGCGTGCCGGAGGAAGGCCCGGGCCGCGGCGCGGAGGTCCTCGGCGTCCTCGGTCTCGGCGGCTTCGAGGTGGGCGCCGAACTCATCGTCCCGGATCCGGTTGAGGTCGGCCTCCTGGCTGGCCGAGAGCAGTTCGAGTTTTTCCAGCAGTTCGGCCCCACGGACGGGTTTGGCGAGATAGGCGTCGAAGCCGGCGGCCTCGCAACGGGCGCGGTCGAGCTCCTGGGTCATCGCCGTCAGGGCCAGGAGGGCGGTCCGGCGGCGACCGCGGGCCTGTTCCTCGGCGCGGATCGCGGCGGCGACCGAAAGGCCGTCCATGATGGGCATCTGGATGTCCAGGATCGCCACGTCGAACTCCTTGGAGCGCCAGAGGTCGAGCGCGGCGGAGCCGTCGACCGTCGCGCTGACTTCATGGCCGGCGCGGCGGAGACGGGCGCCGGCGACCTCGCGGTTGACCTCGTTGTCTTCGGCGAGCAGGACGCGGAGGCGGCGGCTGGCCCGAAGGCGTCCGGCGGCGGGTTCGGCGTCGTCGAGCGTCGGGGGGATGGTGCTGAAGCGCGTCCAGAGGGCCGTGAGCGTGACCGGCCGGAAGAGCTGGGCTTGGCTGCGGAACTCGACTTCGGAGGAGGTCACCAGGATCACCTGCTCGCGTGGGAACGCCGGGAGGCGCGGGTTGACGTCATCGGGCAGGTCGATGATGGCCCGGTCGAAAGGTTCTTCGGCGGCGGCCGCGGCGGCCCAGAGGGCTTCGGCTTCGTCGTAAGTCGCCGTCTGGACGCAGGTCGCGCCCCAGAAGGAAAGCGTATCGGCGAACCACTGGCGGACGCGGGGGTGGCCGGCGACGATGAGCAGCCGCTGGCCAGCGAGGTTCGGCTGCGGCGGAGCGGCCAAGGCCGGATTGGGTTCGACCATCACCGTGGCCGCGAAGGTCGAGCCGACGCCGACCTCGCTGGTCACCTTCATGAAGCCGTCCATCGCCTGGGTCAGGCTGCGGACGATCGTGAGGCCGAGGCCCGTGCCGCCGAAGCGACGCGTCGTGGTGGCGTCGGCCTGGGTGAAAGGTTCGAAGATGCTTTCGAGGCGGTCGGCGGGGATGCCGATGCCCGTGTCGCGGACCGTCAGGAGGGAGCGGAGGCGGCCGTTGCGTTCCTCGAGGTCGAGCTCGGCGTGCACGTGGCCGCTTTCGGTGAACTTGACCGCGTTGCCGATGAGGTTGGCGATGATGCGGCGGAATTTGATCGGGTCGCCCAGCACGGATTGCGGGGTGTCGGCGCGCACCAAGGCCGCCAGTTCGACGCCTTTGCGGCCGGCCTGGTGCTGGAACTGGGCGATGACTTCCTCGAGCGCGCGGACCGGGTTGAAGGGGATGCTCTCGATCGTCACGTTGCCGCGGTCGAGGCGGGAGAAGTCGAGCACGTCGCGCACCGTGTCCTCGAGTTCGCGGGCGCAGGATTGGATCTTGCGGAGGACTTCGGGCGGCGCCGGCGTGGCGGCTTCGAGGTTGGTCTCGCAGAGCCCTTGGATGGCGTTGATGGGATTGCGGATCTCGTGGGTGACGTTGGCCACGAACTGCCACTTCGCCGCCGCGACTTCCTCGGCTTTCTCCAGCGCGATGCGCAGGCGGTTATGTTCGTCGACCGACTCCGTGATGTTGAGCGCGAACGTCAGCAGCCCGTTCGGCAGGCCGCCGCCGCCCTTGATGCGTTCGTGCACCACGCGGACGAGCCGCGAGCGGCGGTCCTGGGTCTCGAAGTGCATGACGGCGTGCAGGACGCGCTGGCCGGTGCGGACGACTTCTTCGTCGAACTGGCGGAACTGCTCGGCCGTCTTCGTCGAGAGGATGTCGGCGAGCGTGAGGTCCGCTCCGTAGCCGCGGTAGGGCAGGGAGAGGAATTCGTCGAGACTGCGGGAGGTGTGCAGGATGCGTCCCTGCAGGTCGCGGAAGATGATGAAGTCCGGGGAGTTTTCGATGAGCGTACGCGCGAGGCTCATGCCCGAACGCGGCGTGAGGATCGGCGTGCCGTTGATCTGCGGGTCTTCGGCGAAGATCAGCCAGACCTGGCGGTCGAACTTCGGGTCGGGCTGCAGGATGATCTTGGCGGCGCGGATCGGTTCGCCAAGGTCGTCGTTGCGCAGCTCGAGCATCCCGCTCCAGGCGGACCAGCGGGCGGCGGAGCGGAGCAGGGTCGAGGCCGGCTGGCCGTTCTCGAGTTCCAGGAAGAGCCGGTCGATCGTGGTGCCGACCTGGACCTTGCGGCCGACCGTGCGCTCGACCAGCGGGTTCGCGAACAATACCTCCCCCTTGCGGCTGCAGACCATGAACGGCCAGGGCAGCACGTCGGGCAATGTGGAGAGGTCCGCCATCGGGTTCGGTCTACCCTGAGGGATTCCCGGGCGGGGGACAACCCTCCAAGTAATAGGGGGAAGGCACTAATGAATAGGGGCAGGGGCAGGGGTAGGGGTAGGGGCAGGGGCGGAGTAGAGTTGTAGTGGATTAGTAGATACGATGAGATCCGGGTATGACGGACGACCCCGGGGTCGCCGGGGTCGTGTCTTGCTTTTGGTGCTCAGGAAGGGACTTGAACCCTTACGCTTTAGGGGCACTGGAACCTGAATCCAGCGTGTCTGCCATTCCACCACCTGAGCATTAAAGCGGATAGGTGAGCAAAGGGTTAGCCTCCGCTCTGTCAAGGTCAGGGCTGGCGTAAGGTCCTCAGCATGTAGACGCAGTCGAGTTTCTGCCCGAATTTGCGTCCCACGGCCTTCAGCAGCCCCGCTTCGACGAAGCCGAGCGAAGCGTGGAGGCGCCGGCTGGCGGTCTGTTCACCGGAGATCCGGGCGATCACGGACTCGTGCCCGAGGACTTCGGCTCGCCGCAATAGTTCGCCGAGCATCAGCTTGCCGAGGCCTTGGCCATGTCGGGAATGGTCGATGAAGACCGAGTCCTCCACCGTCGTGGACCAGCCTTGGCGGGTGTTATAGGTCGAAAGGGCGCCCCAGCCGACCACTTTACCTTCGATTTCGACGACTAAGGCGGGGTGGGCGGGGGTGCGGGCCCTCAGCCAGGCCAGCCGGCCTTCGTCGGATTCCTCCGTCAGGTGCCAGGTGCAGGTGCTGGTCCGGACGTAGTGGTTATAGATGGCGTTGATCGCCCGGACATCGGTCGGGAGGGCGTTTCGGACGCGTGGTTCCATGGGGATAGTGATAGCCCGGACGAAACCTTAAACAAGCACAGGAAATCCCGTTGACAGTCGGTCGGAGGTTACCTTTGTTGGCCGACCTGCCGTTATTACAACGGCTCTCCCGACCATGAAAGTCTCCTCCTCCCTCAAGTCGCTGAAGAAGCGTCACCCGAATTGCCAGGTAGTTCGCCGCAAGGGCCGTATCTACGTGATCAACAAGACGCACCCCCGCTACAAGGCGCGTCAGGGCTAACCCCTAGCAAACCCCCTATTTTATGAAGAAGGAAGGCCATCCTGAATATAACAACGTCGTCTTCGTGGATGTCTCCACGAACCGCGAATTCCCGGCTCGTTCGACCATGAAGTCGAAGGAGACCAAGGTGATCGACGGCGTCGAGCATTTCGTCATCCGTCGTGAAGTCACCATGGACTCGCACCCCGCCTACACCGGCGAGAAGCGCTTCGTGGACTCCGCCGGTCGCGTCGAGAAGTTCAACACGAAGTTCCGCCGCAAGTAAGCCTCCCCCGAGGCCGACCCAAAACCCGCCTGGTTAGCCAAGCGGGTTTTTTGTTGTCCGGATCGTGAGGCGCGGGGTGAGGGGTAAATCAGCTGTGGGCGAAGGAGGGGGCGGGTTAGGGTGGGGTACTCGGCCTGGAAACTACCCACTATATATAAGGGATGCCTGATTTCCTTCTTTTCCGTCCCTCGAAAACTCCCGAAAGGCATTTTTCATTATATATTGATTATCAACAACTTAAGTTTTTATTCACACGCCGTTGTGAATAGGGGTGGATAAGGGGTGGGGGTCTTGTGTGACGATTTTGGGCAATAACTGCTTGATTTTATCCCTCCCCCGGTCCAATACTGACCCCGCTATGAAGCATATCCTCCCGATCCTCACCCTCACGACCCTTGCTGCCGCTGCCTCTGCCCAGAGCGCCGCTGCTGCTGGTCTCTCCTACAACCGCGCTGGCCTCAGCTACAACACCGACGCCGCCGCTGGCGACAACGGCTACTCCCTCTCGGTCGAAGCCCTCGTTGGCTCCTCGAACGTCTGGGTTGGTGGCTCCGCCGACCTGAACTCCGCTGGCGATGACGAAGTCTCCGTTGGTTACGTGTTCAAGAATGTCGCCGCTGGCATCGACGCCACCGTCGCCGTCTCCTCGAACGACACCTACGGCGTGATCCTCCGTCGCTCCCTGAACGAAGTCATCTCCGGTCTCGAAGCCCGCTTCGTCTGGGCCCAGGCCACCGGCTCCAACAGCCAGAACGCCTACCTCTACGAGCTCGCCTACAACATCGGCTCGAAGTACCAGGTCGCCGTCTCGATCGCTGACGCGGACAAGCAGGACAACGAGACCTCCGTCTCGGTTCGCTACAACTTCTAATCTTCGGATTAGAGGCTGATCTATGGGCCCCGGTAACGGGGCCCTTTTTGTTTTCCGGGCTAATCGGCCTGAGACGGTCAGGTGACGAATAAACGACAAAAATGCATTTTAGTGTTGTTTTCTCAACCGAGGTGCTTACCAACGAACACGCATATGAAGCACATCCTCCCGATCCTCACCCTCACGACCCTTGCTGCCGCTGCCTCTGCCCAGAGCGCCGCTGCTGCTGGTCTCTCCTACAACCGCGCTGGCCTCAGCTACAACACCGACGCCGCCGCTGGCGACAACGGCTACTCCCTCTCGGTCGAAGCCCTCGTTGGCTCCTCGAACGTCTGGGTTGGCGCCTCTGCCGACCTCAACACCGCTGGTGAAGATGGCGTGTCCATCGGCTACCTCTTCAAGAACGTCGTCGGCGGTATCGACGCCACCGCCTTCGTTGGCTCCAACGACGGCTACGGCATCATCGCCCGCCGCTCCTTGAACGAAATCGTCGCCGGTCTCGAAGGCCGCATCGTCTGGGGCCAGGAAGGCGGCTCCAACGACAACTCCTTCGTCTACGAGCTCGCTTACAACGTGAACTCGAAGTACCAGGTCGCCGTCTCGATCGCTGACGCCAACGGCGTTGCCGAAGAGACCTCCGTCACCGTTCGCTACAACTTCTAATCTTCGGATTAGAGGCTGAACCTAAGGGCCCCGGCAACGGGGCCCTTTTTGTTGTCCGAGTATCCCGATGATTCGGGTTTTTTGGCTTCGACGTGGACGGTGACCCGCATCTCGCGGTCGCCGCCGCCCCAGTAACTTCCGCTGACGGGGGTCGCATCGCGATAATCCCGCCCCACCGCCGAGGCCACGTAGGCCCCAAAACAGGCAGGTCAGAGGCCTCCGCGGTCCGGCCGGCCCTTGGGCGGAGTCGGGCCCATGCCCTTGGAGCGGAAGAATTCCCCGAGGACTTCGGAGCGTGCCGTGGCGAGCTGGTTCTTCCGGACGTCTTCCGGCGTGAGCAGCTTCTGGCGTTCGGTCATGATGCGACGGAGCTGCATCAAGGCGGATTGCTGGAGCTGGCGGACGCGTTCGCGGGTCAGTTTGAAACGTTCGCCGACCTCCTCGAGCGTGAGCGGGCTTTCGCCGTTCAGGCCGAAGCGGTGGGTCAGGATCTCGGCTTCGCGGGGTTCGAGGGCGGCGAGCATCGTGGCGATCTCGTCGTTGTCGGACTTGCCGCGCAGGGTCTCGAAAGGCGTGCGCTCCGACTCGTCCTTGACCAGGTCGCCCAAGGTGGCGTCGCCTTCTTCGCCGACGGGCTGGTCGAGCGAGGCCGCGCGGTTCGCGACCGACTTCATGTGCACGACCTTCGCAAGCGGGATCTCCATCGCCATCGCGATCTCGTCGTTGTGCGGCTCGCGGCCGAGTTCGGCGGCGAGCTGGTTGGTCACGCGGCGCATCTGCGAGATGCGGTCGACCATGTGCACCGGCAGGCGGATCGTCTTCCCGCTCGTCGCCAGCGCGCGCTTGATGGCCTGTTTGATCCACCAGGAAGCGTAGGTGCTGAGCTTGCCGCCCTTGTCGGGGTCGAAACGTTCGACGGCCTTGATGAGGCCGAAGTTGCCTTCGCTGATCAGGTCCATCAGCGACAGGCCGAAGTTATCGTAGTCCTTGGCGATGCGGACGACCAGGCGGAGGTTGGCCTGGATCATCTGCTGGCGGGCGGCCTCGTCACCCTTGAGGACGCGCCGCGCGAGAGCGGTCTCCTGCTCGAGCGTCAGCAGCGGCGTCTTGCCGATCTGGTCGAGGTAGTAACGGATCGGCGAACGCTCTTCCGTGGACAACTCTTCCCACGGCAGACCTGGTTCGGTGGGATCGGTCTCCGAATCAGGGGTTGGGGTGGGGGTAGGGCGAACCTTTGCCTCAGGGAGCACGGGCTTCTTAGTCGGCAGCTCGGGCTTAACTGCGACGGGTTTCTTCGGCGGAACCGGCAACTTCTTCGGTTCCTTCACCGGCTTGGCGGCGACGGGCTTCTTGGTCCGGGCCTTGTCAGCGGCTTTCTTCGAAGGCTTGGCCTTCGGCGCGGCGCTTTTCTTGGGCTTGGACTTGGGCACAGGGGGTCTTCTCAGGAGCGCAAGCCGGCGGCGAGTCCGAGGGCGCGCAGGACGCTCTTGGACTTGTTGATGGTTTCTTCGTATTCGGAAGTCGGCACGGAATCGGCGACGACCCCGGCGCCGGCCTGGATGCTGGCGACGCCGTCGCGGAGCGAGGCGGTGCGGATGACGATGCAGGAGTCATGGCCACCATCGAAGCCGAAGTAGCCGACGGCGCCGCCGTAGACGCCACGGCGCTCACCTTCGAGTTCGGAGATGACCTGCATGGCGCGTACCTTGGGTGCGCCCGAAAGGGTACCGGCCGGGAACGTGGCGCGGAAGAGGTCGAACGCGTCCTTCTCGGGGGCGAGCTGGCCTTCGACCTGCGAGACGATGTGCATCACGTGGGAGTAGCGTTCCACGATCGCATAGTCGGGGACCTTCACGGAGCCGGGTAAGCAGACGCGGCCGAGGTCATTGCGGGCGAGGTCGACGAGCATCAGGTGCTCGGAGCGTTCCTTCGGGTCCGCGAGCAGTTCGGCTTCGAGCTGGCGGTCGGCGGCTTCGTCGACGCCGCGCGGGCGCGTGCCGGCGATCGGGCGGATCTCGCAGAGGCGGCCGGTGAGGCGGACGTTCACTTCGGGCGAGGCGCCGACGACGTCGAAGCCACGGCCGGTCTCCAGCACGAACATGTAAGGCGACGGGTTCACGTGACGCAGCACGCGGTAGAGGTCGAGCGGGTCGCCCTTGAAGGCGACGTCGGTGCGGCGCGAGAGCACGACCTGCACGCAGTCGCCGGCGCGGACGTATTCCTGCGTGCGTCGGATGGCGGCTTCGAAGTCGGCCTGGCTGAAGTTGGCCTGGCCCGTGGCGAGCTCGGCGCTGGCTGGGAGTTCGGCGGCCACGGCGGCGCGCGGTCCGGTCACCACGGCGCGCAGGGCTTCGAGTTCCTGTTTGGCGGCGGCCCAGGCAGCATCGGCGTCGGCCGGCGACTTCACGCGGGCGTTGACGATGAGGCGCAGGGTCTGGCGGGCGTTATCGAAGGCGACGACGCGGTCGACCAGCATGAAATGGAGCAGGGGTGTGCCGGCCGGATCCTTGGCGGGCTTGGGGACGGTCGGCTCGATGCGGTGGACGTATTCGTAGCCGACCATGCCGACCATGCCGCCGACGAATGGGGGCAGGCCGGGCACTTTGGCCACGCGCAGGCCGGAGAGTTCCTTCTTCACCAGCGAAAGCGGATCCGCCGGCGTGGGTAAGGTCTCCTTGGTGCCGTCACGACGGACGATCTCCGTGCGGTCCTCCCAGCAGGTCAGGGTCATCGCCGGGGCGGCACCGCAGAAGCTGTAGCGACCGAGCTTATCGCCGCCCGTTACCGACTCGAAGAGGAACGGGGAGCCGAGGGCGCGGAGGCGGGCGTAGACCGAGACCGGGGTCTCCAGGTCGGCCATCAGGTCCAGACATACCGGGATGAGGTCGGACTGCTGGGCCAACTGGCGGAAAGTAGCTTGGTCAGGGACTAGGCTCACGCGTGCATTTAGATGCGTTAACCTATGGTTTGGAAACCAATTAAAGCAAACCGCCCAGATTGAAGGCGGCCGGCCGGCTCAGGCCTTCTTGGCAGCAGTCCAGCGGCCCCAGAGCGACAGGGGGAGCAAGCGGCCATTGT
Source organism: Opitutales bacterium (assembly GCA_044350605.1). Classification (GTDB taxonomy): domain Bacteria; phylum Verrucomicrobiota; class Verrucomicrobiia; order Opitutales; family UBA953; genus UBA953. The sequence continues at coordinate 17,458 of JBILHF010000005.1, forward strand.
TTTCCTGTTTCAGGGCCAGTTCGCCGATGTCGACCTGACCGCCCAGGCCACGGGTGACATCTTCGAGCAGATTGTGGCACAGGATGGAAGAGGCGTCGATGGTGTAGACCGTCAGGATCATGAACTGCGCCTGCGGAGAGAGCAGTTCGCGGCAGGCGCGGAGCAGGGGGGCGAGGTCGCGTTCGACCTTCCAGAATTCGCCGGTCGGGCCGCGGCCGAAGGCGGGCGGGTCGAGCATGATGGCCTCATACTGGTTGCCGCGTTTGACCTCGCGCTTCACGAACGTCATCGCGTCCTCGATGATCCAGCGGATCGGCTCCTGGGCCATGCCGGAGAGCTCCTGGTTGCGACGGCCCCAGGCCACGGCGGGCTTGGAGGCGTCGACGTGGGTGACGTGCCAGCCCGCTTGGGCGGCCCCGAGCGAAGCCGCGCCGGTGTAACCGAAGAGGTTGAGCAGGCGGGGGCGTGGTTCGAGTTTCTGCGGGCGCTCGGCGACCCACTTCCAGTGCGGCGATTGTTCGGCGAAGACACCGAACTGCTTGGAATTGTCCATGAACCGCAGCTGGAAGCGGAGCTTGCCCAGCTTGGTCTCCCATTCCTTCGGGCAGTTGCCCTTCAGCTTCCAGCGGCCTTCGCGGCCGCCTTCTTCATGTTCGGCGACGGCGCGGGCCCACTCGGCGGCCGGCAGGGACTTGCTCCACCAGGCCTTGGGTTCGCTCCGGATCATGCGGACGCCGCCGATCTCCTCCAGCTTGAAGCCGTCGCCGGAATCCAGGAGGCGGTGACCATCCCAGTCGCTCACTAGTACGCTGATATCCACGTGCGCATCGTGGGCGGACGACGGCCGGGAGGGAAGCCCGCTTTTGCTCGCCAATTTATTTTTCCGCCGTTCCTCTTGAGGCGATGACGCGTGAATTGGCCAGCGCCCGCTGGGAGACGAAGGTCTCCGGGTTGGTCGCGCTCACGCGCGATTGGGCCGGTCCGGGTTTGCCGCCGCTCTCGCTGAACCCGCCCGCGCGGCTGACCTTGCTCGAGCCGGCCGACGTCCGCGCCTGGGCTTTGCGCTCGGGCCATTGGATCGAGGCCGAGCGAGTCCACTTCTTCTTCTGGAAGGCGCTTTGTCCGGAGGCCGCGGAAGGTTCCGTCAGCGTGGTCGGACCCTTCAATGACTGGGGCCGTGCCGTCGACATGGAGCGCTGGCAGCTACGTCCGGTCTGCGTGGCGGGCGCCGAGGGCTTCGAACTCGCCGCGGATCTCGCCGAGGTCCTCGGCGAAGCGGACGAGACCATCTTCAAGTTCCTGCGCGCCGGCGACCGTTGGGTCGAGCCGCCGCACGACGCCGACAACGTCCGCCGCGACGACGGCAATCACCGCAACCTCGTCGTCTCCCGTCGGCGCACCGACCGCCATGTCTTCCGCTTCCATGCGACCGACGTCGATCCGGCCGCCGTGCCGGTCCGCATGGTTTACGAGACGCCGGAACTCCTCGAGCTCGGCGACATCCTCGCTTCAGAGCCGCTGGATGTCCTTGAGCCCGCGGGGGGCTTCGGTGCGACCGTCGGCGCGCATGCCACCACCTTCCGCGTCTTCGCGCCCCGTGCTCGCTCGGTCGAAGTCATCTGGCGACACGCGGCCGGCGGAGCCGCGCATCCGCTGACGCTCAAGCCCGAAGGGCAGGGCGCGTGGTCGGCTGCTTGGCCGGAGAATCTCAGCGGCGCCCATTACTGGCTGCAGGTCGCCGCATCAGAGGACGACACCGGCGAACGTTTCGGCGGCGCGCACATCGTCGACCCGTGGGCCCGTGCCGTCGTCGGCCCCCGGCAGGCCGCGGGCCTCGTGATCGGACCCGAAGCGCTGCTGCCCTTCGATGACGGCTTCGTTCCGCCGGCGGTCGAAGATCTCGTGATCCTCGAAGGCCATCTGCGCGACCTGCTCGGCCTCGCCGACGGAGGGCCGACCGCCGGCGGTTATCGCGAACTCGCCAGATATGTGCGCTCGCGTGGCAACTACCTGCGCGCGCTCGGCGTCAACGCTTTGGAGCTGCTGCCATGCGCTGAGTTCGAGCATGCCGCGGTCGATGAATATCACTGGGGCTACATGCCCGTGAACGCGTTCGGCGTCGCGAACTCCTACGCTTCGGCGCCGGGCGCCGTCGCGATGGAGGAGTTCCGGGATCTCGTACGCGCCTGCCATGAGGCCGGCCTCGCCGTCATCATGGATGTCGTGCTGAACCACTTCGGTGCGCCCAACGGATTGGGAGCCATCGACGCTCCGTATTACTACCGCGTCGACCCGCAGGGCAGACTCACCAACTGGAGCGGCTGCGGTAATGATGTCCGCGCCGAGGCGCCGATGTTCAAGCGTCTCGTCCACGCCGCGCTCCGTCACTGGACCGAGGTGCTCGGCGTCGACGGCGTCCGGCTCGACCTCGCGGAGCTCTTGGGCACGCCGCTGCTGCGCGAGATCGAGGCCGACTTCCGTTTCCGCGCCCCGCACAAGATCCTCATCGCCGAGCCGTGGAGTTTCCGCGGGCACACCGCCCGCGACCTCGACCACACGACTTGGACGAGCTGGGACGACGCCTTCCGCGAGTTCCTGCCGGCCTACGTGCGCGGCCACGCCAAGGCCGCGGACCTGCTCCACCACGTCGCGGCGTGCGCTTTCCGTCCGTCCGCGCGCCTGCGTTACGCGCAGTCGCACGACGACATGGCGTGGCTGGACCGCATCACCGAGCGCGCCGGCGGCGACGCCCTTGATCCGGCGCCTCACGACATCCTGCGCACGCGCCTCATGCACGTGATCCTGCTCTGCTCCGCGGGCGTGCCGATGCTCTGCGCCGGCCAGGATTTCCTCGCGACCAAGCGCGGCGTCGGCAACACCTGGCGCCGGGGCGACCTGAACCGCCTCGATCCGGTCCGCATCGAACGTTTCCGGTCCGAGCACGAATTCGTCGCCCGCCTGATCGGCTTCCGCCTTTCGGCCGCCGGCACGGGCCTGCGTCCCCGCCTGGCCGTGTCGCCGGGTTGGATGCAGGTCACCCATCAGCAGGGCGGGGAAGCCTTCGTCGCCGTGCTGAATGCCGACGGCCAGCTCGGCTCCGCCCGGGTGCTCATGGCCTGCAATCCGCATGACCGCGAGGTGACCCTCGTCCTGCCGCGGACCGGGGATTGGACGCCCGTGGTCGTCTCGCCGTTTCCCTCCTGCCTGCATGCCCCTGGTCCCGCGCCGAGGATCGAGGGGGATTACGTCATCCTGCCGCCTTTAGGCGCCGCCGTCTGGTCCGCCGGGGCCTGATTCGCATTCTCGCTTGCCAATGCGGGGCGGCAGGGCCTTTTTCATCCCTTTCACGTCCGTCCTCTTTCCTTTCTCACACACCATACCATGGCCACCAAAGTAGCTATCAACGGATTCGGCCGCATCGGCCGTCTCGTCTTCCGCGCCCTCGTCGAACAGGGCCACCTCGGCACGACCTTCGACGTCGTCGCCGTCGGCGACATCGTCCCCGCGGACAACCTCGCCTACCTCCTGAAGTATGACTCCACCCAGGGTCGCTTCAACGGCACCGTCAGCTCCAAGAAGTCCTCCCCGGACAAGGCTGAAGACGACGTCCTCGTCGTGAACGGTAAGGAAATCCTCGTGGTTTCCGCCCGCACCCCGGCCGAACTCCCCTGGAAGGCCCTCGGCGTCCAGGTCGTCATCGAGTCCACCGGTCTCTTCACCGAAGCCGCCAAGGCCAAGGGTCACCTCGAAGCCGGCGCCAAGAAGGTCATCATCTCCGCCCCGGCGAAGGATGAGGACATCACCGTCGTCATCGGCGTCAACGACGACAAATACGACGCGGCCAACCACCACATCATCTCCAACGCCTCCTGCACCACGAACTGCCTCGCGCCGCTCGTCCACGTGCTGCTGAAGGAAGGTTTCGGCGTCGCCGAAGGCCTGATGACCACCGTCCACGCCTACACCGCCACCCAGAAGACCGTCGACGGTCCGTCCAAGAAGGACTGGAAGGGTGGCCGTTCCGCCGCGATCAACATCATCCCGTCCGCCACCGGCGCCGCCCGCGCCGTCGCCCTCGTCCTCCCGGAAGTGAAGGGTAAGCTGACCGGCATGGCCTTCCGCGTGCCGACCCCGACCGTCTCGGTCGTCGACCTCACCGTCAAGACCACCAAGGACACCTCCCTCGCCGAGATCAAGGCCGCCCTCAAGAAGGCGTCCGAGACCTACATGAAGGGCATCCTGGCCTACACCGACGAAGAAGTGGTCTCCTCCGACTTCATCCACGACAAGAGCTCGTCGATCTTCGACGCCGGCTCCTCGATCGAGCTGAACAAGAACTTCTTCAAGCTCATCAGCTGGTACGACAACGAGTGGGGCTACTCCAACCGCGTCGTCGAGCTCCTGGGTAAGGTCACGGCCAAGCTCTAAGCCAGGCTTAGTTTCCTCCGCGACAGGCGGCCCACCCGGGTCGCCTGTCTTGTTTTGGGCTCTTGGCGGGGCGGGGGAGGGTGCTGATGAGGGTTTGCGAGGCCTCGGGCGGTTTGTTCTTCCCACCCCTCGGCTTACGCCTTTCTCTGCAGCCTTTCACCACCATGCCTGCTCCTACCCTCCGCGAACTCGGCTCCGTCAAAGGCCAGCGTGTCCTCGTCCGTGTCGACTTCAACGTCCCCCAGGACAAGAAGACCGGCGCCATCACGAATACCCAGCGTATCGCCGCGGCCCTGCCGACGATCAAGTTCCTGCTCGAAGGCGGCGCCTCCCTGGTGCTGATGTCCCACCTCGGCCGTCCGGACGGCAAGGTCGTCGAGAAGTTCTCCCTTCGCCCCGTCGCCGCCGAGCTCGAGAAGCTCCTCGGCAAGCCGGTGAAGTTCGTCGCCGCCTGCGTGGGCGCCGAGGCCGAAGCCGCCGCCAAGGCCCTCCAGCCGGGCGAGGTCCTGCTCCTCGAAAACCTCCGTTTCCACATCGAAGAAGAGGGCAAAGTGAAGCTCGAGGACGGCACCAGCCAGAAGGCCGACCCCGCTAAAGTGGCCGAATTCAGGGCCTCTCTCTCGCGTCTGGGCGACGTCTACGTGAACGACGCCTTCGGCACCGCCCACCGCGCCCACTCCTCGATGGTCGGCGTCAACCTGCCCCGCAAGGCCGCCGGTTACCTCCTCGAAGCCGAGCTCAAGGCCTTCGACACCGTGCTCAACAACCCGCAGCGCCCGCTCCTCGCCATCCTCGGCGGCGCCAAGATCGCCGACAAGATCCCCCTCATCCGCAACCTCATCGAGAAGGCCGACGAGATCATCATCGGCGGCGGCATGGCCTACACCTTCCGCAAGGTCTGCGACGGCATGGAGATCGGCAACTCCCTCTACGACGCCGAAGGCGCCAAGATCGTCCAAGAGCTGCTCGACAAAGCCAAGGCCCGCGGCGTGAAGGTCACCCTCCCGGTCGACTTCCTGTGCGGCGACAAGTTCTCGCCTGATTCCAACACCCAGCCTGCCACCATGCAGTCCGGCATCCCCGCCGGCTGGGAAGGCATGGATTGCGGTCCGGAATCCATCAAGCTGTACGAGGCCGCCATCGGCCGCGCCGGCACGGTGGTCTGGAACGGCCCGTGCGGCGTCTTCGAATTCGAGAAGTTCGCCGTCGGCTCCAAGGCCATGGCGGCCGCGGTGGCCAAGGCCACGGAACGCGGCGCGATCACCATCGTCGGCGGCGGCGACACCGCCACGGCGGCCAAGAAGTTCGGTGTCGATACCAAGGTCTCGCACTGTTCGACCGGTGGCGGCGCTTCCCTCGAATACCTCGAAGGCAAGGTCCTCCCCGGCGTCGCGGCCCTCTCGGCCTGAACCGCTCCGGACCCTTATAAAACAAGCTCTCAAACCACTCCCATGTCCACACGCACTCCTCTCATCGCCGGTAACTGGAAGATGAACAAGACGGCCACCGAAGGCACCGACCTCGTCAAGGCCATCGCCGCCGCCGTCGGCATCGAGTCCGCCGTCCAGGTGGTCCTCTGCCCGCCCTTCACCGCGCTCTCCGCGGTGAGCGCCGCCGCCGAAGGCACCCACCTCGCCGTGGGCGCCCAGAACATGCACGACAAGGCCAACGGTGCCTTCACCGGCGAAGTCTCGGCCGCGATGCTCCGCGATCTCCATGTCGGCTACGTGATCCTCGGCCACAGCGAGCGCCGGGCGATCTTCGGCGAAGACGACGCCTTCATCAACCGCAAGGTCAACGCCGCCCTCGGCGCCTCCCTCAAGCCCATCCTCTGCGTCGGCGAGCTGCTCTCCGAGCGCGAAGCCGGCACCACGAACGCCGTGGTGAAGCGTCAGGTCGAGCTCGGTCTCGCCGGCGTTCCTGCGGGCAAGGCCGAACAGGTCATCATCGCTTACGAGCCCGTCTGGGCGATCGGCACCGGCAAGACCGCCACCCCGGCCATGGCCCAGGAAGTCCACGCCTTCATCCGCTCCCTGCTCGTCACCCAGTTCGGCGCCGAGACGGCGGCCCGCGTCCGTATCCTCTACGGCGGATCGATGAAGCCCGACAACGCCGACGCCCTCCTGGCCGAGCACGATATCGATGGTGGCCTGATCGGCGGCGCCTCCCTTGAGGCCAAGAGCTTCGTGGATCTCGTCCAGAGCGCCGCGAAGTCCCTGAACCGCTGATTCGGAGTCACTTCGAGCCTAGGCCAGCCATTGGATAAGCCCCTCTGGGGTTTTCCGTTGGCTGGCCTAATAGTTTGGAAGCGAGCATCTAGGGCACTGGGCAGGCTTTAATGACTTAGAACTATTCTAAACTATGTAAGTATATGTCTTTTAACACTTTAAATTACATAATCACACCCCGTTCACAGCTTTTCATAGTGGCTATCCACAGCGAACCATAGAAAAGCGACTAAAACCCCTCAAATTTGGGTTGCGAAGGGTTCCTGCCTTTCGTGCTTCTTCGGTCAAAAAACCCGCCAATCCCTTCGTCTGAACGCGATGCGCAAGCTCCTCGAATTCCTCAACCGCCCAGCCCCCCGCGGTAACTTCTTCTCCCGGGCGATCAACGCCGCCCCGTTCCAGGTCCTCGTCTGCCTCCTGATCACCGGCGTGGTCGTGGCCGCCGCGGTCAACGAGTACGCCACCAACAAGTATCTGAACGTCGGATACACGCCGGATCAGCCCGTCGCCTTCGACCACTCCTTCCACGCCGGTCCTGATTCGGTCCTCGGTCTTGATTGCCGCTATTGCCACAACTACGTGGACAAGTCGGGCCATTCGAACGTGCCGACGACCAACACCTGCTGGAACTGCCACAGCCAGGTGAAGAGCGACAGCCCCGCGCTGGCGCTCGTCAAGAAGAGCGTCGAGACCGGCGAAGCGATCCGCTGGGTCAAGGTGCACAAGGTGCCCGACTACGTCTACTTCAACCACGCCGTGCACGTGAACCGCGGCGTCAGCTGCGTCGAGTGCCACGGTCGCATCGACCAGCAGGTCGTCGTCGGCCAGCAGAAGTCCCTCAACATGTCCTTCTGCCTCGATTGCCATCGCAATCCTGAGCAGGTCCTGCGCCCGGTCGACAAGGTCTACGACCTCGGCTTCAAGGCCGCGTCTCCCGCCCAGCAGACCGCCGACGGCACGAAGTTCGTGCACGACTGGAAGGTCAACCCGCCCCAGAGCTGCTCGGGCTGCCACCGCTAATTCCCCACGCCTTTTCCGATGAGCAAGAAAGTCTTTGAACACCCCGCGCCCCAGGCCGGCGAGCCGACCGGTCCTTCGTACTGGCGCAGCCTCGACGAGCGCAACAAGACGCCCGAGTTCCGCACCCGCGCCGAGCGCGAGTTCCTCGACGGCGCCTCCGCCATCTCCTCCGTCGAACGCCGCGAGTTCCTGATGCTCATGGGCGCTTCGTTCGGTCTGGCCGGCCTCGGCCTCGCCGGTTGCCGCGAGCCCCGCAACCATACGCTTCCTTACGCCAAGCAGCCGGAGAACACCATCCCCGGCGTCGCCACGTATTACGCCTCTTCCTTCCCCGGCGAGTTCGCCAACCAGCCGATCCTCGTCGAGACGCATCAGCACCGCCCGACCAAGATCGAAGGCAACCCGAGCCACCGCGCCAACGGCGGTGCTTCCTCGAAGTTCGCCCAGGCCAGCGTGCTCGACATGTACGATCCGGATCGCGCGATGGCTTCCTCCGTCGCCGACGCCCGCGCGTTCGTGCGCGGCCTCGCCGCCGACGCCAAGGCTGATGCCGGCGCCGGTCTCGCCTTCCTCGCCCGTCCGTCCACTTCGCCTACGCGCGCCCGCCTCGTCGCCGCCCTCAAGGCCGCCTACCCGCAGGCCCGCTGGGTCGAGTACACCCCGGTCGCGCAGAACCGCGCCGACGCCGTCCTCGGCGCCCGCGCGCTCCCTGATTACGCCAAGGCCCGCCGCGTGCTGAGCCTCGACCGCGATTTCCTCGGCGCCCACGACGCCACCGTCGAAGACACCCGTGCCTACTCCTCCGCCCGTCGCGCCGACACGGCCGCCGAAGCCGAGAAGATGACGCGCCTCTACGTCGTCGAATCCGTCTTCTCGCTGACCGGCGCCGCCGCCGACCACCGTCTCCGCGCTTCGTCCTCGCACATCTCCGGCCTCGCGATCCTCTTCGCCGCCGAAGTCCTCGCGCAGAAGGGTTCCGCCGACGCCGCCGCCCTCAAGGGCAAGGTCTCGGGCATCAACGTCGACGCCAAGTGGGTCACCGAATGCGTGGCCGATCTCGTCAAGGCCGCCAAGGGCGAAGCCCTCATCGTCGCCGGCGATCATCTCTCCGCCGACGCGCACCGCGCCGTCTTCCTGGCCAACCAGGCCCTCGCCGCCGCCGTCAAGTATGTCGCCGCTCCGGCTCCCGCCGCCCTGACGATCTCCGCGCTCGTCGCCCAGCCGGCCAAGACCCTCGTCATCCTCGGCGGCAACCCCGTCTACGACGCGCCGGCCGACGTGAACTTCAGCGCTGCCATCCAGGCCGCGAAGAAGGTCGTCCGCCTCGGTTACCACGGTCCGTCCTTCGACGAGACCTCGGCCGCCGTGAAGGCCGCCGCCGGCACCTTCCTCGCCTCCTCGCACTACCTCGAAAGCTGGTCCGACGGACGCACGCTCGATGGCGCCTACGTGCCGGTGCAGCCGATGATCGACCCGCTGTTCGCGACGGTCACCGAGCTCGACGTCCTCGCGCCTTTCGCCGGTTCCGACAAGGATGCGCACGCGCTCGTCCGTGAGACCTTCAACTCGCTCTCGAAGAACGCTTCCGACGAAGCCTTCGCCGCCTGGCTCGCCGAAGGCGTGCTCGCCGGCACCGCCTTCGCCGCGGCCAAGCCCGCCGTGGGCGTCGCCCAGATCAAGGCCTTCTCCGCTCCGGCCCTCTCCTTTGACGCGCTCGAAGTCCGTCTCCTCCCCAGCGTCCACTCCGGCGACGGCCTTCAGGCCAACAACGGCTGGCTCGCCGAGGCTCCGGACCCCATGTCCAAGACCGTCTGGGAGAACGTCATCCTCGTCAGCCCGAAGTTCGCCGCGAAGCTGGCCATCGAGCCGGACGCGATGTTCATCAACAAGATCGGCGCGCTCAACCGTAACATCAACCAGCTCGTCGACGGCCGCCTGATCTGCCGCGTCGCCACCGTCACCGTGGGCGGCAAGTCCGTGACCGGACCGGTCTTCATCATGCCCGGCATGGCCGACCACACCATCGGTCTCCAGCTCGGCTTCGGCCGCCGCGTCGCCGGTCGCGTCGCCACGCGCGTCGACGAACGCCTCGCCGGTCGCGTCACGGGCAACGGTTTCAACGCCTATCCGCTCGTCACCGCCGCCGAACCCGCCGTCCGCACGGGCGCCAAGTTCACGCTCTCCGACGCCACCGTCGCCGTCTGCAACATGCAGGACCACTGGTCGATGGAAGGACGCGACATCATCCGCGAAGGCAACGTCGAGGACCTCAAGAAGAACGCCGACTTCGCCAAGCTCGGCATCGATGGCCACGCTCCGGCCGTCTACGGCAAGGACGGCAACATGTCGCCTGCCCAGAAGGCCATCACCACCCCGCGTGGTAATTCCGCCTACGAGCATCCGGCCCACTCCGTCGCCCCGAACGTCGCCGTCTGGCAGGGCCACGAAGACAAGTTCCCCGCGCTCCAGCAGTGGGGCATGTCGATCGACCTCAACACGTGCACCGGCTGCAACGCCTGCGTGACCGCGTGCCAGTCCGAGAACAACATCCCCGTCGTCGGCCGCGAGCAGGTGCTCAAGGGACGTAACATGCATTGGATCCGTCTGGATCGCTACTTCTTCGACGGTCGCGCCGCCGCCGGCAACGCCATCCCCGAAGACCCGCAGGTCACCTTCATGGGCGTCGCCTGCCAGCATTGCGAGACCGCCCCGTGCGAGACCGTCTGCCCCGCCAACGCCACCGTCCACGACGACCAGGGCCTCAATACGATGGCCTACAACCGTTGCATCGGCACCCGCTACTGCGCGAACAACTGCCCGTATAAGGTCCGTCGCTTCAACTTCCTCGACTTCAACAAGCGCGTCGACGGCCACTACTACGAAGGTCCCCTCGGACCGGAGAAGGCCGTCAAGGATCCGGCCGACCTCCCGCAGCTCCAGAAGAACCCCGACGTCTCCGTGCGTATGCGCGGCGTCATGGAGAAGTGCACCTATTGCGTCCAGCGCATCCAGGAAGCCAAGATCCAGGCCAAGGTCCGCGCCCGCAATTCGGCCGACATCAACGTCCGCGACGGCGCCATCAAGGTCGCCTGCCAGCAGGCCTGCCCGGCCGGCGCGATCGAGTTCGGCGACATCACCGACCCGAAGACCCGCGTCGCCAAGGCGAAGGCTTCGAGCCGTTCCTACGGCGCGCTGACCTACCTCAACACCCGTCCGCGCACGACCTACCAGGCCAAGCTGCGCAACCTCAACCTCCGCATGCCGGGAGCCCAGCTCGTCCCGCTCTCTCGTCTCGAGATGGCCGGCCGCGAAGCGCACGGCGCCCCGCACGGCGACGCCCACGCGGCTCCCGCCCACGGCGCGAAGCCTCACGCCAAATAATCCTTAAACGACCCTTCGTCCCATGGCTCACGCCCACGACAGCTCTTCGGAGCGCCCCGCGATCCTCGATAAGGTTCGCCCAGCCGAGCTTCCGCGCTCGCCGCTGATCCTCAACAACCGCGGCTTCCACTGGATCACCGACAAGGTCTGCGGCATCGTCGAAGAAGAGACCCCGCTCTGGTGGAAGATCATGTTCGGCGTCGCGCTCTTCGTCGCGTCCTTCACGTTCATCGGCCTCGGCTACCTCGTCGCGACCGGCACCGGCACCTGGGGTCTGCGTTCGCCCGTGGGCTGGGGTTGGGCCATCGTCAACTTCGTGTTCTGGGTCGGCATCGGCCACGCCGGCACGCTGATCTCGGCGATCCTCTGCCTCCTCCGCCAGAAGTGGCGCACGTCCATCAACCGCGCCGCCGAGGCCATGACCATCTTCGCGGTCTGCTGCGCCGGTCTGTTCCCGCTCTTCCACGTCGGTCGCGTCTGGTTCGGCTGGTGGCTCCTGCCCCTGCCTAATCAGAACGGCATCTGGCCGCAGTTCCGCTCCCCGCTCGAGTGGGACGTCTTCGCGGTCTCCACCTACTTCACCGTCTCGACGCTGTTCTGGTACATGGGCATGATCCCGGACCTCGGCACGATCCGCGACCGCGCGACCACCTGGTGGCGCAAGGCCTTCTACAGCGTCCTCGCCATGGGCTGGCGCGGCGGCAACCGCCAGTGGTCCAACTTCGAGATGGCCTACCTGCTGCTCGCCGGCCTCTCGACCCCGCTCGTGCTCTCCGTGCACACCATCGTCTCGTTCGACTTCGCCGTCTCGAACGTCCCCGGCTGGCACACGACCATCTTCCCCCCGTACTTCGTCGCCGGCGCCATCTTCTCCGGCTTCGCGATGGTGCTGACCCTGATGCTCCCGCTGCGCGCGATCTACCGCCTGCACGACGTCATCAACCAGTACCACATCGACAACATGTGTAAGATCATCTTGGCCACCGGCACGATGGTCGGCTACGCGTACGCCACCGAGTTCTTCATCGCGGCCTACTCGGGCAACTCCTTCGAGAAGTTCGCCTTCGTGAACCGCGCCTTCGGCCAGTATGCCTGGGCCTACTGGATCATGGTGTCCTGCAACGTGATCACCCCGCAGCTCTTCTGGTTCAAGAAGGTCCGCGAGAACCACTCCCTCGTCTGGATCATCTGCCTCTTCGTCAACGTCGGCATGTGGTTCGAGCGCTTCGTGATCACCATCACCTCGCTCGCCAACGATTACCTGCCGTCCAGCTGGGGCTACTACTCCCCGACGATCGTGGATATCTTCACCTTCTTCGGCACCTTCGGCTTCTTCTCCGTCCTCTTCCTCCTGTTCGTGCGCTTCCTGCCTCTGCTCCCCATGGCCGAGGTGAAGATGGTCGCGCCGCAGGCCGACCCCCACGCCCACTGATCCTCGCCGCCCCCCGACCATGAACGAACGCAACGAACGCATCCACGGCGTGGCCTGCACTTTCCGCAAGGTCTCCGACGTGTTCCACGCCGCCGAGAAGGTGCGCGACGCCGGCTGGAAGAACTGGGACGTGCATACGCCTTTCCCGATCCACGGCATGGACCAGGCCATGGGCCTGCCTCGCTCCCCCGTCCCGCGCCTGACCCTGCTGGGCGGCGTCACCGGCTTCATCACCGGCTGCCTGCTCACCTGGTATATGAACTCGTATGACTACCCGCTCATCGTCGGCGGCAAGCCCTACTGGAGCGTGATCTTCCCGTTCCCGGTGCTCTACGAGTGCACGATCCTGTTCGCCGCCTTCGGCACCTTCTTCGGCCAGTTCATCTTCAACCGCCTCCCGCGTCATAATCATCCGCTGTTCGAACTCCCGAACTTCGCGCGCGTGTCCGATGACACGTTCATGATCGTCCTCGAGGCCCGCGACCCGCAGTTCCATCTCGATGAGTCGCGCAACTTCCTCCAGTCGCTCGGCGGCCAGGAGATCACCGTCATCCGCGACTAATCCGCCCCCCATGACCCGTTACCTCGCATTCCTCGCCGTCGCGGTCGTCGCCACGATCAGCTTCCTCGGCTTCCAGGGCAAGGTGTCCAAGGACACCCCGGTCTATGTCTTCGACGACATGGACTATCAGAACAAGTACAAGGCCCAGGGGGAGAACAAGTTCTTCGCCGACGGCCGTGACTCCCGTCCGCCCGTCGCCGGCACCGTCGCCCGCGGCAACGGCCTCGAGCCCCTCAAGGTCTTCTCCGCCGACTACCGTCGCGCCGAATCCCTCAATCCGTCGTTCGTCTCCGGCAAGGACGCCAAGGGCGCCTTCCTCGCGGGCTTCCCGACGCAGTCGCTGAAGCTCACGAAGGGCCAGCCGCAGCCTTACGCGGTCGACGCCTCCGTCCTCGCCCTCGGCCAGGCCAAATATCAGGTCTACTGCGCCGTCTGCCACGGCGACGCCGCCGACGGCAACGGCATCATGAAGGTGCGCTCCGCCCTCGAAGGCGACGTCGCCATCGTGACGATCGCCAACCTCCAGACGCCCCTCATCCGCGCCTATCCGAACGGCCAGATCTACGACGTCATCACCAACGGCAAGAACACCATGATGGGTTACGGCGACAAGCTCTCCCCCGAGGAGCGCTGGGCCGTCGTGGCCTACCTGCGCGCCCTGCAGCTCTCCCAGAACTGCCCGCCCGAACTCGCCCCCGCCGCCGTGAAGGCCCAAATCAAGTAATTCGTCCATGAGCACTTCCTCGCCTCACGCCCTCACCGCCCACTGGAAGAAATTCCTGGCCGTCGGCGTCGTCGCCCTCGCCGCCGTCTGGTACTTCGCCTTCGCCGGCGTCCAGCATCACGACAACCGCCAGGCCCTTTCCGTCCTCGTCGGCTCGCTCTTCTGGGTCGCCGTCCTCATCGGCATGCTGATGCTGACGATGATCACCCGCGTCTTCGACGCCGGCTGGGCTCCGCTCATCCGCCGCAACTGGGAACTCCTGATCGCCGGCCTGCCGGTCGTCATCCTGATCGGCATCGTCCCGCTGGCCTTCCTGCCCGACTTCCGTCACGCCGTCTGGTATTGGACGGATGGCTCCCATGTGCTCCCTAGCGGACACGAGGTCGGCCATGACCCGATCCTCATCGCGAAGAGCTGGTTCCTGAACGAATCGTTCTTCCTCGTCCGCATCGCCCTCTACGTCGGCGTGTTCGGCCTGCTCGTCGCGCTGCTGCGCCGCTGGTCCTTCGCCCAGGACACCGACCGCACCGCCGGCCACACGCACCGCCTGCACGCCGTCTCCGCCGTCGGCATCCCGCTCGGCGCCGTGACGCTCACGATGCTCGCCTTCGACTGCCTGATGGCCCTCTCGTACCACTGGTTCTCGACCATGTATGGCGTGTGGTTCTTCGCGCTCTCCATCCGCCTCGCCCTCGCGGTCACGGTGATCCTCACCTACAAGCTGTCCAACGGCGGCTGGCTCGACGGGCTGCTCAACCAGGCGCACCGCCACGTGCTCGGCTGCCTGATGCTGGCCTTCACCGTCTTCTGGGCTTACATCAGCTTCTCGCAGTATTTCCTGATCTACACCGCGAACATCCCGGAAGAGACCTTCTGGTATAACATCCGCGAGTTCGACGCCGCCACCGGCCTCAAGAACGAATGGTGGGGCGTGTCGATGTACCTCATCTTCGGCTTCTTCTTCCTGCCGTTCCTGACCCTCCTTTTCTACCGCACGAAGATCGTCGCCGGCCGCCTGCTGGCCGTGGCCTGGGTCATCCTCGTCGGCGGCATCGTGGACCTATGGTTCAACGCGATCCCTCGCCAGGTCTACGAGAAGTCGGCCCCGGAAGGCTTCGTCGTGACGCCGTTCCTCACCTCTTCGCTCTGCCTCGACCTTCTCGCGATCGTCGGCTTCGGCGGCATCGTGTTCGCGCTCTTCCTGCGCGGCGCGGCCCGTCAGGAGACGATCCCCGTCCACGACCCCCGCATCCTCGAGTCCATCAACTACCATGAGTGATCATTCTTCTTCCGGGAATCGCCCGCTGATCCCCGGCCAGATCGCCGCCTGGCTCGGCGTCGTCTCCCTCGTCGCCGCCGGCTTGATCGTGACCGGCTACTCTTACCTCGCGCTCCGGCAGGGAACGAGCGAGGACGCGCTCCGTCGCCAGGCTCAGAAGGACCTGCGCGCCGAGAACGCCAAGAAGGCGCAGGCCCTACTCACTGAGCCGGCCCGCAACGCCGACGGTTCTTTCCGCATCCCGCTCAAGGACGCCGTCGCCCTGGTCGCCAAGGACCCGAAGGTCGTCGCCAAGCTCCAGGCCGCCGCCGGCCCCGCGCCGGCTCCCGCCGCCCCTGTCGCTTCGTCGAACGTCTTCGTCAAGGCCTCCGACGAGCAGATGAAGCGCGGTGCCGCCGTCTACGCGCGCACTTGCATCGCCTGCCACCAGTCGACCGGTCTCGGTCTGCCGCCCGTCTTCCCGCCGCTCGCCAACGCCCCGATCGTCGCGGGTAATCCTGAGCTGCCGGTGAAGTTCATCCTCCAGGGCCTCATGGGTCCGATCACCGTCAACGGCATGACCTACAACAGCATGATGCCCCCGGTCGCCGGTGTCTCCGACGCCGATATCGCCGACGTGCTCACCTATGTCCGCCAGAGCTTCGGCAATAAGGCCAACGCCGTCACCGCCGACCAGGTCAAGGCCATCCGCGCCGCCACCGCCGGACGTACGACCATGTGGACCACCGCCGAACTCGGCCTCAAATAATCCCGCACCCTTCTTCCGATGACCCAGGATAATCGTTCCGGCCGCCCGCAGGGCCGTCCCCCCGAAGACGACGGCCGCATCTCGCGCGTCGAAGCCTCGCTCCGCGGACCCTTCCTCCTCTTCTTCGTCTCCGCCGTCGTCTGGCTGCTCGCGGCCTCCGTCCTCGGCGTGATCGCCGCGCTGCAGCAGGGGGCTTTCGGTTTCGGTCCTTTCCACGGCTGCGACATCCTCACCTACGGACGCGTCTCCACCGCCCAGCAGGATCTCTTCATCTTCGGCTGGGGCTTCAATGCCTTCTTCGCGCTCAACCTCTGGCTGCTCGCGCAGCTCGGTCGCTTCGAGTTCCGCAACGGCTGGCTCGCCCAGCTCGGTGGCGTGGCTTGGAACCTCGCGCTGACCTACGGCATCGCCCGCGTCTTCGCCGGCGACATGACCGGTTACCGCCTCCTGGACTTCCCGCGTGAAGTCGGCCCCGTCCTGGCGGTCGCTTTCCTGCTGGCCGGCTTCTGGCCGATCGTCGCCTTCGCGCGCCGTCCGTCGGGACACACGTTCGCCTCGCAGTGGTTCGTGGTGGGCGCCTCGTTCGCCTTCCCGCTCGTCTACCTCCTGGCCCAGCTCCTCGTGCTCTGGCAGCCTGCTTCCGGCGTGGTCCAGGCGATCGCGCACAGCTGGTTCGTCGCGAACCTCCTGCAGCTCTGGTTCGGCGCCTCGGCCCTCGCCGCGATCTACTACTTCCTGCCCAAGGTCCTTGAGCGCACGCTCGCCGGCTACTACCTCGCCCCGGTGGCCTTCTGGACGTTCTTCCTCTTCGCCGGCTGGACCGGTCCGGCCGCCCTCGTGGGTTCGCCCGTGCCGCTCTGGCTGCAGTCGACCGGCATCGTCGCCGCCGCGATGATGCTCATCCCGGTCATCATCATCGCCATCAACGTCCATGGCACGCTCTCCACGCAGGGCGGCTGGGCCCGCGCCTGGAACGACACGACGCTGCGCTTCGTCAGCTTCGGCGCCGTGGCCTTCACCCTCGGAGGCCTCCTTGCCGGCGTCTTCGCCTTCCGTTCGACGAGCGCCGTCGTCCGTTTCACCTCCTTCGCGACCGGCCTCGAGCAGCTGCTCGTCTACGGTTGCGCCACGATGGTGGTCTTCGGCGCCAGCTACTTCATCCTTCCGCGCCTCACCGGTGCGCTCTGGCCCTCGGCCAAGCTCGTGCACGTGCACTTCTGGGCCACCGCGCTCGGCTTCGTCGGCGCGCTCGTCGCCTGGCTCGTCGGCGGCTGGCAGGAAGGCAAGCAGCTCGCGGACGCCGCAGTCACCTTCCAGCAGGTCGCCAAGGCCGGTTATGCCTGGAATTTCACCCTCAGCGTCTCGGCGATCCTCCTGCTCGTCGGTCACGTCGCTTTCGCCCTCAACGCCTTCGGCATGATCCTCAAATCTTCCGCTCCGGCCGAATCCGGACGTCACGACTAACCGGACCCCCACCATGAAGAACCTCAACACTCTCCTGGCCGGCGTCTTCCTCGCCGTCGCGTTGCCCTTCGGCGCGCTCGTGCTCAGCGGTCAGTCCCAGCTCGGCGGCCTCGGTCGTGCCGCCGGCGAAGAGGGCGGCGCATTGTTCCCCTCCCGCGAACCCGGCCAGGCCATCCAAGGCCGTGCCGTCTACGTCTCCCTTGGTTGCGTCAGCTGCCACACCCAGCAGGTCCGTCCGGCCGGGCAGGGCAGCGATATCGCCCGCGGTTACGGTGTGCGTCCTTCCGTCGCCCGTGATTACGCCCTGCAGTCGCAGGTGCTCCTCGGCGAACGCCGTCTCGGTCCGGACCTCGCCAACTACGGCGCCCGCGCCAAGGACCTCGCCGCGGTGCATGAAGCCATCAGCCACCATGGCGGTTTCAGTTTCCTCTACTCCGGGGCCAAGAACGAAATCCCCTCCGAGCGCGCCGCCGTCTTGGCCGCTTACCTGAAATCCCTCCGCCAGGACTACCCCTCGCCGGAAGCCAAATTGAAGAAGTGAACCCATGAACGACCGTAACCGTCATTCCGATAGCAACCGCCCGCGCCGGGGTCCCTCCGGCTCCGAAGGCCCCTCCGACGGGCGCCTGGTGGAAGTTCACTCCCAGCTCTCCCGTGACAAGGACGAGCCGGCCGAGGGTTTCTCCCTCACGCCGATCTTCATCGTCTTCCTGTTCTGTGGTTTCGGCTTCTGGGCCGGCGTCTACCTGACCAAATATGCCGGCAACTTCTCGGCCTCGGCCTTCGACCTCGACGCCCCGAAGGCGGTCGTGGGCGGCGGTCCGGTGGTCTTCGAACCCGACGCCGCCAAGGGCGAACAGCTCTTCCTCGCCAACTGCGCGGCCTGCCACCAGGCCACCGGCCTTGGTCTCCCGGGCGCCTTCCCTCCGCTTGCCAAGTCGATCTGGGTCACTGGCTCCGAGGACCGCCTCATCAAGGCCATCCTCGCCGGCTTCGCCGGTGAGATCGAAGTCAACGGCGTGAAGTATAACGGCAACATGCCGAACATCGGCGCCGGACTCAAGGATGGTCAGGTCGCCCACATCGCGACCTACGTGCGTCAGGCCTGGGGTAATGCCGCCGAGCCCGTCATGGACACCAAGGTCGCCGAAGTCCGCAAGGCCATCGGCAATCGCGCCCAATATAACCCGGCCGACCTGCTCAAGGAGCATCCGCTCGAGAGCAAGTAAGCGTCCCTTCGAGGCCGCCGACAAAAAAGGCCCGGGAGCAATCCCGGGCCTTTCTTATGGGGCTTTCGCCGACCGACTCAGGCGTGCTTCTTGATGAAGGCGGCGATGTCGCCCTTCGGGCGCGCACCGACCATCTTGTCCACCACGACGCCGTTCTTGAAGAGGAACAGGGCGGGGATGGAGTTCACGCCCAGCTGCTGGGCGAGGGCCTGATTCGTGTCGACGTCGACCTTGGCGATCGTGACGGTACCGGCCATCTCGGCGGCGAGCTGGTCGAGCACCGGGCCGATCTGCTTGCATGGGCCGCACCAGGTGGCCCAGAAGTCCACCAGTACGGGGACAGTCGAAGCCTTGATGGTGGCTTCGAAGTTATTGTTATCGAGATGAGCGATGAGGTCGGAGGCCATGGAAAAGTCGGTTAACCTTTGGAGCGAGAGAAGAGCTCGAGCGCGAGGATGACCGCGCCCGCGAGCGAAGCGGCAAGGGCGAGAAGGTCAATCGCCGCGGCGACTTTGCCGACGGAGCGATTATTCGGCGCGTTGGTCGGACGCGGAGCAGCGGCCGGGCTGGGCGCGGGCATCGGGGCCGGGATGGTCGCCGTGGCCGTGGGGGCAGGAGGCGGCGGTATCGGCGCGCCGGCGGACGGGGCCGGGGGCGGGGGCGGAGGCACGGGCATGCCCTCGGCGGCGATGGGGGCGATCGGAGCGACGGGCTTGTTGAGCTTGAGCTTCGGGGCGCCGCTCGGGGCAGAGTTCTCACCTTCCGGCGCAGGCGGAGGAGGCGGGGGCGGAGGAGGCGGAGGAGGAGGGGGCAGCTCGTTGCTCATTGGGGAGAAGCAGTCAAATCCTGCGAAAGAGGTGAGTCAATCCGTCTGTGGCTCCTTTTTGGCTTCAAGCCCCGCGGTCGTGCTTGCGGAGCAGCTCGGCGAGTTCCTCCGGGCGGGCGTCGGCGATGGAACGTCCCTTCCGGCTCAGATCTTCGGAGGTTTTGATGACCGTCTCGGTCATGCGCTCATGGGTCTCCTCGGAGCCACCCACCAAAGAAAAGCCTTCGCCTCGCGTGATGCGTTTGTGCTGGTCGGTGGCGTCCAAGCCGAGTCCGAGCAGACGATGAGAGGGGCGCCGGGCGCTAGCCATGACGGTAATCTGACCGCTTCGGGGGCGATTTCAAGCCCGCGGCTTATTCCGCGTCCGCGGCCGGCTGGTCGAACTCCGAACCTCCTTCCAAGGCTTCGCCGGCGTTGGGCGCGGCGCTCGGCTCCGACTTCGTGCAGTTGATTTCGGCGAACGACGCATCCTGCTCCAATTTGAGCTTACCCAGACGCGCCAGCTCGAGGCAGGCGAGGAAGGTGGCCACGAGGAAGCCCACGGTCGGACGTTCCGGCAGCAGGCTCGTGAAGACGAAGGTGGGCTCGGTCTCAAGGCGAGCCAGGATGGTCTCCATCCGGTCCGACACCGTGACGGTCTCGGTCGAGATATTGCCCGGCTGGATCCGCTCGGCGAGCCGACGGAGGACGAGATTGAAGGTGTTCCAGAGTTCGATGCGGTCGGCGCGGGCGACGGGCCGGATCACGGCGTCTTCGCCCTGCGGCTGGATCACGTAGCGGCCCAGCAGGCCTTGGCGGTCATCGACCAGGCCGCGGATGATCGCGGCGGTCTCCTTGACGCGCTTATACTGGATGAGTTGCTGCACGAGGGCCCATCGTGGGTCCTGGCCTTCCTCGGTGGCCGCGACTTCCTCTTCGGGCCGGCTTTCGACCGGGAGGAGCATGCGGCTCTTGATATACATCAGCGTGGCCGCCATGACGAAGAAGTCGCCGGCGAGTTCGAGATTGTCCTTCTCCTGCGTGCGCAGGATCTCGAGATATTGCTGGGTGACCTTCTCGATCGGGATATCGTAGATATCGATCTCGTTCTTGCGGATCAGGAAGAGCAGCAGGTCCAGCGGGCCTTCGAAGACGTCGAGGCGGATCGGTAGGTCCGGCGCCGGCAAGATGCCGTCCACGGGGACCGAAGGAGAGTCTGGAGGGGTGTCCGTCACGGCTCAGAACTTGAACAATCTCACCCGCAGGTGGAAGCCCAATGAGCTGATGCCCCGGTTGAGCGGGTCCATACGCTTATTGACGCCGTATTCGACCTCCCAGGAATTGCCGACGCGCTGGATCAAGCCCGCCCAGAGCAGGGTGGCTTGGTCGAGCTGAGCGTCGTAATTCAGGCCGGAGACGAGGCTGTAGACGGAGTTGAGCCGGACGCGACCGTCCCAGACCAGCTGGCGGGCGTTCGTGGCCTGGCGGAGTTCGACCCAGCTGAGGGACGTGCGCCAGAAGTCGCCGGAGTTGAGGGCGATCGTCTGGAGCGATTCCCGGGCGGCGCCGCCGCCGTTGGGCATGCGGACCGAAGAGTTGAGCGTGAGCCAGGAGGCGGGACTCACGCTGAGCGAGCCGAGCAGGTCGGTGCGGCCGGTCTCGGCGTCGGTCGGCCCTTGGCGCCAGTCGGTGAAGAGGTCGGCCCGCAGCAGCTCGCGCGAACCTTTGAGCGCATCGCGGGTCTCGAGGGTGTTCCGGATGCCGAAGCGCATCGACTGTCGGTCGGTGGTCGAGGCGGCGTCGAGTCGGTCCGCCAGGTCGAGTTCCTCGAGCACGGACACCGAGACCGCACGCTGGGTCATCGGGACGACCCCGACTTCGCGGTCGGCGCCCGGCATGACGCGATATTGGAAGAGCGGTCGCGCGCTGTGGCGCAGCCCGTTGACACCCCAGTTGGGAGCATCCACGGACCAGGAACCGGTGAAGAGTCCTTCGACGTCGAAGCCGGCCTGCCCGATCACTTTGGTCGCGGCACCTTGGCCGTTGAGGCCGTCGGACCAGCCGGTCGTGCGCACGCCCGCGACGGGGCGGAAGGTCAGCCAGTCGCCGGCCACCATCGTCCGGCTGAAGCCATAATACCCGTCGATACGGGCGGCCGACCAGGCGTCGGCGGACAGCGTGGCGGCCTGGAAGTTGGCCAGGGGTAGTTCCGCCGAGGGTCGTTCGGAGAAGTAGCCGACGCTGAGGAAGGCGCGACGCGACCAGCCGTCGGCGCCGGCGACCGTCGTCGGGAGGTCGTAACGGAACTCGGGGAGCTTCTGGACGACGTCCTGATAGTTGTCCGTCTTGGCGGTGAGCGCGGCCGAGAGGTAGCCGCCTTCGTAGGGGCGGACGACTTCGAGGTTGAGCTGAGGATTGCCGGCTTGGCCGATCAGGAAGGGACGGAAGTCGCGCAGGACATCGGGATCCGTCTGCGCGAAGAGGTTGCCGGCGATCTCCAGTCCGTCCGCGGTGCGTCCGTTGATGTCGCCCGTGACGAAGGAGCGCTGCGAGTCCGGCAGACGGCCGAACAGGTCCGCGACGGGCGTGGACTGATCGTCGATCCAGCCGCTTTGCAGGCGGCCCTTCCAGCGGGTGCCTGCGCCCGCGGCGCGCGAGTTGTCGAAGCGCAGCGCCGGTCCGACCATGATGCCGGAGTTGCTGTAGAAGTCGACGTTGCCGCCCACCCACAGCGAGGGCGAGATGCGGTTGAGGATCGACGAGCGAAGGAAGCGGCCCTGCTTGTCCTCGCTGCCCGTGTTGAGCATGATGTCATACGGGAAGTCGAGTCCGGACTGTCCGTAGTAGGGCAGGTTGAAGAGCGGGACGCCGGCGACGTAAGGCGTGGCGCTGCGCAGAGAGAGGTGGTCCTCTTTCTCCAAGTAGGACGCCTCGGCGATTTTGAGATGCATGCCGGCCGCCGAGGGCTCGTTATTCCACACACGCACGCCCTTGATCTGCTTGTCGCCTTTGACGATACGTAACGACTCGGCGGTGAAGTAGACGGGGGCGCGGCCGAAGCGCACGTCGGTGGCTTCGATGACGTCGGCGCGCGGGTCGATCGTGACCTTGGCGCCGAGGATACGAAGGCTCGTGGTCGCGTAGACGACCTCGCCTTCGGCGACGATCACGCCGGTGCGGTAGTCGAGGCGGATCCGCTTCGCGGACAGGAAGGTGTCGCCGCTCACGATTTCGGCGTCCGTGCCCACCATCACCTTGCCGCCTTCTTCGGAGCGGAAATCGCCGGTGAGGACGGGCCCGGCAGGTGCGGAGGCGGCCGACCGTGCCGGTTCGGCGGCCATGGCCGCCACGGACAGGGAGAGGCTTGCGGCAAGGATCCAGAAGCGACGGCCAGGCATCCGCCGAGAGTTGTCGCTCAGGGATTTCCCTCAAGGTTTTTCGGGTAATGAGCGCTTGCCGACCCTCGGGCGGGCGTGGAGTCTTCTCGGATGCGCCTGAGTCCAGCAGAGTTGACCGCCCTGGTGGACGCCAAGGAGACCTCGCCGCACCGATTCCTGGGCCTGCATCCGCTGCAAGGCGGAGGGCTGGTGGCCCGCGCGCTCCTGCCCTGGGCGAGCGCCTGTGAGCTCCTGCCGGAGGGCGGCGCCCCGGTCCCCATGACCCGCCTGCACGCGAGCGGCGTCTTCGAGGTCGAACTGCCCGGCTCCGCGCTCTTCCGTTACCGTTTCCGCGTGACCTATCCCGACGGCGTCCGGCGCGACGTCGACGACCCTTATCGCTTCCTGCCCACGGTCTCGGAAGACGACCTCTTCCTGCTCGGCAAGGGCGACGACCACCGGGCCCACTACAAGCTCGGCTCCCATGTGCGCACGATCGATGGCGTCACCGGCGTCTCCTTCGCGGTCTGGGCTCCTTCCGCCCGACGGGTCTCCGTCGTGGGCGACCATAATCTCTGGAACGGCCGGGCCCAGCCGATGCGCAATCTCGGGGCTTCCGGCATCTGGGAGATCTTCATTCCGGGCCTGGCCGCAGGCGCCCGTTATAAATACGAGATCGTCGGCCCGCACGACACCACCCCTTTCCTGAAGACGGACCCGTATGCGTTGCACTTCGAACCCTCGCCGAACCACGCGGCGATCGTCTGCGACCTCTCGGGCTTCGTCTGGCATGACGCCGCCTGGCTGGAGGCCCGCCGCCAACGCGACCTGCGTTCCCGGCCGATGTCCGTCTACGAGGTGCATCTGGCCTCCTGGCGTCGCGTCCCCGAAGAGGGCGGCCGTGTCCTGAACTACCGCGAGCTCGGCGAACAGCTGGCCGCTTATTGCGTCCAGATGGGCTTCACCCACGTGGAGCTGATGCCGCCGTCGGAGCATCCCTTCGACGGTTCCTGGGGTTATCAGGTCACGGGGTTCTACGCCCCGACGCACCGCTTCGGTTCGCCCCTCGAATTCATGACGCTCGTCGACGCCCTGCATCGCGCGGACGTCGGGGTGATCGTCGACTGGGTGCCGGCCCACTTCCCGCGCGACTTCTTCGCGCTGGCCCGCTTCGACGGGACGCACCTCTACGAGCATGCCGACCCGCGGCTGGGCGAACATCAGGACTGGGGTACGTTGATCTTCAACTATGGCCGCCACGAGGTGCGCGGCTTCCTCGTCTGCTCCGCGTTGTCCTGGCTGGAGCGTTTCCACGTCGACGGCCTGCGCGTCGACGCGGTGGCCTCGATGCTCTACCTCGACTACTCGCGCAAGGCCGGCGAGTGGATCCCGAACCGTTTCGGCGGCCGCGAGAACATCGAGGCGATCGAGTTCCTCCGTCAGGTCAATTCGCTCGTCCATCTCTACCAGCCCGGCGTGGCGATGATCGCTGAGGAGTCCACGTCGTTCCCGGGCGTGACGAAGTCCGTGCCCGAAGGCGGCCTAGGCTTCGACTTCAAGTGGAACATGGGCTGGATGCACGACACGCTGGATTACTTCAAGCAGGACCCGCTCTTCCGGAAGTTCCACCATGACAAGCTGACCTTCGGCATGCTCTACCAGTGGAGCGAAGCCTTCGTGCAGTCGTTCTCCCACGACGAAGTCGTCCACGGGAAAGGCTCGCTGATCGGGAAGATGAGCGGCGGCGACGACGCCACGAAGGCCGCCAATCTCCGCTGCCTGCTGGCCTTGCAGTGGTCCTGGCCCGGCAAGAAGACCCTCTTCATGGGCTGTGAGTTCGGCCAGTTCGCCGAATGGAAATACGATGCCTCGCTCGACTGGCACCTGCTGGAATACCCGATTCATCTCGGCGTGCAGCGCCTCGTCGCCGACCTGAACAAACTTTACGTGACCGACACCGACCTGGCCGCCAACGAGCTACGTCCAGAGAGCTTCGCCTGGCTGGTGGCCGACGACGGCGCGCAGAGCGTGCTGGCCTTCGAGCGACGCGGGGGCGAACAGGCCTGGACGGTCGCGGGCAACTTCACGCCTGTCGAGCGCACCTACCGTCTCGGCGTGCCGTTCCCCGGTCGCTGGCAAGAGGCCCTTAATACTGATTCAAAGCATTACGCCGGACAGGGACTCGGCAACCTCGGCGGCGTGGTCGCTGAAGCGATCCCGTGCCAGGGCCGTCCCTACTCGATCGAGGTCCGCTTGCCCGGCCTCTCGATGGTCATCTTCCGCCGCTCGTCGGCCAAACCGAAGAAGTAAGCATGGCCCGTTCTGAGATCTTCCGCCGGCACGTCGCGGCCGATCCGGCGAACCCGCTCTTCCGTTTCTCGCTCGGGCAGGCGCTCTTCACCGAAGGCGACCCCGCCGGGGCCGTCGAGCACCTGCGCCTCGCCGCGGCCTCCAAGGCCGATTGGATGATGCCGCGTATCCTGCTGGGTAAGAGCCTGCTCGCCGTCGGCGATCGGGCCGGTGCGAAGACCGCCTTTACGGACGCGCTCGCTCTCGCCGTGGCTCAGGGACATGAGGAGCCTGAGGCGGAACTGCGCCCCCTGCTCGCGACCCTCTGAGGGCTTACTCGACGCGCTCGAGAATCACGCGGCGGAGGTCCATGACCGCGGCCTTGGCCTTCTTGACCGGGCGCACGGTGAGCGTGTTCTCGCCGGCGACGAGCGTCAGCTTGCCGATTTCGCGCGGGACGAAGCGCTGGAAGTGGCCGGTCTCTTCGACGGTGAACTCGCACGAGTCCTGCTTGGTGTCGAGGGCGACGACGGAACCGCCGTTGCCCTTGCCGCAGCCTTGGAGCACGGTGACGCGATAGGTGCCGGCCTTGGGCGCCTGGAACGTCCACGACGCGGTGTCGTCGACGTTGACCCAGAAGCCGAGGGTGTCCTTCTGCGGAGGCTCCTCGTATTTCATCTTCGAAGCCTTCACCTGGGCGTCGCGGGCCTCGAGGAAGATCAAGGCGTTGGGGCCTTCGGTGGAGCGGGCGTCCATGGCCTTGCGCCAATCGGCGAGCACGGGGCGCATGGCTTCGGAGGTCGGCAGGGCTTGGAGCTTGGTCGCGTCGGTCGTGACGAAGCACGCCTCCCAGGCGGCGCGGTCGAACTCCGGGTTGGCCTTCGTGGGTTCGGCGCCGACGGTCCGACGCCAGGCTTCGAGCTTACCGCGCAGCGCGGCTACGCGCACCGGTTCGGCGGCGGCGAGGTCGGTCTTTTCGCTCGGATCCTTGGCGAGGTCGTAGAGTTCGAGGCTGCCGTCTTCGTATTGTTCGATGAGTTTCCAATCGCCCTCGCGGACCACGCCGCCGGGCCGGCCGCCTTGGTTCATGTAGTGGGGCTGGTGCCAGAAAAGCGGGCGCTTGGCGGCGTCGGCCGGCGGCTTGCTGTCGAAGAGCAGCGGCGAGATGTCCTGGAAATCCAAGGTCTTCGGCGCCGGCACCTTGGCCAGCGCACAGATCGTGGGGACGAGGTCACCCAGCACGACGGGTTCGGAAATCACGCGCGCGGCGAGACGTCCGGGGTAACGGATGATCAGCGGCGTGCGCAGGCCGCCTTCGTAGAGGTAGCCTTTGCCTGCGCGGGACGGCGCGTTGAAGGTCGCGGGGCTTTCCTTGAGCTCGGAGATATGCACGCCGCCGTTGTCGGAGGCGAAGACCACCAGCGTGTTCTGGGCAAGGCCATGTTCGTCGAGGGCCTTGAGCACGCGGCCGCAGGCGGCGTCGAGCGACTCGACGAGCGCGGCATAGGTCGGATGGAAGGACTGCGCGTTGGCCGCGATGCCCTTGGCCGGCGCGGCGAGCGGGATGTGCGGATTGTCGAAGGCGAGATAGAGCAGGAAGGGCTTGGCCTTGTTCTTCGCGATGAACTTCGCGGCGAAGTCCGCCTGACCGAGCTCGCCTTTGCCGCCTTGCGGCGATTCCGCGCCGGGGTTCGCCCGACCAGGGAAGTATTCGTCGAAGCCGTGGTCGGTCGGCTGATGGCCCTTGCCGCCGAGGTGCCATTTGCCGACGGCGGCGGACACGTAGCCCTTGGGCTTGAGCAGTTCGGCGATCGTCGGGACTCCGGCCGGCAGATGTAGGTTGATCGGCGCGCTGAGCAGGCGATGCGAGGAGCGGTCGGGACGTCCGGTGAGGAAGGTGGTGATCTTCAGGCGGGCCGGGCTCTGGCCCGTCATCAGGGCGGCCCGCGAAGGCGAGCACACCGAAGCGGCGGCGTAAGCCTGCGTGAAGCGGGCGCCGTCGGCGGCGAGCCTGTCGAGGTTCGGCGTGCGCTGGTCCTTACGGCCGAAACAGCCGAGGTCGTTGATGCCGAGGTCGTCGGCGAAGAGGATCACGATGTTGGGCGGGGTCTCCTGGGCGTTGAGCGGCAGGAGGCAGGAAAGCACGGCGAGGAGCAGGCCGAGGAGGGTGCGGGGCATGCCTTGGTTTTAGCATCCGGCAGGCTTGTGCAAAGGGTAAAACCGACTTCGGTGCCCTCATGGACCCTCGTTTACTCGCTCTCGGGCTGGCCTGCGTCGATGTCGCCATGGCCGCGGTGTCCTGGCTGATCCTGCTGTGCACGTATCCGGATTTCGCCCGCTGGGAGGCCGCGGAATTCGCCCGTCACCATGAGGACTATACGCGGAAGGTCGGCCGGGTCGTCGGGCCCTTGTTGCTTTTGCAGCTCGGTGGGCATGCTTGGCTGGCTTTCAGCGGAGGGGAAGGCTGGCCGGCCCTTGGGCTGGTCCTCGCCTGCTGGGCCCTGACGGGTCTCTGGTCGGTCCCATGTCACCGGCGCCTGCAGTTTGAAGGGCCCGACTCTCCGGCGCTCGCCAGCCTCATCCGCTCTCATGCCTGGCGGACGGCCCTCTGGACCTTGGTGGCTATGGATGCCATCAGGCGGGCGGCGGATTGACAGCGTCCGGGCGGTGGCGATGCTCGACTCTGATGAGAACAGGCGACCCGCACCCCGACCGTAATGCCTCTCGCCTGAGCGCGTTTCGCCGCTTCCTCGGTTTCGTCGGTCCCGGTTTCCTCGTCTCGGTCGGCTACATGGATCCGGGCAACTGGGCCACGGATCTTGCGGGTGGATCGCAATACGGGTACGCGCTCCTCTGGGTGATCTTGCTGTCGAACCTGATGGCGATCCTTTTCCAGCACCTCTGCGTCCGCCTGAACGTCGCGACCGGGCTCGACCTCGCGCAGGCTTGCCGCGAGCGTTATTCACCTGCCGTGGGCAAGTTCCTCTGGGTCGCGGCCCAGCTCGGCATCGTGGCCATGGACCTCGCCGAGCTGCTCGGTTCGGCCATCGCGCTGCAGATCCTCTTCGGCATCCCGCTTTTCTTCGGCGCCATCATCACCGCGTTGGACGTGCTGGTCCTGCTGGCCCTGACCCGCCTCGGTTTTCGCTGGCTCGAATCGCTCGTCGCCGTGCTCGTCCTGACCATTGCCGCCTGCATCGGCGTGGAGCTGCTGCTGGCCAAGCCGGTCGTCGCCGAGATGATGAAAGGGTTCATCCCTACTACGGATGTGCTCACCCGTCCCGGCATGCTCTTCGTGGCTTTGGGCATCATCGGCGCGACGGTCATGCCGCATAATCTCTACCTCCATTCGTCGATCGTCGGCTCGCGTGACTTCGGCCGCACCGAAGAAGAACGGCGCGAGGCCATGCGGTTCGCCACGTGGGATTCCACGCTCGCGCTCAGCCTGGCGTTCTTCGTCAACGCTGGCCTGCTGGTGCTCAGCGCCGCGGCCTTCCACGGCCGCCCGGAGGCCGTTACGGATATCCGCGAAGCCCATCGCCTGCTGGATGGCGTCCTCGGCGCGACCTTCGCCGGCACGCTCTTCGCCGTCGCGCTGCTTGCCTCGGGTCAGAACGCGACCATCACCGGCACGATGGCCGGCCAGATCGTCCTGGAGGGCTTCCTGAAAATCAAGACGGCTGGCTGGATCATCCGCGTGGCCACGCGCCTCGCCGCGCTTGCCCCGGCTTTGCTCGTCATCGGACTGGCCGGAGAGGGCAGGGTGGAGTCGCTGCTGCTCTGGAGTCAGGTCATCCTGAGTCTGCAGCTCGGTTTCGCCTGCTGGCCGCTGGTGCGGATGACGGGCGACGCCAAACTTATGGGTGCGTTCGTCGCGCCGCGCTGGATTCTCGTCCTGGGCTGGATTGCGACCGCCATGGTCGTGAGCGCCAGCCTATGGTTCGTGGTCAGCGTCTTCTGACCTCCACCATATCGTCACAAGTAACTGTTTGTAAGTTATTTGGGGTATGACATGTTCCGAAAAGAACGGACTCGACCTAATACATTTTATCATTACTAAACTTATCATCTTAAATATCCATGGCCCTTTCTTCCCCCAGTTCGCTGTTCCGAGCCCTGCTCGGCCTAGGCGTATCGTGGTCGGGCGCCCAGGCCGGGACTTTTTATCGGGAAGCGGTGAGTTACAGCACCAAGCGTGATCCAGATCCGCCTCGGTATGTGGAGCCGGCGTCCGCGAGTTCATGGACACAGCTCAATGAGTTCAAGTGGCTCGATGTCGGTCTCGATTACCGCTTCCGCTACGAATACCGGGATGACGATATCCGGCGCGCCCACGACGGAGT
This sequence comes from Opitutales bacterium, assembly GCA_044350605.1. GTDB lineage: Bacteria > Verrucomicrobiota > Verrucomicrobiia > Opitutales > UBA953 > UBA953. Next base: position 46,767 of record JBILHF010000005.1, read on the forward strand.
CGATGAGCCGTTCCTGCATCGCACCCGTCTCTATCTCGGCGTCCGCGAGATCATCGACCCTCTCCGGTTCGCCGCAGAGCTTCAAGACTCGCATCGGTACAACGGCGACTACGCGTTGGATAACCGAGACGTCAACGAACTCGAATTCATCCGTCTCTACGCCGAGCTCTATTTCAAGGATCTGTTGCCCGCTGACTCCCTCGGCAATTCCCGGCCCGTGGCTCTTCGTTTCGGTAACCATAACTTCGAGTTCCTCGACCGGCGCCTGATCGGCAACAATCAGTGGCGTAATACCGCGAACGCCTTCCGCGGATGGCATGGCATCATCGGGCAGGAAGCCAATGACTGGCAGGTCGATCTTCTTTCCGTCCAGCCGCTCGATCGGCTTCTTTACGATCCGGACCGGTCGGCGGAGGGCAAACGCCTCTGGGGCGCGATCGGTCACTGGCGCGCGTGGTCTGACGTCGTCACCCTCGAGCCTTTCTACCTTCGCTTAGATGAGCGTAACGTCGCCGACGGAGGGCGGGTCGTACACTCTCCCGGTCTCCGCGCCTATGGGGTTTTCGGTAAATCCGGCTTCGACTTCGACGCCTCCGGCATCACGCAGTTCGGCCACAATGGCAGTCGGGACATCTCCGCTTGGGCCGCCAACGCCGAGATCGGCTATCGCTTCGAAGATGCTTGGAAGTCCCGCCTGAGTCTCTTCTACGGCGCCGCCTCCGGTGACCGGAGTCCGACGGACGGCGAGGATAACCGCTTCGAGCGTTTCTTCGGCTTCGGACGGCCCTGGTCCGCTAACGACTACGTCGTCTTCGAGAATATCCTGGCCCCCAAGGTGCGCTATGAAGCGACCGTCTCGCCGACGTTGCGCTTCGACGCGGGTTACAGCTGGTACGCCCTCCAGAGCGCGACTGACCGCTTCTATAACGCGACGAATAATCGCGACCAGACCGGCCAGAGCGGCAACAACGTCGGTCATGAGTTCGATGTCCGCATCCGCTGGCAGATGACCCGTCAGGCCGAGGTCACCCTTGGGTACGCTCATTTCGTGGCCGGAGAGTGGACTCGCCGTCAGGTCCGCGCTGACGATACTGATTTCGCCTACCTCGAGCTTCAGCTCAAACCCTTCTGATTCTTTCGTCCATGCGTCCGTCTTCCTCCTTCCTCTCGCTCGGCTGGTTCGCCGCCGCCCTTATCGCGCCGATCTTGGCGTGTGCCGAAGCGGACACGCTTCGCGTGGGGTTCTTTCCGAACCTGACGCATGCTCCGGCGCTCGCCGCCCGTCAGCTGGAACGCGAGGGCAAGGATCACCATCAGCCCGCGCTGCCGGCCGGGGTGAAACTGGAATGGCGTTCGTTCAATGCCGGTCCTTCGGCCATGGAGGCCTTGTTGGCCGGTGCCATCGATGTCGCTTACGTCGGCGCTTCGCCGGCGCTCAACGCCCACGTGCGCACCAAGGGTGCGGAGATCCGCGTCCTCGCGCCGGTCGCGCAAGGCGGCAACGCGCTCGTCGTCCGCGCGGGTTCCGGACTGAAGACTCCGAAGGACTTCATCGGCCGTAATCTCGGCACGCCGCAGCTCGGTAACACGCAGGATATCGATGCCCGCACCTGGCTGCGTGAGGGCGGCCTCAACGTGCACCTCGGTGGCGGCGACGCCCGCGTGGTGCCGGCTCAGAACGCCGATCTCCTGCTTCTCTTCTCCCGCGGCGAGATCGATGCGGTCTGGACCGTCGAACCTTGGGTGACGCGGCTGACCAGCGAGTTCGGAGGGGTCGTCGTGCACGAGAACAAGGAATCGCTGATCACCGTGCTCGTCACCAGCCGCGCCGCGTTGGAGAAGCGTCGGCCGGCGGTCGAGGCCTTCGTGCGTTCGCATTACGCCCTGTGCGCGCGCCTCCGCGCCGACCAAGCTTGGCTGGAGAAATTGGTGCGGACCGGTCTCGGAGCCGAACTGCGTTCGCAGCCGCCCAAGGCCGAACTGATCGGCCCGGCCCTGGCCCGCGTCAGCTTTGCCGTCCCGGAGGACTTGGAATCTCGTCGAACACGCCTGTCCGGCCTCTTCGCCCGTGCTCTGAAGGACGCCCAGGATTCCCGTCTGCTTAAAGGGCAGGCCCCGATGGCGCCATTGCTCGAGTCCTTGGTTGATGACCCCAAAAAGTGAGACAAAATAGGAGATTCAGGACCTAATCTTTTAAACATAAGTAAACTTGACAGGATAAGGTCAGGTTAGCCAATCTCTCGCCTCTGGAATCCATGGGCAACCGCTCCGAAACATCCCCCGCCACCGCGGCTCTTACTCTGCGTAACGTGACCAAGCGTTTCGACGGGGCTTCGGGCCGGGTCACGGCGTTGGAGGACATTACTTTAGATGTCAGGGAAGGGGAGTTCTTGGCGATCGTGGGTCCCTCGGGCTGCGGTAAGTCCACCTTGCTCAGCCTGCTCGCCGGACTGGAGCACACGAACGAGGGTACGATCAACCTCGGCGACCAGCCGGTCGAGGCTCCCGGCCGCGATCGCTTGGTGATGTTCCAGCAGGACGCGCTCTTCCCCTGGCTCAATGTCCTGGAGAACGTGCTCTTCGGCCTGCGCCTGAAGCCCGACCTGACCGAGGCCGAGCGTCTCGAGTCCGCCCGTTATTACCTTAATCTCGTCGGCCTGGGCAACAAGGAGAAGGCCCGTCCGCACGAGCTTTCCGGCGGCATGCGCCAGCGCGTGGCCCTCGCTCGCTCGCTCGCTCCGAATCCGCGCGTGCTGCTGATGGACGAGCCTTTCTCGGCCCTCGACGCGCTCACCCGCGAGCAGCTCTACGGCGATCTTCAGGAGATCTTCACCAAGCGGAAGAAGACCATCGTCCTCGTCACGCACAACATCCGCGAAGCGGTCTGCCTCGGCGACCGCGTCGTGCTCTTCTCGCCCAATCCTGGCCGCGTCCAGCAGGTGTTCGATGTCAACCTCCCGCGTCCGCGCCGCCTGAATGACCCGTCCCTCGCCAACCTCGCCGCCGAGGTGACCGAGGCGCTCACCTCCCATCCCGCCAAGTGACCATGGCTTCGAAACTTCCTCGCCCGGTCATCCCGACCCTCGTCGCTATCCTGCTCCTCGGTGGCTGGGAATGGTATGTCCGCAGCGGACGCGTCAGTGAAGTCCTCTTCCCGGCTCCGTCGCACGTCCTCCAGTGGTTCTGGGACTCCCTGCTCAGCGGTGAGCTGCTTGCGGCTACTTGGGTGACCATGCGTCGCCTGATCATCGGCTTCGCCATCGGCGCCGCCCTCGGCGTACCGCTCGGCGCCCTCTGCGCCCGCGTGCGCTGGGTCCGGGACACGCTCGGCGTCCTGGCCCTCGGGCTCCAGACCTTGCCTTCCGTCTGCTGGGTGCCGCTCGCGCTCCTTTGGTTCGGTATCCGCGAGGAAGCGGTCCTCTTCGTCGTGGTGATGGGCACGCTCTGGGCCGTCGTCCTTGCCGTGCAGGAATCGGTGCTCAACGTGCCCCCGCTTTACCTGCGCGCCGCCCAGACGATGGGCTCCAATGGCTGGCACCTCTGGTCCCGCGTCATCTTCCCGGCCGCGCTGCCTGGCGTCCTCAGCGGCATGAAGCAGGGCTGGGCCTTCGCCTGGCGTTCCCTGATGGCGGCCGAGATCTTCGTCGTGATCGTGACCGGCTTTGGACTGGGCTCGCTCCTCAACGCCGGACGTGAGCTGCTCCGCATGGACCAGGTGATGGGCGTGATGGCGGTGGTGATGATCGTGGGACTCTTGGCCGATCTCATCTTCTTCTCCCCGATCGAGAGCTGGTTGCGCCGTTCCCGCGGGCTCGAACGCTGAGCCGTCGCCTTTCCTCCTCGCCCTCGGGGCCGGGGACGCCCTACCTTGGGGGCAAATGTTTATCGACGAAGCCAAGGTTGAACTGAAGTCCGGTGACGGCGGCCACGGCTGCGTCAGCTTCCGTCGCGAGAAATTCATCCCGAAGGGCGGACCCGACGGCGGTAACGGCGGCAAGGGCGGCGACGTCGTCCTGGTCTGCGACCGGAACGAAGGCGACCTACAGGCCTACCGATGGCAGCCGCATCGTCGCGCCCGCAACGGAGCCCCGGGCCAGGGCCGCCAGTGCGCGGGTCCCGATGGCGGGGACCTCATCCTGCCGGTGCCTCCGGGCACGCAGGTCCTCGAGGAGGGCACCAACCGCCTCGTCGCCGAACTCACCGAGCACGGCGAACGCGTCGTGCTTCTCGCCGGCGGTAAAGGCGGCCTCGGTAACATGAACTTCAAGAGCTCGGTCAATCAGGCCCCGCGTCGCACGACCCCGGGCTACCCGGGCGAAGAAGGTAAGTTCCGCATCGTGCTCAAGACGATCGCTGACATCGGCCTCGTGGGCTACCCCAACGCGGGCAAGTCGACCCTGACCAATCTCCTTACGGCCGCGCGTCCGAAGATGGCGCCGTATCCATTCACGACCCTGCACGTCAACGTGGGCGTGATCGATTACACCGACCGTTTCGACCGCATCGTGATGGCCGACATCCCGGGACTCATCGAAGGCGCGCACGAGAACCGCGGCCTCGGCCACCAGTTCCTCCGCCACGTCGAGCGCTGCTCGCTCCTGGTGTTCATCATCGACATGGCCGGCAGCGAGAACCGTGAGCCGTGGGACGACCACCGCATCCTCGAGCGCGAACTCCGCCTCTACTCGCCGATCCTCGCCGCCAAGCCACGCATCATCGTGGCCAACAAGATGGACCTCCCGGAAGCCGCCGCGAAGCTGAAGAAGTTCCAGGAGCGCGTGAAGGACATGGTCATCCCGATCTCCTGCTACTCGCAGGCAGGCATCCAGGAATTCCGCGACAAGCTCTGGGCCGCGGTCAAAGGCCCGGTCGATCAGCGCCCGAAGGCCCCCGCTCCTTACGTCGAACCCGCCGTGGCCAAGCGCCTGGCGAAGGTGCATTCCGGCAAGGTCGTCACCCCGCAGGCCAAGGCCAAGCCGGCCGCGAAGAAGTCGGCCAAGCCCGTCGCCAAGAAGGCCGTGAAGGTCGTACCGGCTAAGAAGGCCGCCCCCAAGTCCAAGCCCGCCGTGAAGAAGTCCGCCAAGGTCGTCGCGAAGAAGGCCGCCAAGCCGGACGCGAAGAAGAAGCCGGTCAAGGTCGTGGCCAAGAAGAAGGCCGCCCCGGTGAAGAAGGCGGCCTCGAAGTCGAAGGCGAAGAAGAAGTAAGTTACTTCTTCTCCGACGTTCCCTTGAGTTCCTTGAACTTGAGGGACTCGGAGTTGAGGCAGTAGCGTAGGCCGGTCGGGGCCGGACCGTCTTCGAACACGTGTCCGAGGTGGCAGTCGCAGCGCGCGCAGAGGATCTCGGTGCGGCTCATGCCGTGGCTGTTGTCGGTGATGGTCGCGATGTTCTGCTTCGACACGCCCTGGAAGAAACTCGGCCAGCCGGTGCCGGAGTTGAACTTGGCGTTGGAGGAGAACAGCGGCAGGTCGCAGCAGACGCAGTGGTAGGTGCCGGTCTTCTTGTTGTCGAGCAGGGTGCCGCAGAACGGACGTTCGGTGCCCTTGGCGCGCGTGACGAAATACTGGTCGGGCGTGAGCATGGCCGCCCACTCGGCGTCGGTCTTCACGACCTTGTCGACGAGCACGGGCTTGCCGACGCCGCCCTTGCCGTCATCGAGCGTGACGAGCACCTGGGTGACCTTGGACTGGGGGGCGGAGTCTTTCATGGGAGTGGCGGCGGGGGAGGGCATGGCGGTCGCTTGGGCGGCGGGCTTCTTCTCGGCTTCGGAAGAGCAGGCGACGAGGGCGCAGGCGAGACCGGCCAGGAGGAGTCGGTAGGGGGAGGTCATGGCTTAGCTGAAGGATTTTCCGCAGCCGCAGGTGCTGCTGGCGTTGGGGTTGCGGACTTCGAAGCCCTTGCCGTGCAGGCCGTCGTCGAAGTGCACGGTGGATCCGTCGAGGTAGGCGTGGCTGGTGGGGTCGATGAGGATCTTCATGCCTTGGCTTTCGAACTCGAGGTCGCCGTCCTTGCGCACGTCGAAGGCCATGCCGTATTCGAAACCGGAGCAGCCGCCGGTCTCCACGAGGACGCGGAGGACGGACTCAGGGTTGGCCTGGGCTTTCTGGAGCACCTGGATCTGCAGGGCAGCGGCTTCGGTGAGATTGATCATGCCTTTAAGTTTAGGGGCATTCGGCGGGAGTCAAGGGGCGGTCGCCATCCGGGGCTTTTCCTTGGCTAATCGGGCTGTCGGGATAGGCTTCGGGTACCCCACCTATGTCCTCCGTCATTGTTCGTATCCTGGCCCTCTCCGTGTTCTTGGCCTTTGCGTTTAATTTCGTGATGATGTTGGTCCTGGCTTTGGTCGGCTGGAGTACGGCCACGTTGACCCTGAAAGATCTGCTCGGAATGGGTGTCATTGAGGCCAAGGGCTCGGATTGGTTTTGGATCCTTCCTCTCTGGGGATTCGCGCTTCTACAGGCGTGTCTCCTGCTGCTGCCTCTGCCGGTCGCCCCTTCGACAGGCGCTAAGGTCCCGCTCGGCCCGCGCATCATCGCCGCCTCCTTCCTCGGCGGACTGTTCCTCTCTATCCCGCTCTTCCTCTCGATCGACCTCTACTATCTTATTCGCCCTTATCTCTCGGGCTATTTTTCGGATGCCCCGATTCGTTTCGATTCCGGGCCTTACTTGATCGGCGTATTCGTCGTCTGGGTGGTGTCGTGGCTGATCTGGACGCCGATCCTGTTACACCGTTCGCGTGGTCAAGCCGACGCGGTCGAGCGCTTCGTGGGTAAGAACATCGCGGGCTCCGCGGTAGGCTTAGCACTCTGCTTGCCTTGGTATTTCGTACTGCGTCGCAAGCAGTCATGCCTCTGTGGACTGGGCACTTTCTGGGCGCTGATGCTGGGACTCTGGTCTCTGCTGGTCATCGGCGGTCCGCTGCTCTTCGTGCTCGCCCGTGACCGTCGCATCCGCGCCGGTGTGCGCGAAGGTTAAACTCAGAGCGCGCAACCTTGCTGCGTCTCGCGCGTCGGACGCGCGATAAGGCCGCGGTGCGGTTCGTCGGGATAGGTTTCGCCTGCCCGCGCGCCCATGAGGTGCTCATCGCAGCACTTCAACAGGTCCGGCAGGTTCTCGGTCCGGCGCATGTCGTGCAGGAACTTGCCTTCGGTGTCCACGGCGAGGCCGATGAAGTTGAGGAATTTCTTGAGGCGCCCGGCCTGTTTCTCCGTCGCCTTGGCGGCATCGCAGCATTCGTCGGCGAGCTCCTGAATATACGTCCGTACGTCGGCCAGCGTGGGCTTGAACGGGGTCAGGCCCTGCTGGGCTTCGCGCCACTGGCGGAAGATCCAAGGGTTACGGATGGCGTGCCGGCCCATCATCATGCCGTGAGCCTTGGTCTCGGCCAGCAGGCGCTGGGCCTTGGCCGCTGAGGTGACGTCACCGTTGGCGATGACGGGGCAGGGGACGGACGCCACGGCCTTGGCGATGGCGACGTAATCGACTTCGGACCAGTAGAGGCCTTTGACGGTGCGGCCGTGCACGGTGAGGAGGTCGACCTGATGCTTGGCGACGATCGCGAGGATCTCGTCGAAGCGTTCCTGGTCGTCGAAGCCGATGCGCATCTTGACCGTGAAGAGTCCGGGGATTTCCTGCCGCATGGCGCCGATGAGTTCGTCGATCTTGGCGGGGTCACGGAGGAGGCCGCCGCCGACGTTCTTACGATACACCTTGGGCGCGGGGCAGCCCATGTTGAGGTCGATGCCGGCGACGGGCAGTTTGCCCAGCTCGCGGATGGTCCGGAGCATGTGCGGGGTGTCTTCGCCGATGAGCTGCGCGAAGACCGGGCGGCCGGTGCCGTGGTTCACCACCGAATCGACGATGTGCTTCTCGGGCGTCGAACTCTCGTGGACGCGGAAATATTCGGTCACGAACCAGTCGGGCGCGCCGCGCCGGCCGATGACGCGCATGAAGCCGGTGGTGGTCACGTCCTGCATCGGCGCGAGCACCGAAGGGCGCGTGCCGGCGACGACGGGGACTGGCAGGGCTCCGCTCACGCCTGCTTGCGCAGACGCGCGAGCGTCTCCGCCATGTCGTCGCAGACGTCCAGCACGGCCTTGGCCACGAAGACCGGGCGCTTGGCCTTCACCGCGAGCACGAGCGCGTCGCTGGGGCGGGCGTCGACTTCGGCGACCTTGCGGGCGACGGGGCCGTCCTGACCGAGCAGGATGCGGGCGAAGAAGACGCCGTCCTTGACGTCCACGATCGCGACATGGACCACCGCGGCGTCGAGGCCGAGCAGGAGGTGCAGCATGAGGTCGTGGGACTGCGGGCGATCCGGGATGCGTCCGTCCAAGGCGCCCTGCAGGGCTTCGCCGACGGCGGGGTCGACCTGGATGAACATGGTCTTGAGGGCGGTCACGAGGAACACGGCGCTGCCTCCCTTGACGGGGATGACCTCGATGCCGGTGACGGGCACTGCCTCCAACTTGCTCATCCCGCAAAGTGTGCCCGCCGCGGCCTCCCCGCAAGCCCTCGCTGCTTTCGTCCGTAGGGTTGCCTTGAAATCCGGCCCCGTTCCCGCAGGCTGATGGCGTGCACCCCTTCCTCGCCGACGAGTTCCTTTTCGACTGGAGCAGCCTGAAGCCCGAAAACGTCGAGCCGGACATCCGTGAGGCCCTGCGACGTGCCCGCGCCAACGTCGACGCGTTCAAGCAGACGAAGGGGGCCGACCTGACCTACGCCAAGGTTCTCCTGGGCTTTGAGGCCACGACCAAGGATCTCTCCCGCGCCTGGGGCCTGGTCTCGCATCTCGACTCCGTCCTCAACTCCCCGGAGCTCCGCAAGGCCTACAACGCGATGATGCCCGAGGTCACCGCGTTCTTCACGTCGCTGACGCTCGATCCGGAGCTCTGGGCGGTGTTCAAGGCCTACGCGGCGACCGCCGACGCCAAGGCGCTCACGGGCGTCCGCCGTCGCTTCCTCGAAGAGACGATGGCCGATTTCGAAGAGAACGGCGCCGACCTACCGGCGGAAGGGAAGGCCCGCTTGGCGAAGCTCAACGCCGACCTTGCGGAGAAGACGCAGAAGTATTCCGAGAACGTCCTCGATTCCACCAACGCCTGGGAGCTTTTCATCGACGACGAAAAGCGTCTCGCCGGCCTGCCCGCCAGCGCGCTGGCCGCGGCGAAGCAGTCCGCGACCACGAAGGGCAAGCCGGAGTCCTGGCGTTTCACGCTGCAGTCCCCGTCGGTCTTCCCGGTGCTCCAATACGCCGATGACGAGGACCTCCGCCGCCAGTGCTGGGAAGGCCTCGGCCAGGTCGGCCTGAAGGACGCATGGGACAACACCGCGCTCGTCGGCGAGATCCTCGCGCTTCGCCACGAGAAGGCCCGCCTGTTGGGCAAGAAGCACTTCGCCGATTTCACCACCGCCCGCCGCATGGCCCGCACGGGTGACGCGGCGCTGAAGTTCATCGAGGACATCGGACTGCGTATCCGCCCGAAGTTCCAGGCCGAAGGCGTCGAGCTCGAGCACTACCGCGCCGCCAAGGCCGGCGACGCCCTGCGTTCGCTGCACCCGTGGGAGTTCGGTTATTGGTCCGAGAAGATGCGCCGCGAGAAATATGATTTCGACGACGAGGCGCTGCGTCCGTGGTTCCCGGTCGACGGCGTGATCGCCGGCATGTTCCGCCTCTTCGGCGGGCTCTTCGGCATCCAGGTCGTCGCCCGTGACACCTATCACGTCGACCAGGCCACCGGCGCGAAGACCGTCGTCCGCGCCGCTGAACCGCGCGTCGACGGCTCGCCGATCTGTGTCTGGCATCCTGAAGTCCGCTTCTACGAAGTGCGCGACGGTGACCGTCTGCTGGGCTCTTTCTACACCGATTGGTTCCCGCGCGAGTCGAAGAGGGGAGGCGCGTGGATGAACTTCTTCCGCACCGGCGGCCCGCGTCCCGACGGCTCGTTCGCTCCGCACCTCGGCCTGATGTGCGGCAACTTCACGCCGCCCGTCGCCGGCAAGCAGGCGCTGCTCAACCACGACGAAGTCACCACGGTCTTCCACGAGTTCGGCCACCTGCTCCACCACCTCCTGAGCGAGGTCGAAGTCGAATCCCTCTCCGGCGTGCGCGTCGCCTGGGACTTCGTCGAGCTGCCTTCCCAGATCCTCGAGAACTGGTGCTGGGAGGAGGAATCCCTCGCCGTCTTCGCCCGTCACCACGAGACCGGCGCTCCGTTGCCCTCCGACCTGCTCGCCAAGCTCGACGCCGCCGCGAACTTCCGTTCGGCCTCGACCTGCATGCGTCAGCTGGCCTTCTCGAAGCTCGACCTCGACCTCCACATCCGGGCTGAGGAGCTCCGCGGCCGGGACCTGGACTCCCATTGGAACGAGGACTTCGCCGACTGGCAGGCTCGGACCACCCGCCGGGGGCCGGCCATGGCCCGCCGTTTCAACCACCTCTTCTCCGATGCCACGGGGTATGCCGCCGGCTATTATTCGTATAAGTGGGCCGAGGCCCTCGAGGCCGACGCCTTCACCCGCTTCCTCAAGGAGGGGGTCCTGAACCCCCAGGTCGGGCGGGAACTGCGGGCCAAGGTCCTGGCCAAGGGCAACTCCGAGCCGGCCGAGAAACTCTTCCGGGATTTCATGGGCCGGGACCTCGATCCGGAGGCCCTGCTGGAGCGCGACGGGCTGGCCTAAGCCCGCCATCCCTCGTCCGGTGCCCTGAAACCCGCAATAATTGGGTAACGGAGGCTTATTCCCCTTGCACAAGGGCCTATTTTCCTATGCGTAAGGCCTTTACAGATGAATCTCCGTAACATCGCAGTCATTGCTCACGTCGACCATGGCAAAACGACCCTGACCGACCGCCTCCTCTACCAGTCCGGCATGTTCCGTGCCGAGGACCTCGACAAGCTCGCCGGCGGCCAGCACGGCCTGATCATGGACTCGGGCGACCTCGAGCGCGAACGCGGTATCACGATCACCGCCAAGAACTGCGCGATCAAGTGGACCGACCCTCGCGACCAGAAGGAATACAAGATCAACCTGATCGACACCCCGGGCCACGCGGACTTCGGCGGCGAAGTCGAACGCGTGCTCAACATGGCCGACGGCTGCCTCCTCGTGGTCGACTCCTTCGAAGGCCCGATGCCCCAGACCCGCTTCGTGCTCTCCAAGGCGCTCGCCCTCGGCCTGAAGCCCATCGTCGTCATCAACAAGATCGACAAGCCGTCCGCCCGTCCGGACGCCGTCGTCGACGAAGTCTTCGACTTGCTCGTCGCCCTCGACGCCCCTGAGTCCGCCCTCGACTTCCCGATCATCTACGCTTCCGGCCGCGAAGGCTGGGGCACCCTCGACCGCGCCAAGACCGTCGAAGGCCAGCGTCCGAAGGACCTGATGGATCTCTTCTACACCATCGTCGACAAGATCCCCGAGCCCTACGCCGAAGGTTCCTCCCGTGGCGCCGCCGCCGGTTTCAAGTCCCGCGCCGAAGCCCTCGCCAACCCGCTCCAGATCATGGTGACCGCCATGCTTTACTCCGACTACGTCGGCCGTATCGCCGTAGGTCGCGTCACCGCCGGCAAGATCGCCCCGGGCATGCCGGTGATGATGGTCACCCGCGCCGGCGAGCAGCACAAGCAGCGCGTCCTCGAAGTCGAAGTCTTCGAAGCCCTCGGCCGCGTCAAGGCCCAGGAAGTCTCCGCCGGCGACATCTGCGCCGTCATCGGCCTCGACCACGTCGAGATCGGCGCGACCATCACCGACATCGAGGACCCCCGTCCGATGCCGCCCGTCAGCGTCGACGAGCCCACCGTGACCATGGCCTTCCGCGTCAACGACTCGCCCTTCGCCGGTCGCGACGGCAAGTTCGTCACCGGCCGCCAGGTCGGCGAACGCCTCGTCAAGGAACTCGAGAAGAACGTCGCCCTCCGCGTCGACCGCGAAGCCGGCGCCGACTCCTGGAAGGTCTCGGGCCGCGGCCTGATGCACCTCGGCGTGCTCATCGAGACGATGCGCCGCGAAGGTTACGAACTCTCCGTGGGTAAGCCCACCGTCATCATGAAGCAGATCGACGGCGTCGAGTGCGAGCCCGTCGAGACCCTGGCCGTCGACTGCCCGGAAGCCTCCCAGAGCGACGTGATGTCCCTGGTCCTTGGTCGCCGCGGCGAACTCCGCTCGATGGACGCCAAGGCCGGCACCAGCGGCTGGATCCACATGGAATTCAAGGTCCCGTCCCGCGCCCTCTTCGGTCTGCGCACCCTGATGCTCACCACCACCCGTGGCGAAGCCGTCATGTATCATAACCTCCTCGGTTACGAGCCCGTCAAGGGCGAGGCCCCTCGCCGCGCCGCCGGCGTGATGATCGGTGGCGAAGCCGGTGCCGTCACCGCCTACTCCCTCGACCGTCTGTATGACCGCGGCGACTTCTTCGTGAAGCCGACCGACGAGATCTACATGGGTCAGATCGTGGGCGAGCATTGCAAGGACAACGACCTCGAGATCAACCTCGTCATCAACAAGAAGCTCTCGAACGTGCGTGCTTCCGGTTCCGACGACGCGGCTAAGATCAAGCCGATGCGCCAGATGTCCCTCGAGGCCTGCCTCGAATACATCGAGTCCGACGAGATGGTCGAGATCACCCCGAACTTCATCCGCATGCGCAAGCGTTACCTCACGGAAAACGAGCGCAAGCGCTTCGACAAGTAAGCTAACCCGCAAGGGTCAGCTGAAACCGATGACCGCCATCCGCCAGAATGGCGGTTTTCATTTGCCAGCGTGCCGAGGGGAGGCGCGCGGCCACCTTCTCGGGCCATTCCACGATCACGTTCCAGGGCGACTTCGCCAGGTCCCAGATGAGCAGGTCGTCGAAGGCTTCCGGACGGGTCAGCCGATAGGCGTCGACGTGGAAGATCTGCCGCTTGCCCTCGTAGACGTTGAGCAGCGCGAACGACGGGCTGGTGATGTCGCCCGTGACGCCCAGGCCGCGGACCAAGCCGCGCACGAAGGTCGTCTTGCCCGCGCCCAGGTCGCCCTCGAGCGCCAGAACCGTATCAGGGGGCAGCAGGGCTGCGAACGCCTCGGCCGCCCGCTCGGTCTCTTCGCCCGAACGGGTGACGAGTCCGGCGGTCCAGGTCGCGAGTGCGGCAGGAGAGCCCATGGTCGCAGTCTTTGCTTTTAAGGTAGCTGTGCAAGAGTGCTTGCGCGACGTGCGTCGCTGCTCAGTACCTTTGGGTACGCGCTCAACCCCGCTTGCGCAGGAGCAGCACGGCGATGACGCCCAGCGCGATGAGCAGGCCTACGGCGGCCCAGTTGTCGAACAGCTCCGAAGGCCGGGGAAAGCCCGTCGTGGGGCGGGCGGTGGCGATCGGCTGGCCGGCCTTGGCCGGGGGAGTGACGCGAGGTGCCTGACGGGGTGCGGAAGTGACCGCGGTATTGCCGGCGGACTTGCCCGCGCTGCGGCGTGCAAGCGCCTCCTGCTGGAGGCGCCGCGTCTTCTCGATGACGGGGGCTGCCGACGGATCGGCGTCGACCGCGGCCTTCTCGACGGACGTCTGGTAGGCCTGCGTGGCCTTGGCGAGTTCCTCGGCGGCCTTGGCCTCCGGCGAAGCGGTTGCCTTGGCCATCACGGCTTTCAGTTTCTTGGCCTCGTCGGGGGTCAGAGGCGTGGGATAATGCCGCTTTTTTGGTCCAGTTGAATGCAATTCTCAGGGGGTGTTTACAACCCAACCCAAAAACACCAGAACACCCCCAAGATGGCTCACAAACACCACCCGAAGGAGGCCCGGATACGC
>JBILHF010000126.1:0-3838 GCA_044350605.1 Opitutales bacterium
CATCCTGGCCATCGACGTCCCGCGACAAGGCACGGGCGGAGACGATGGCGCTGCCGGAGAGGAAGCGCAGCAGGTCCACGAAATGGCAGGCTTCGCCGACGATGCGCCCCCCTCCCTGCCGCGGATCCAGCGTCCAGTGATCGGCGGGCAGTCGACCGGCGTTGACGTCGACCGTGAAGCGGCGGAGGCCGGACTTCGCGGCGAGAGCGGCGCGGAGACGGACAGCGAGCGGCGCGAAGCGGCGGTTGAAGCCGACGGCGAGCGTCGACGATGACGCACGGGCGACGGCCAGCGTGGCGTCGAGATCGGCCTCGGTCAGCGCGAGCGGCTTCTCGACCCAGACGGACTTGCCGTCAAGGAGCGCCGTGCGGGCGAGCTCGCCATGTTCGTCGTGACGCGTGGCGATGAAGACGGAGGAAACTCCCGGATGGTCCAGGAGCGCGGCGATGTCGGTCGTCGAAGTAGCAACGGGTCCGGCAAGGAGCTTCGCGGAAAGGCCGTTGGCGGAAGCGAAGGCGGAAGGTGAGGCGGCTCGGCGACGCAGCTCCGGGACCAGGACGCGGGAAGCGAAGTTGCCGCACCCGATAACGCCAATGCCGCCGGCGGTACGGGTATCCCAATCCGCACCCGGCAGCGTCCGGGACAGCGACTCGTTCGGGACGGCGTATTCGATGACGAGGCCGAAGGCGCCGGGGAGACGGAGATCATCGTAGATCTGCGGCGCGGCCGAGAACGGATGGCGCGAGGTCAGTAGCGGCGCGACGTCGAGCGCACCCGAAGCCATCAGGGCGAGGACTTCGTCGAAGTTGGCGCGGGCGGAAGACGGGTCGGCGAGATCAGCGGAACCGTAGGAGCGCGAGACCTGGAACGAGACCTCGTTCTGGTAGAAGTCGGCGCGATTAAGCGAGAGCCCCGTGACGCCGACGAGGACGACGCGGCCGCGGCGGCGACAAAGACGGGCGGCGAGATTGACCGGTTCGTCGGAGGAAGTGCTGGCCGTGATGAGCACGCCGGCCGCGCCGGAGGCCAGCACCAGCGGAAGCGGCGTGGCGGGATCCCACGCCGTCGCTCCCGCCTGCGCGGCGACGGAGCGCTTGGAGGCGTCGGGGTCGATGCCGACGACTTGGACTCCGCGGGCGCGAAGGAGACGCACGGCCAGCTGGCCGATCAGGCCGAGTCCCATGACGACCACCGTCTCACCGGACTGCGCACCGACGAGCCGGATTCCTTGCAGGGCGACGGCGGCGAGCGGCGTGAAGGCGGCGTGTTCGGCGGAGACACCGGCAGGGACGCGGGCGGCGAAGGCCGGATCGGCGGAGACGATTTCCGCGTGAGGCGAATTGGAGACCACGAGGTCGCCGGCAGCGAAACCCGGGGCCTGGCCGACATCGAGCACTTCGCCCACATGGCAGTAGCCGAGCGGAATCGGCTGGGCGAGCTTGCTGCGGACGGCAGCGAGCGTGGGGAAGAGCCCTTCGCTGCGGATCTTGGCGAGCACCGCTCGGAATTTTTCGGGCTGCTGGCGGGCCTTGCTCAACCAGCCACCGCGGCCGAACTCGACCAACATCCGCTCGGTGCCGAGCGAGACCAGCGAACGCTGGGCGCGCACGAGCAGACGGCCGCGGCGCGGGCCGGGAGCGGGCACGTCGAGGAGTTCGGTGCGACCCGAGCCCAGATACTGGATGAGCTGGCGCAAATCAGGAAAGAGCCCGGTCCTGTTCGTAGGAGGACTGCTCGGTGAAGGTCGTCATCGCCGCCAACACGAAGCCGGCGGTGAACATCAGCGGCGTGAACCAGAAGAGCAGATCGACCGTCGCATGGAGGCCGAGCAGGATGAGCCCGAGCGCCAGCGGATAGGTCTCGGGATGACCGGGACGGAAGGCGCGAGCGAGCCGAGCAAAGAGCCAGCCAAGGAACGCGAGGACGGGCAGCAGGCCGATGATGCCCCACTCGGCGAGCATCTCGAGCCAGTCGTTGTGCGCGTGGATGGCGCGGTAGAACAACTTGCCGTCGCGCTGCAGTTCCTTCTGCTGCGCCTGGTAAGGAGGCGAGATCCAGCGGTAGGAACCCGCGCCGTAGCCGACCCAGACCCGGCCGGACGCGCCGCCTTCGGTGGCGAGGGCCCAGGTCGCGCGGCGGAGAGGCGCGCGGTCGTCGACGCCGGTCGCCTGATAGCTGGCGGCCTTCATCTTGAAGCGTCCGATGATCGGCTGGAGGTCCGCGACGAGGAGGATCGAAGCGGCGGACAGCGCGAGCGCCCCGCCGGTGATGAGCATGATCTGGCGGCGCGAGCCGCGCGACCCCGGGAAGCCGAACCAGAAGGCGAGCAACGGCGCGACGATCAACAGGGTCAGCGCGACGGCCGCTCCGGCGGTGCTGTTGGTCAGCGCGGCGAGGAGCGAGAGGGCGAAGGCGACGAAGGCCGCGGCGAGGTGCGGCCCTCCGCGGAGGACGTTCTCGCCCGCGCGGCGGATGTGCCAGAGCATGAGGCCGAGGGCGATCGCCGCGTGGAGGTAGAGATACACGCCGGCATGGTTACGGCTCATGAACGTGCCGAAGCACGTGGTGTTATACGGCACCGGGTAGCCGAGGATGGTGCCGTAGGATTTCTGGTTGAGCACCCCGAACGCGCCGACGGCGAGGGCGGCGAGCACGGTCACCCAGCCGAGGAAGACATAGGCGCGACGACGACGGAGTCCGTGACGCAGCGCGAGCAGGAGTAGCCACGGAGCACCGAGGATCATCATCAGGCGCCAGGCGTTCATCGGCGGCTGCTTGGTGTCGGCGGCGGAGAACGGGGCGTTGAGGCCCGACGGCAGCCAGCGGACGTAATCCTGCAGGCGGACGTCGAACTGGCCGACGTCGACGCCGGGCATACCCTGCGCGGCCCAGAAGGCCTCGCGATCGACGACCACACCCCAGGCGTTGAAATCCTGGACGGCGAAATAGGCGAAGAGCGTCACGCCGGCCCAGAACGGGATCGAGCGGAGGAGTTCGGCGCGGGCTTCGGCGGCCGGACGCGAGACGAGATCACGCGACAACATGAACCAGGACAGCGAAGAGCCGGCGAACAGCGCGGAGGGGAAGCAGACGTGGTCGAGCCAGCGATAAGTAAACGGCTCATGTCCGGCCGAGCCGGCGACCGCGAGCCCGACCAGCAGGCCGAGGAAGGCGACGGCCATCACGGTGCGCTGCGTGCGGGCTTCGGCGACGACCGCCAGGAAAGCCGCGGCGGCGAAACCGAGCGCGGCGGCGACCGTCCAAAGCACGACGCCGGCCCAACCCCACGGCGCGACGACCAGGACGAGACCCGCGAGGATCATCACGGTGCGTTCGCGGGCAGTGTATCGGGAGGAGGAGGGCATTTTAAGTTAGGGGGCAAGCTGGCACGTGGGCACGTGGGCAAGGGGAGAGGCAGTAAAGGCAGTGCAAGGGTGCAAATCGGAGCAGAGCTCCTGTGCAAAAGTGCAAAGGTGATTGTTAAGGGGTAGGGATAGGGGTTGGGGTAGGAAGATTCTTTCAGGTATTTGGAGGTAGGGACGTGATCACTATCGCGTCCGCCCTGACACCTCGCGGATGCGATGTCATCGCATCCCTACCCAAGGCCATCACTCCACCGATACTCCATACTCGATACTCAATACTCTTACGCCACCTTTGCACCTTTGCACAGGCCGCAGGCCGATTTGCACTTTTGCACCTGCGGCTTACACAATCCCCGCCTGATAAATATCGTGGATCCGGATCAGGCCGAGGCAGCGGTTGGTGGCGGCGTCGGTGACGGGCAGGACGGAGATCTGCGAGGGGCGGTCTTCCATGATGCGCGCGGCTTCGGCCA
>JBILHF010000004.1:0-65261 GCA_044350605.1 Opitutales bacterium
GCGGCGTGGTCGAAGGTGAACGGCTCCTTGCCGGCGAAGCGGGTGAAGTCGAATTCAGCGGCGGCGAACACGCCGGACTCGATCGCGCCCTTGTTGGCGCGCAGTTCGGCTTCGGTCAGCTTGGCGAAGAGCCCGGCCCACTTCTCCGGCGAGAGCTTGCAGACGTCGCGCACGATCGCCGCCGCGCGGTTGAGGCGGGCCGAGAGGCGGACGGCGTAGTCGGACTTCGCGCCGAGGAATTCCGAGTAATGGATCTGGAACTGGCCGACCTCGTCGGCGTAGGCCGGGGTGATGCCGCGTCCGGTGGAGCCGCGGGCCTCGTGGCCGAGGACGTTCACGCGGTAGTCTTCCCAGGCGAGGTCGAGGATGCGGTGCGAGACGTCGCTGATCATGCAGCGTTCGTCGATGAGCAGGCGCTTGAGCACCGGGATGCCGATCTTCTCGAGGGGCAGGGCTTCCCAGAGGGCCTTGCGCGGGTCGGCGACGACGCCGGCGCCGAGGGCGAGGCAGGCCACGTCGTGTTCGGCGACGCCGCCCGGGAGCAGGTTGAGCTTCAGGCCGGCGACGGTGTGGCCGGAGTTGGCGCCGCCGTTGACCTTGAGGACGGTGCCGACGACGTCGCGTCGGCCGGTGAGCGTCTGGAGTTCGCGGACGATCTCAGGGATGAGGCGGCCCTTGCCTTCGTCTCCCATGCTGATGCCGACGTCGGCGATGAGGTTGCTCTTAAAGGAGGTGAGTGCCATGGGCAGGAAAGGGGAGGCGGGCGGGCTGGGCCGTCCGCAAGCGAGGAAAGGCGGCGGTTGGGCTTAGGCCGAAGCGCCCTTCTGGCGTTCGTAGAAGTCGTTGATCTTCTTGGCGACGTCGCGGTAACCCGAGTCGGCCATGTAGATGATCTTGTATTCGTCGACGGCTTCCTTGGCCTTGCCCATCTTCTCGAAGGTGTCGCCGAGGGCGTAGATGATCTCCTTCTTCAGGTCGTTCATCAGCTGGACTTCGCTCTTGGCGGTCGTGAGCTGCTCGACCGCGAGGTCATACTTGCCGCCCTGGGAGAAGGCGCGGCCGATCGCGAGGAGGGCCGGCTGGCGGAACTTCGGATTACGCTGGGCATACTGGAGCTGCTGGACGGCTTCGTCGAGGCGGTTGGCGGCGAGGAGGAGCGTGCCCAGTTCGTGGCGGTAGGAGAAGTCGTTGGGATAACGCTCGACCAGCGCGATGGAGGTCTTGAGGCGGAAGTCGGCGAGCTCGCTCTCGTTCTTGGCGAGGGCCTCCTTGCTGGCGGCTTCGGCGGGGTTGGCGGTGATGGCCTCCCGCAGCTGCTTGGAGATGCGCTCGTAGCGGCGGATGATCAGGTCGCTTTCCTGGCGTTCGAGGGAGGTGTCGGCCCTGCCTTGGCTCGTCAGGCGGCCGCGCTGCAGCCAGGCGATGGCGCTGTCGAGGTCTTCGGCGATGAGGAACATGCGTACGATCTCGCGGTAGAGGTCGAGGCTGTCCGGGGCGGACTGGATCTTCTGGGCCAGCTCACCGGCTTGGGCGAGGGCGGTGGCGGAGTCGGTGACCGTGCGTGAAGCCTGGTCGAGGCGCAGCGCTTCGTCCTTGTCCTTGAGCTTGGACTGGAAGTCGCCTTTGTCCTCCCAGTTCCCCTTCTTCATCGTCTTGCTGACGGAGGCCTTGCGGACGACTTCCTGCAGGTCGCCGTTGCCGGGGAAGAGCTTGAGGCCGCGGTCGGCCGCGGCGAGGGACTGGTCGTATTCGCCGCCGGCGATCCAGGCGTTGGCGAGGTCGACGAAGTGCTGGACCTGGCCGGGCTCGTTGGTCGCGAGTTCCTCGTAAGCGAAGGCGGCGAGTTCATGGAAGCCGAGCTTCAGGCCGGCGAGGGCGAGGGTCTTGTTGGCGTTGGCGTCGGTCGGCTTCTTGGCGAGGGCTTCTTCGGCGGCGGCGATGGCGGCCACGGGGTCGGCTTCGACGGCCTTGGCGACCTTGCCGGCGGAGAGGGCGCTGGTCAGGCCGTCAAAGAGGCCCTTCTTGGTGCCAAGCATCGCCTTCTGGGCCTTGCGCAGGCTGCGGCGCACTTCGATGCAACCCGGATTACGGACGAGGATACCGGACAGGACCTCCACGGCATACTGGGGGTTTGTCTTCAGTTGCTGGTCCGCGGCCGTGATCTGTTTCTGGAGTCGGGGATCGAGCTCGGTAAGGGCGACTTTTTTCATGGAGAAATGGGCAGATTGACCCTCGAAAACTGACCTTGGGGTGTCGGGTGGTCAATCCCTTGGACGTGAAAAACGCAGGTGACGGCGCAGGGCGGGGCGGAGCGGGGCGGCGATGATGCGGCCGATGCAGGCGGCGGTCCCGCAGGCGCAAGGGTGGAAGAGGCTTTCCGCCAATGAAAAGCCGTAATCGAAGGTAATTTCCTCCCCGGCCCGCAGGGGGCGCAGGCTTGTCAGCCAGGCCCCTTCGACGGAGCCGTGCCAGATGAGTTCCGCGTTAGGTTCGCAGGAATGATTCGCCCAGCGTGCCGGGTTATCGGCAACTGAACCGTCGAGCCAGAGTCCGGCGGCGACTTCCAAAGCGAAGACTTCCCCGGTCTCCGGTCGGGGCGGCGGCGTCGAAGTGGTCGGTCCGCGGTAGGGGGCGAGACGTTCGCCGGCGGCGAAATCCCGGCGGGCGAAGAGTCCTTGGCCGGCGATCGCGGACGGACGCGTCTCGACTTCGGCCTCGTTCATGCCTCCGAGCGGAGGTCGCGGGTCATCAGTGCGACCACACCCGCGCGCGGGTCGAGTCCTTTGTAGAGGATCGCGTGCAGGCAGGAAAGGATCGGCGCATCGAGTCCGCGGGCGGTCGCGAGTTTCGAGAGGGCTTCGGCGGCGCGATGGCCTTCGACGGCTTCCTTGCGGGCGGCCAGGGCGGCCAAGGTGCCTTGCGGATCCTTGGCGAGCTGTTCGCCCAGCGAACGATTGCGGCTCCATGAGCCGTGCGCGGTGGCCATCAGGTCGCCGACGCCACCGAGGCCGAGGAAAGTCTCCGGGCGCGCTCCGAGCGCTTCGCCGAGCCGGGCCATCTCCTGCAAGGAGCGCGTGAGCATCGCGGCCTTGGCGTTGGAGCCGAGTCCGAGACCATCACAGAGGCCTGCGCCGAGCGCGTAGACATTCTTGAGCGTACCGCCGATCTCGACGCCGATGAGGTCGGTCGAGGTGTAGGCGCGCAGAGTCGGGCCGCTGACGGCGGCCTGGACTTCCTTCATCAGGGAGTCGCCGGCGGAGGAAGCGAGCACGAGGGCCGTGGGCAGTCCGCGCGCGACCTCATCGGCGTTGCTCGGACCGCTGAGCGTGGCGACCGGGATGTCACCGAAGGCTGCGGCCATGAGCTCGGACGGGCGGCGCAGGGTGGCGAGGTCGAGCCCCTTGCAGAGCGAGATGGTCATCTTGGCGCCGGAGCCGCGGACCGCGGGGCCGATCGAGGCCAGCAATTCGGGCAGGCCTTTGGAAGGGCAGGCGAGGAAGACCAGGTCGGCGTCCATGAGCGCCGGCAGCGGTTCGAGTCCGATCTGGATCGAGTCATCGAGGCGATGGCCGGGCAGGTAGTCGGTGTTCTCGCGCGTGGTGGCGAGGGCGAGGGCCTGTTCGGCGCGACGCGGCACGAGCGTGACGGTCTGGCCTTGGCGGGCGAGGTGGATCGCCATGGCCGTACCCCAGCCGCCGGCTCCGAAGATGACGCAGTTCATTTGGATTTCTTGGTGCGCACCTTGGCGGCCCAGCGGCGCACGGCCGCGACCGCGTCACGGTGCAGGTTGGCTTCAGGTCGGGCGAAGGGCGGCGGCTCGGGCGTGAGTCCGAGCAGGTCGTGGATGACGAGGATCTGGCCGTCGCAGCCGCGACCAGAGCCGATGCCGATGGTCGGGACGGAGACGGCTTCGGTGATCTTCGGCATGAACGCTTCGTCGACGCATTCGACGACCATCGAGAACGCGCCCGCGGCGGCGACCGCCTGGGCGTCGATGAGGATCTTCTTCTGATCCTCTGGCGTCAGGCCGCGGCGACGGTAGCCAGCGGAGTGGACTCGTTGCGGGAGCATGCCGACGTGGCCCATGACGGGGATGCCGGCGTCGACGAGGCGGGCGATGGCCGGCGCGAGCGAAGCGCCGCCTTCGATCTTCACCGCCTTGACGCCGGCTTCCTGGAGGAAGCGGCGGCAGTATCCGAGGAGCTTGGGGAAACTGTCGTGAGCCAGGCCGAAGGGAAGGTCGCCGACCACGAGCGCATCGGTCTTCGCGCGGACGACGGCCGAGGCGTGATGGATCATCATGTCCATGGTGACCCCGACGGTGTCAGGCAGGCCGAGGACCGCGTTGCCCAGCGAATCCCCGACGAGGATGAGGTCGGCGCCGCCGGCGTCCGCGATGCGGGCCGTGCTCACATCGTAGGCGGTCAGGCAGACGATAGGCCGGACGCCTTTGAGGGCGCGGAGGGACCGGGTGGTGGACTTCACGCCTTGGGCTTACCCAGAGACGCTCCGCTTGTAAAGCGTGGGTAAAGGGTGTAAGGTGATGGGGTGTGGCGTCGTGTCGTCAGTCTCTTCCGTAAGCCCGATTATCGGGTCAACGCGTACGCGCACCCCGATCTTTCGTCGCAGACCCGCTTGGCCTGGCATGCGCGGCTGAAGCTGCTGCTGAGCGCCCGTCGAGGCCTGGATCATGCCGATGAGACGCCCGCCCTTTGGACGCGCCATCGCAAGTGGCTGCTCCTCGTGCTCGGTGCTCTGCTCGCCTGGTTCCTCGTCGAAAGCGCCGCCGGCTGGGGCTTCTACGAAGGCTGAGCCACCTTAGCGGCGGGCCTTCCAGCCGTAGTCCCGATACTTCCATGACCACGACCCGTCGCGACGGCACGTCACCGTGCCGAAGCCCTCGGGCTTGCCGAACACGGGGCCTTTCCACCACATGCCTGAGACCGCGCCGCCTTGGAGATAGGTGACCTTGCCGATCTCGATGCGCTCGACGACATGTCCGTGGCCGCTGAGCACCAGCTGCACGTTGTAGTCGTCGAAGAGTTTCCGGAAAGTATGCAGGTTGCGGACGATGGCCTTGCCGTCGAGGTGATGGTCGGGGCCTTTGAGTACCTGATGCCAGGTCGTGTAGAAAGGTATGTGCGTGACCATCACGATCGGCTTCGTGCGGCCCGTGGCGGCGAGATCCTGCTTCAGCCAGGCGAGCTGCGCGTCATCGATCCAGCCCTCATAGTCCAGCGTCTCCTTGTCCTGGCCGATCGAATCCAAGATGATGAAGTGCCAGCCCTTGTGGTCGAAGCTACGATAGGTACGGGCGAGGCCGAAGCGTTCGGCGAAGAGTTTCTTACCGTAATCCTGGTCCGTCGGCTTCACGAGGGAGCGCGCCGACCAGCCGACGACGTCATGGTTGCCGATCGTGTGATGGACGGGAAGGGCGAGCTCCTTGCTGCATTCGTCGAAGACCTTCCATTGCTCGCGGATACGATCCATGCCGACGTCGAGCGCGTCGAAGATCAGGTCGCCGCCGGTCAGGACGAAGTCGGCCGGCGTGGCGAGGCGATTGACCGCGCGCAGGCATTGGCGGAAGCCTTCGGGGGCGCCGAGCTCGGGCTGGACGTGGATATCGGTCAGGAAGGCGAAGTCGAAGGACTCCGGTTCGATCGGCGCGGCGAAGGCCTGCGCCGCCAGTCCGGCCAGCACGCTGGTTCCGAGGAAGCGGCGGCGGTCCATGGTCATTTCAAGCCGGGCCGAAGCCGAAAAGGTCGAGGCCGAGCTGCCTGGCGCGAGCGATCACGGCGGGTTTGTCGATGAGGATGACCGCGTCGGCCTCGAGCGCGGCCTTCGCCACGCCGCCTTCGGCCATGCTCTCCAGCGTCTTCACGCCGAAGCAGGGCACGTCGAAGCGCCAATCCTGCGCATGCTTAGCGGTCTTGGTGAGCAGCATCTCCTTGCCGCCCGTCTGCGCGCAGCGGCGGAGCATGTTGTCGGTGCCTTCGAAGGCTTCGACGGCGATGACGGTGCCTTTCGCCGTCACGACGGATTGGCCGACATCGAGGCGGGCCATCTCGCGGGCCATACGCGTACCGAAGGCCAGCTGGTCGTCGCCGATGCCGCAGGCCCAGCCCGTCATGCAGCCGGGCGAGGCGAGGTGGTCGTCGAGGAAGACGCGCGCGTCGAGCATGCGGACGCCGATCTTCTCGATCTCGGCGGAGACGGCGCCGAAGATCGTCTCGGCATTGCGCTCCTTGAGCGACGCCATGAGCGCGATGAGCTTCAGGTCGGGCACCATGCCGGTGAAGAGTTTGCGCGGCGTGACCTGGCCGGCCATGACCGCCCCCGCCGCGCCGAGTTCCTGGAGGGCGTCGAGCATCTGGCCGAGCTTGCCGACGGGGATCGGGCGGTGGTCGGCCGGATCGAACGCGGCGATGAGGGCCGGGTCGGTCTCTTCTTCGAAGGACACCAGCTTGATCTTGGCGCCGCGGGCACGGGCGCACTCGACGAGCAGGGCGGGGTAGCGGCCTTTACCGGCGATCACCACGACGGTCTGCGAGGGAGCGAAGTCCGGAGGGAGGAATCGGGAGGCGACCGCCATGGGGTGAGTGTTTCGGTGGAAGGGCCCGGGCTCAAGCCTGCTTTGGGTTGCCACCGGCCCCGCGGCGGAACGTAATGCGACATGCCTGCTGCCATCGGCATCCTAGGTGGGACCTTCGATCCTCCGCATGCGGGGCATGTGGCCGCGGCCGTGGCCGCGCACAAGCAGCTCGGCCTCGACGAAGTCCGCGTCATCCCGGCGGGTCAGGCGCCTTTGCGCGCTGGCGCCCCCGTGGCTTCCGCCGCCGACCGTGTCGCGATGTGCCGGCTCGCTTTCGCGGAGCATCCGTGGGCCGTCGTCGACGACCGGGAGACCCGGCGCGCGGGTACGAGCTGGTCCGTCGACACCGCCCGCGAACTCGTGCGCGAACATCCGGACGCCTTACGGGTATGGATCCTCGGTGCGGATCAGCTCGCCCGGCTCGACCGCTGGAAGGACGTCGTCGAACTTTGCGGTCTCGTCGAATTCGCCGTCCTGTCGCGTGAAGGCATCTCGACCTTGCCGCCGCCATCCCTGGCCACGGTCATCCGGCTGTCGGTGTTGAAGGCTCCGGAGGTGCGAGTCTCGTCCACCGCGCTGCGCGAAGCCTTGCGCCGCGGTGATTCGCCCCGAAACGGCTTGCCCCTTGGCGTCGCCCGCCACATCGATGAGCGCTCCCTTTACCAAGCCTGACCATGTCCGCCCTTAAAAAGAAGACCACCAAGAAGACCCCGGCCCGCCCGGCCGGGAAGTCCAAGTCCAGGGGTCGCGCGCCGGCCAAGGGTGGCAAGCCGGCGGTTCGTCCGGCTCGCCGCATCATCCCGGCGGTCCCGCCCCTGAAGGCCAAGAGCCGTGGCGAGAAGACCGCTGCCAAGCCGATGGTCGTCCTGCCCAAGCTGCCGGCCCACCTCGTCACCGCCATCCGCGCGCTCGATGAGAAGAAGGCCGTCGAGATCCGCGTCCTTGAGATGGGCCAGATTTCCTCCGTCGCTGATTTCCTCGTGATCGCCACCGGCACCTCCGAGCCGCACCTGCGCGCCTTGCGCATCGCCCTCGAGCAGGCGCTTGACGAGGTCGGGGTGACTTGCCGCTCCGAATCCCAGCGCGACAGCGGCTGGACGGTCGTCGACGCCTTCGACGTGCTGTTCCATGTCTTCCGCGAGGACATCCGTAAGAGCTACGCCTTGGAAGCCCTCTGGAAGGACGGACTGGACATCCCGGTCTCGGCCATCCTGAAGGCCTGAGGGGGAAGCATCACCCGGTGGTGGTAGTGGGCAGGATCGAACTGCCGACCTAGGGCTTATGAGTCCCTCGCTCTAACCAACTGAGCTACACTACCGAAAACCGAGTTCGGTCAGTCCAGCCCAGCCCTTTGGACTCGTCAAGCCGATTGAGGTTCAGGCGCGGGCCTGGACGATGATCCAGAAGCACCAGAGCCACAGAAGCAGGCCTAGGCAGGCCAGGACGAGGGAGAGGCTCGCTTGGGTCTGCCTGATCTCCGCCAGGCCTTCTTGGTCGAGGGTGCGTCCGATCCGGCGCACGAAGGTGACCGGCAGGAAGCAACCCAGCGCGGTGGTGAAGGTCAGCAGGATGAAGAGCGAGATCGGCGGCGTCTCCGGGGACACCACGTGCCAGGCGTAGACCGCGAGCGCGAAGAGCGGAGGCAGCAGGAACGTCGAGCCGCACCAGAGGTAGCCGGCGCGTACGGCGCGTTCGAGGTTCTCGCCGGCGACCGAGCGACCGGCGTCGGGCAGGAGGCCGCCGTCTTCACCGCCGAAGCCGGGCGGGGGTGGCGGTTGGTCGCCGGGCGCGATCTCGGCGGAAGGCGAGATCACGCGAGCCAGGCCGGCGCCGCGGAGATGATCGCGGAGCGTCATCCATCGCCCGTCGACTTCGATGTTATGCAGGAGGCTGATTTCGCCGGCACGGAGCAGTTCCTGGACGCGGGTTAGCGGGAAGGGGCCGGTCACGGCGCCTTTCCAGCGGAGTCGGAATGCGTTCGTCGGGGCCATGGTCAGAGGTCGCGCCCTTGGAGGAGGGTCTCCCAGCCGCCGTCGGGCGGGTTGATTCCCTTGGGGATACCGGCGGCTTCGGCCGCTTCGGCGACCAAGGCGGGATAACGTAGGAGCGGCGAAAGCGGCGCGGCGTCGGCGACGCGCTTCGGCAGGCCGTCTTCGCCGACGCGGAAGAGCACCGCGACCTTCCCGTCGTTATCGAGTCCGAAGAGGGCGCTGTCTTTCGTCACTTCGCGGAGGCGCGGCGTGCCGTCGCGTCCGACCATGCCGGCGAACACCAGGCGGCGGTTGCGCAGCTGGGCGAAAGTCGCGCGCCAGAAGCGCGCTTCCTCCGCGTAGCCCGCGCCGCTTTGCGGCACGAGGAAGGCGCGGAGTTCGGCCTTCACGTCGGCCCACTTGTCGCGGAAGAGATAGTCGTAGGGCTCGAGGGCGTTCTGCGTGATGCGGCGCAGCTGCTCGGAGTCGCGCTGCGCGCTGGGGGAGAAGATCAGGCCCCAGGCGTCCGGTCGGCCGCCGGCGAGACGGTAGAGTTCTTGGAGCTGGAACGCGCGTAGTTCCGGGTAGGGCGAATCGCTGCGGCGGACGCGTTCCATCGTGCGGAGCGGAGGCTCGAGGAGGCGTCCGGAGCGCGCGTCCTGGAAGCGGGTGATCTGGCGGATGAAATCGAGCTCCGGGATGGGCGCGAGCGCGGTGAGTTCTTCGCCGTTGCGGAAGCCGTTGTTGAATTCACGACGGCGCCAGGCGCCTTCGATCACGACGCCGTCGCGGTTGAGTTCCTTGGCCTTCTGCGTGAACTCGGCGCCGTCGGTGAAGGTGTTCTTCGTTTCGACGACCTCGCCGACCACGTAGACGCTGCGTCCGGGCGTGACGCCGCGGACGGAGTAGAGGCTCAGCGTCGCGCGCCGAAGGCTGTCCGCGAGGGAAGTGTCTGACAGTCGGCGCAGGAGCCTTTGTTCGGCGTCGGTGAGCACGGTGGGATGGAAGATCCCCTGCGGGTCGGCGGTCGCGGCGGCGTCCCACATCGCGGCCACGCGGGGCGCGAGGATGGGGCGGGGCAGGGCTTGCAGCGTCGGGGCGCGCGTGAAGACGAAGGAGGCGCGGTTACCGAGGTCGGTCTTGCCGCCGGCGGTGTTGGCGGAGGCGTCGGCCAGGGCCGCGAGGTAACTGCTGAGGTCGGTCGCGGCTTCCAGTGCGCGCACGGCCGCGGCGATCTTACGTTCGCCCGCCAGGCGGTCTTCGCCCAGGTCGGCGGCGGCGGCGGCGGAGTCGAGGTCGCGGTCGCCGGCCTCGCCGAGGATCTTCAGCAGCAGGCGCAGGCGTTCAAGGGTCTCCATCGCCGCCACGGGGTCGGGGATCGTGGTGTTGTCCCGGACGGCCTTGTTCAACGCCGTCGTCCGCGCCGCGAGTTCCTGCCGGAGCTTGCCGAGATGGTTCTGGCTGGCCGCGGCGAGTCCTTCCGGGTCGGGAAGCGCGCTCTTCAGCCGCTCACGGAGGGCCGGAGCGGCTTCGCCCAAGGCCTTGAGGTAAGCCGTGCTCCGGCGGGCGACTTCGGCGACGTTGCCGTCGTTGACGCCATTGCGCGCGGACTCCGCCAGCTGGCGGGCTTCGAGCCGGAGCTTCTGCTCGAGCGTCGACTGCTTGGCGAGCGTCTCGCGGAGCGGCCGCGTTTCCGTCTTCCGTTGTTCCAAGTCGGCCGCGTCGCCGCCGCGTTCGAATTCATCCAACGCGCGGCGGGCGGCCTCGTGGTCATGCAGTTCGACGAGCCGGGCGGCTTCGGAGAGGCGGCCGAGGGTCTCCTCTTCTTGCTGGCGTTGCAGGTTGATGGCGACGACGGTTCCCACGATGAGCAGCAAGCCGACGACCCATGAAGAGGTAAGGAGCAGGTAGCGTCGGTTGAGGCGCATCCGCGTGGCTTGACGGAGGGCGCGGGCCTCGCGGAGCAGTCCTTCAGGCAGTCTCTCGGCGTGCGGCGTCGCGCGTTCGATCCAAGCGCTGAGGCGCACGATGAGGATCGCCGGCGACGAACCGCGGGCGGCTTCCTGGCCGAGCACGTGCCATTCCTCGAGGAGGCTTTCGAGCGCCGAGCGGAGGCTGGCCTCAGCCTCGGCGGTCGCGGCGAGTTCGCCGGCCCACGCTTCGAGTTCGGCCATCTGCGCGAGCAGTTCCGCCGAAAGGTTGAGATGGTGGTCGCGTTCGATCGCGCGCGTGCGGCCCAGGGCGGAGGCGCACGCCTCCCAGTGGCCGCCGTCGCGGGCGAGGGCGGCCTCGGCGACCAAGGAGATCGCTTGTTCGGCGGCGTTGGCGCGCAGCCAGGCCGCCCGGCGGGCGCGCGCGTCGTCCCAGCGGGGCTCGCCGGCGAGGTCGTTGGCGCCGAAGCGCTCCATGCGCTGCATGAGCTCGACGGCATCGGCGGCGCGGCCATCGGCGAAAAGCGCGCCGACCCGCCCCAGTGACTCGCGCAGGAATTTCGCGGAGAGGCGCGCGAGTTCGGACTGCGCGTTCGGGTCGTCAGGATTGATGCGGACGATCGAACGCAGCACCGCCAGCGCGCGGTCCTCGTCGCGCCGGCGGATGGCGTCGCGGTAGTCGCGGTAGAGCGGATGGCTTTCGCCGATGACCCGCCCATAGAGGCTTTCGACCGCGAGCACGTGCTGACCGTCGAGCGGGAAGCCGGCCGGCAGGCCGCGTTCGCGGCAGAGCGCATGCCAGCGGTCGGACTCCGCGAAGCTCAGCAGGGCGCAGAGGCCGAGAAGGTCGGGGTCGGCTTCGGCGGCCTGGAATGCGGCGTGTTCGTTGCCACCGCGCACGAGCGTGGCGCATTGCTCCAGACGTTCGCGGGCCCGCAGGCACAGCGCCGCGTATTCGCCGGCCAGCGAACGAGCCTCGAGATCAGGCGTCCCGAGTTCGAGCTGGCCGCGGATGCGGGCGATGAGGCGTTCGGCCTGCATGGATCAACGGAATTCGAGCAGGCGGGGCCCGGCGGCGCCGTTGGAATCCACGGCCTGCACCACCCAGGGCGCGCCGGCTTCGATCAGCTTGCCTTCCTTGAATGATTTGCGGCGGGCGGCGACTTCTTCGTAGGGAGGCGCGTCCGGGCCCTGCTTGGCTTCGAGGCGGAGCAGGTCGGTCTCGAGCAGCGAGCGCGTGGCGCGGACGGAGGGGAGGTCGCGGTCGGGGAAGCCATGGGCGGCCGGGTAGAGGCCGACCTGGCCGTGGGCCCAGACGAAGGCGTTGACGGCGGACTCGGCCCACGGGGCCGGGCGGATGACGCCGGTCTCCGCGTCATAGCGGAGAGCGCCGACGCCAAGGTCGAGCGGCACCAGCAGCTTGGCGTCACCGATGAGGGCGAGCACGCGGCGGTCGCCTTTGGGGAAGATGATCTCGACGAGCATGTTGGCGTGCTTCGCATCTTCGGCTTTCGGGAAGTTAAGGGATACGACGTTACGACGGGCGCCGAGGCCGATGCCGATGGCGGGGAGTTTGCCCGGTTCGGGGTTAGATTCGAACCAGACGGTCGGTCCGCTCGCACGTATCTCACCGTTGAGGTATGGGGTCTGGTCATCTCGCTGATGCGGTGAGAGCAAGGGCAGCACGCGGAGGCGGATCTGCGCGGTCGAGCGGGTGGAAGCGCCGGCTTCTTCAGCCCACTTCGTAAGGCGGTCTACCGCCGAGCGTGATAGCGGGAATTCCGCCTCGGTGGGCGACTTCGGTCCGATGTCGGAGACGCGCCACTGCCCGGGGACGGCGAGCACCGGGCGCACGTCGAGCTTGGGTAGCCGCAGGGTGCGTTCCTTGATCTCGGTCAGCTGCTTCCAGGCGGCGTCTTCCGCGACGCCGAGCAACTTGCCGATGCGCAGGACTTCGATCGTCTCGGCATGGGCGGCCTGGCTGGCCTTTGGGTCATTGAGGATGTCGCGACGTTCGATCTGGGCGAGGAGCTGACGGACCGCGCCGGCGGAGAAACCGTTCAGGATGCGGGGGAGGATCTGCTCCTTGTAATTGCTGAGCCGACGAGGAGCGCTCTCATTGGTCTCCAGCCAAAGGCGGGCGGCGGGCAGCATCTCGCCGGTCTCGAGCAGGCTCATGATCTCCGTGACCGCGCGGTTCACTTTGAGGATTTCTTCCGCCTGCGCGAGGTCGCTGGCGGAGGGCGCGGGGGCGACGACCGGGGTCGGCGCGGGGGCGGGCGTCTCGGTGCGGTTCGTGAAAAGGAAGGCCAGGCCGGCGGCGACCACGAGGAGCACTCCGCCCACGATCCACGGCGTGGCCGAGCCGCTTTGCGGCGCGGAAGGCGCTGCGCCAGGGCGGCGAGTGACCGCGATCGGAGTTCCCTTCGGCGAAGTCAGGCCGGCGGCGGCCTGACGCGCGAGGTCGCCGGTCGGCGCGGGCTGCGTCCGGGCGTCGACGAAGTCGATCGTGGCGGGACGTTCCGCATGGGCGGCCCAGATGAAACCGGCTTCGCCCGTGATGCGGGCGTCGGTGGTGAAGGTGGCATGCCAGGCGGCCTTGCCGATGAGCGCGGAGGATTCGGCGAACAGTCGCAGCAGTGTCGCGTTGGCGGGAGGATTGCGCAGGCCGACCGGGACCGCGCCGGTCGCGTCGATCAGCCAGGCGGCTTTGGCGCCGGTCCCGGTGGTCTCGCGCCAGGTGACGGCGGGAGAGAGCGGCGTGGCGGGTTCTAGGGC
The DNA here is from genome assembly GCA_044350605.1 of Opitutales bacterium. Lineage (GTDB taxonomy): Bacteria > Verrucomicrobiota > Verrucomicrobiia > Opitutales > UBA953 > UBA953. The sequence continues at coordinate 13,272 of JBILHF010000004.1, forward strand.
CAGCGGACGGGTCTCGCCTTCGAGCCAGGCGGGGGCGCCGGTCCATTCGGCGAGCCAGTCCTTCCAGCGCGCGGCGAGGGCGGAGGGCGGGGCGAGCAGGGCGGCCTCTTCGGCGGTGAAGATCAGGTGATGCGCCAGACGGTTGTCGCGCTGCGTGTAGTCGAGGCCACGGGCGACGAAGCGGGAGAGCACGAACCAATGGCGGTCGCCGGCCTCGAGCGTGCGGAAGGTGAACGTCTCGCCTTCCGACAGTTCATGCGGCGTGCCGACGGATTCCAGCAGCTGCGCGAGGCGGTCCGGGATGGCGCGATGGCGCGCGACGGTGCAATAGCCCGAACGTCCCGGGGTGAGGCCTTGCGGTGCGGAGGTGAAGACGAGTTGGAGGGGCATCAGGAATTCGGGGTCGCGGGGAACATCGCCGGCGAGGAGAGGTGCAGCAGCCAGTAGAGGGGTTCCTCCACGTGGGCCGGCGCGAGCCGCTGCGGGTCCGGCGCGATGCGTCCCTTGTTCGGGCCGGCGCCGATCATCACCGGCGTATGGCCGAAGGAGGTGGCGGCGAAGAAGCAGATCTGCTCGGCGAGCGATTCGGCCGAAGCGACGAGGCCGGGGCAGAGCTGGAGCAGCACCGCGCGGACGCGGTCGGAATTACGGCGGACGGCGGCGAGGTCGAGCGCGCCGGCCTTGACGACCGGTTCGAGCGGCGAGCTGAGCAGCTTCTCCCAGGTGTCGGACTTGCCGACGACGAAGGCGAGCGGCGTCGCGATCCGCTGGTCGTGAGCGAGGCCGAGCACGCGCTTCATGCGCGTCTCCATCTCGGAGAGGATGCTGTCCTGCTGGTCGACGCGTCCCTTCAGGGTGAGCTGCGGATCGTCGACGCCGACGAGCTTGGCCTTGAAGCGCGCGTTGGCGGTCGGGTCGAAAAGGAAGATGAGTCCGCTCGAGGTCGCGACGTGCATCGCGCCGGGCGAGTCATGGATGTCGATGCCGGGTTCGAAGTGCTCGCCGGCGTTGTCGTAGAGGATGACCGAGGTGTCGAGGGCCGGCTGGCCGGGGCGGCTGAGCGAATAGATGAACGGGCGGGGCAGGGAGACCATCCGGCCGAGGCGCGGGAGCTTCTCGTAGGTCGCGCCTTCGAGGGCCGTCTTGCCGAGCAGCGCGTCTTCCGGCGTGGCCGCGGAGAAGAGCGTGTTACGCATCTGGTTGAGCAGCATGTTGCCGCTCGGGTCGCCGTCCTTGAAGGCGAGCGAGAAATCCTCCGGCAGGCGGTCCTGCAGCACGCGCGTGAGCACGGCGAGGTAGTAGGACTTGCCGGCGCTGGGGGCGCCGATGAGCGAGATGATGCGATGCGGGCGCTCGAGGTAACCGGGCGGAAGCTGGCGGCGGCAGTGCGGGCAGGCGATGTCGGTGCAGGCCAGGCCCATCGGATCGAGCGCGAGACCTTGGTCGTTGAAGCGCGTGGGCTGGAAGCGCAGGCGGACGTCGGAACCAAGGATCGGGTCTCCGCGCAGGTTCTCATGCACCGCGATGCTCAGCGCGTCACCCGCGTCGAAGCGGGTCCAGCAGACCGGACACACGTGCGCGCCGCGGTTCTGTTCGGCCGCGAGGAGCGCCTGGTTCTCGCGGCGGACGACCGGCTCTTCGGCCGGAGCAAGGAGCGGCGCGATCTGCGCGAGGTTGAAGCCGACCTCCAGGCCGACGGGCGTGCAAGCGAGGGCGTCGGTCGGCAGTCCGGAGCGGCCGGCGGCGTCGAGGAGTCCCTGCGCCGGGAATTCGCCGAGCTGATCGCCGGTGCGCGCATCGAAAAGCACCCAGAGGTCGGTGCGGATGAAGGCGAAATCCTGCTGCGCGCGGGGTGCCACCACGAGCAAGGCGTTCGGCAACTGGACGGTCGTCGGCTCGGTGACCGTCAGGCGCTGGCTCAAAGGGGCGCCGTTGACCAAGGCCAGCCCTTCGCCGGAAGGCTCGAGGCCGACGGTTTCTCCCGCCGGGACCAAGGTCAGGGCGGGGTGGGGGGCGTCGCCGGGCAGCGAGGCGGGCAGCTCGGTGGTCGTCCCTTTTTCGCCGCTGAGGCAATTGACCCAGGAGAGGGTGGGGTGTTTCTTGCGGGTCGTGAACATCGGCTCCTCAAAGTGGGGGTTTTAAAGAGGTTGATTAGCGAGGGGTAATTGTAAAGATATGTCACCACGATTATGGGTCGACTACGGCCTGTTTTTCCCTACCCAAACTGAACCCCATGGAGACCGAAGCCGACCAGTCCGCCTTGGACCGAGCCCGTCAGGGGGATCTGTCGGCCTACAACGAACTGGTCATCAAGTATCAGGGCCGCATCTTCGCTAAGGTTTTTTCCCTGCTGCGTAATCGTCAGGACGCTGAGGAAATCACGCAGGACACCTTCATCCGGGCCCATCGGGTCCTGGCTTCGTTCCGGGGAACCGCCACTTTTTCGACCTGGATCCACCAGATCGGCACAAATCTCGCCCGAAATCGCTACTGGTATTGGCGCCGGCGCAAGCGGGACCAGTCCATGTCGCTCGACGCCGACCTAGGAGATGACCCCGGCGCGACCCTGCATGACATCCTTTCGGATGGAGCCCAGGGCCCTGGCCACGAGGCCCAGCATAACGAATTCGTCAATAAAGTGGCCGAGTGCATGGAACAATTGAAGCCGGAACACGCTCGTATCCTCACGATGCGCAACGTCCGCAACATGTCGTATGAAGAGATCGCCGAAGACCTCGGCCTCTCCATTGGCACGGTCAAGAGCCGCATCAACCGCGCCCGCGAAGCCCTGCGCGAACTCATGGGAGAGGAGTTCCGCGGATGAGCGCCGCCGAGTTCGAGTCCCTCGTCGCCCTTTTCCTGGAGGGCAACGCCTCCGCCGAACAGGTCGCCCGTCTGCGGGCCGCGTTGAGCGGTTCGCCGGCCTTGCGCGCCCGCTTCCAGGCGAGCGCCCGCCTGCACAAAGCCCAGCTCGCCTGCCTCAGTCATCGCGAAGAGCGTTCGACGGCCGGAGTGATGACTTGGCTCCATGCCTACGGTCAGCGCATGGGTCGCTCGTTCGCCCACCTCTGTCTGCTCGCCCTCGTCTTCGTGGAGCTTCAGGTGACCATCCCCGCCGAATACTCCGGCCTGCTCTCCTACGTCGAGGCCCAGGTCCCGGCTGAGGAGCCGGTCCTCGGTTCGGCCGAGATGCCGGTCCGCCTGATCACCGATGTCGCCCAAGAAGCCGATCTCTCGAAGGCCGTCGAAGCCCCCGAGCTCACGATGCCCGTCCTCGTCATGCCCGAGATGGTGATGCCGAATGACGAGCCTACGGCGATCGAGGTCTGAAGCTGATATCCTGCCTTGCTTCCGTTCGGTGACGGGGGTCAATTGATGCACGGATGAAGGCCGGAGAACACAGGCCCGAGGTACGCCTCACAGGCATCGCCGCCGCCCCTGGTGTCGCCCGTGGTCCCGCTTACCCGCTGATGCGGGGCATGGCCATCGTCGCCTGCGAGAAGGTGGCCGATCCGGAGGCCGAGATCCGCCGTCTGGAGGGCGCCTTGGCGGCCACCCGGCTGGAGATCTCGCAGCTCCGTGACGACGTCGCCCGCAAGCTGAACGAGTCCGAGGCCTCCATCTTCGACGCTCACCTGCTCGTGCTCGAGGACGTCGCCCTCATCGACGACGTCAGCAAGGAAGTCCGCCGCACCGGCTTCAACGTCGAGTTCTGTTTCCAGGAGGTCGCCCAGCGTTACATCGAGATCTTCGAGAAGATGGACGACGACTTCCTGCGCGAGCGGGCGTCGGACATCCGTGACGTGACCGGCCGCGTACTCGACCAGCTGCTCGGCACCCAGCCGGAACGCGTCGGTCAGGCGGCCCAGGAACATGTCGTCGCCGCGCGCGACCTCACGCCTTCCGACACCGCCGGCCTCCACGACGGCGGCGTCCTCGCGTTCGTGACGGAAGAGGGCGGCCGCACCAGCCATTCCGCCATCATGGCCCGTTCGCTCGACGTCCCCGCGGTCGTCGGCGTCAAAGGGCTCATGGAAGCCGTGCGCGAAGACGACGTCATCCTCGTCGACGGCGAGACCGGCCTCGTCATCCTCAATCCGACGCCTGAGACCATCGAGGGGTACCGCGACAAGGAGCAGGCGATCCGCCAGCGTCGCGACCGCGTCCGCGCAGAAGTCTCGTTTCCCGACCTGACCGCGGACGGCTCCGCCTTCAGCCTGCTTGCCAACATCGGCGATTCGGCCGAGATGGAAGACGCGCTCGCCTACTGCGCCCGCGGCATCGGCCTGTATCGCACCGAGAACCTTTACCTGCGCCTGGACGGCTGGCCCGACGAAAACGTCCAGTATGAGGAATACGCCGAAGCAGTCCGTCTGGCGAAGGGCCGGCCGGTGACCTTCCGCACCCTCGACATCGGCGGAGACAAGCGGCTGGGCGACCTCGCCGACGAGGCCAATCCCTTCATGGGCTACCGCGCCGTACGTATGTGCCTCGAGCGCCCCGACGTCTTCCGTCCGCAGCTCCGCGCGCTCGTCCGCGCCGCCGCGCTCGGTCCGGTGCAGGTGATGTTCCCGATGATCTCCGGCGTCGAGGAATTGCGCCGCGCGAAAGCTATCTTCCGCGACGTCGAGGCCGAACTCGCCCGCGAAGGCGTGCGCCCCGTCGAGGCGATCCGCCTCGGCGCGATGATCGAGATCCCCTCGGCGGCGCTGGTCGCCGACAGCCTCGCGGCCGAAGCCGATTTCTTCAGCGTCGGCACCAACGACCTCGTCCAGTATCTGCTCGCCGTCGACCGCGGCAACCAGCGCGTCGCCTCGCTTTATGATCCGTGCCATCCCGCCGTCGTGCGCACGCTCATGGCGATCTTCGCCGCCGCGCAGAAGGCCGGGATCCCCGCCGCCGTCTGCGGAGAACTCGGCGGTGACCCCGTATGGGCGCCCTTGCTCATCGGTCTCGGCGTGCACGAGCTCAGCATGAGCCCGGCCGCCTTGCCCGAAGTCCGCTTCGTGCTCCGCCATTCCACCGCCGCCGAACTCCGCGAACTCGCCGCCCAGGTCGTCGCCTGCGATGACGCGGCCCGGACGCGCGCGCTGCTGCAGGAATTCGCCGCCGCCAAACTCAAGTTACGCTGATGTCTTCCCGTCTTCCTGCCGCGAACGCGCATGTCGCGGCCATGTCTCCCTACGTACCCGGCGAGCAGCCGCAGGGCGGGGGATGGGTCAAGCTCAACACCAACGAAAACCCGTATCCGCCGAGCCTGCGTTCGCTCGAGGCCATCCGCGTCGCCTTGGTCAATGACGGCGCCGCGCTACGGCTCTATCCGTCGCCCGACTCCGCGCCCCTGCGCGAGGCCGTCGCGCGCTTCCATGGTTTTGAGGCGGCTCACGTCGTCGCCGGCAATGGTTCCGATGACATCCTCAACCTCCTGATCCGTGCCTACGCCGGTCCGGGCCGCCCGATCGGCATGCTCAACCCGAGCTACTCGCTGTATCCCGTGCTCGCGGCCGCCCAGCATGCGGAAGTCGTCAAGGTCGAGGTCACGGACGCCTTGGGCGTCGACGTCGACGCCGTCGCCCAGTGCGGCGCCGCGATCTTCTTCCTGACCAACCCGAACGCCCCGCTCGGCGTGGCCTTCGCGACGGACGTCGTCCGCTCGCTCGCCAAGACTTTCCCCGGCCTCCTCGTCGTCGATGAAGCCTACGCCGCCTTCGCCGACGCCGACTGCGTCGCGCTCGTGCGTGAGTTCCCGAACGTCGTCGTCACCCGCACGATGTCCAAGGCCCATGCGCTCGCCGGGCTGCGCGTCGGTTACGCGCTCTGTCCGCCCGCCGTCGCCGAGGTGCTCCACCGCGTCCGCGACAGTTACAACGTCGACCGCCTCGCGCAGGTCGCCGCCGCCGCCGCGCTTGACGACCGCGAGTGGCTCGACGTGACCGTCGCCCAGGTGCGCGCCACGCGCGACCGCCTCGCCGCCGCGCTCCGCCAGCTCGGCTGGCAGGTGAATCCCGCCGCCGGCAATTTCGTGCTCGCCGCGCCCGTCTCGACGAAGCGTCCGGCCTCGGTCGAGACCGCCGCCCATTGCTTCGATTTCCTCCGCTCCCGGAAGATCCTCGTCCGCCGTTTCCCGAACCATCGCCTCACCGAGAAGTCCCTGCGCATCTCCGTGGGCACGGAGCAGGAAACCGACGTCTTCCTGCTGGCCGTGGCGGTCTGGATGGAAGGGTGAGGTTGACAATCCTGCCTTCCGCGGGGATTTCTGAGGGATGAGCGCAGCCGTCCGCAAAGCCAGCCTCCGCCGGGATACCGCCGAGACCAAGATCGCCCTCGAGGTGAACTTGGATGGCACCGGTACGTCGGAAGTCGCCACCGGCGTGGCCTTCTTCGACCACATGCTGACGCTCTTCTCCCGTCACTCGCTCGTCGACCTCAAGGTCAAGGCGACCGGCGACACCGATGTCGACTACCACCACACCGTGGAAGACGTCGGCATCGTCCTCGGTCAGGCCATCAAGGAAGCGCTCGGCGACAAGGCCGGCATCCGCCGCTACGGTTTCTTCATCCTGCCGATGGACGAGACCCTGGCCCGCTGCGCCGTCGACCTCAGCAACCGTCCGATGATGGTCTACCAGGTCGAGATCACCAACTACATGGTGAAGGACTTCAACATCGCGCTCGTCCGCGAGTTCTTCCAGGGACTCGCCAATTCGCTCGGCTGCAATCTGCACCTGAAGCTCGAGTATGGCGACGAGCCGCACCACATCGCCGAGGCCCTGTTCAAGGCTTTCGCCCGCGCTTTGCGTGAGGCGCTCGAAGTCGACCCGCGCCAGGGTGGGCGCGTGCCGAGCACCAAGGGTACGCTGGCCTGACCGTGGAAGCCGCCGCGACAGCGCGCCGCCCGCGGGTGGCCGTCATCGATTACGGGATGGGCAACCTGCGTAGCGTCAGCCGTGCCATGGTCGCCGCCGGTGCCGATGCGTTCCTGGCTGCGACGCCGGCCGACGCCGAGAAAGCCGAGCTGGTCGTCTTCCCGGGGCAGGGTGCCATGGCGGACTGCATGGACTGCATCCGTCGTAACGACTTCGAATCCTTCCTGAAACAGTGGATCGCCGCCGACCGTCCGTTCCTCGGTGTCTGCATGGGTCTGCAGGTCCTGTTTGAGCGGTCCGAAGAAGCCGACCGGCCGGGCCTGGGCGTGTTCCCGGGCGTCGTCCGGCGTTTCCCGTCCCAGCCTGGCCTGCGGATCCCGCACATGGGCTGGAATGAAGCCATCTTCAAGCCCGACGCCCCGTTGACCCAGGGTCTACGGGCCGAAGGAGAACCCTTCTATTTTGTCCATAGCTACCGGCTGGTCGAGACCGACCCCTCCCTAGTCTGGTGCGAGACTGATTACGCGGGCCGTTTCGTGAGCGGGGTCCGGCGCGGACGGGTCTTCGCGACCCAGTTCCATCCGGAGAAAAGTCAGGTCAAAGGCTTGCAACTCTACCGCAATTTCCTGACCTTGTCCGTCCGCTGAAGGGTATTGCGACTCTCGGCGGACCCTATCCCCGCCATGAGCTCCAAAACCGCCTCTCTCAAACTGGACGACAAGGAAATCGTCCTCCCCATCGTCGTCGGCACCGAAGGCGAACGCGGGGTCGACGTCCGTAAGCTGCGCGACGACACCGGCTACATCACTTTCGACGACGGCTACGCCAACACCGGCGCCTGCGAGTCCAAGGTCACCTTCATCGATGGCGAGAAGGGCATCCTGCGCTACCGCGGCTACGGCATCGAAGAGCTCGCCGAGAAGTCCAACTTCATCGAGACCGCCTACCTGCTGATCTACGGCGAACTGCCCACGACCGCCCAGCTGACGGCATTCAAGGCCCGCATCCTGGACAACTCGCAGATCCACGAAGGCCTGCGCATCGCCCTCAGCGGCTTCCCCGGCAACGCCCACCCGATGGCCGTGCTGTCCGCCACGCTGAACACCCTCGGTTGCTACTACCCGGAGCTCGGCACCAACGAGCGTACGCATGACTTGGCCAAGTTCGACGCCACCGCCGCCGTGCTGATCTCCAAGGTCCGTACCCTCGCCGCGCTCGCCCACCGTTCCAAGGAAGGTCAGCCGCCCGTCTACCCCAAGCCGGGTCTCGATTACTGCTCGAACTTCCTGCACCTCCTCTTCTCGCAGCCCAACGTCGATTATGCCGTGCACCCGGAGATCGCCCGCGCGCTCGACCTGATCCTCCTCCTGCACGCCGACCACGAGCAGAACTGCTCCACGTCCACCGTGCGCATGGTCGCCTCCGGCGGCGCCAACCTCTTCCCGTCCGTCTCCGCCGGCGTCTGCGCCCTCTGGGGCCCGCTGCACGGCGGCGCCAACCAGGCCGTCATCGAGATGCTCGAGGAGATCCACGCTTCCGGCGACGACGGCTCGCGCTTCATCGCCGACGCTAAGGACAAGACCAAGAGCGTCCGCCTCATGGGCTTCGGCCACCGCGTGTACAAGAACTACGACCCGCGCGCCAAGATCATCAAGGCCCAGTGCGACAAGGTCCTCAAGGTCCTCGGCATCAACGACCCGCTCCTGGCCATCGCCATGCGCCTCGAAGAAGCCGCGCTCAACGATCCCTACTTCAAGCAGCGTAACCTCTACCCGAACGTCGACTTCTACTCGGGCATCATCCTCAAGGCCATCGGCATCCCGACGGAGATGTTCACCGTCATCTTCGCCATCGGCCGTATGCCGGGCTGGATCTCGCACTGGAAGGAAATCGCCGAGACCCCGAAGCAGAAGATCCATCGCCCGCGCCAGATCTACGTCGGTCACACCGAGCGCAAGTACGCGCCGATCGCCCAGCGCAGCTGAGCGACCCGATTAGTCCGCAAAGGGGGAGGGCCGAACGTTTCCGTTCGGCCCTCCGTCTTTTGAGCCATACACTATAAGCCGGATTCTGTCCTTGGGCGGCTCTCGCCGATCCCCTGCGCGTTCATTTCTCTGACCTTGCGGACCCGCCTTGCGGCGGTGCGACAACCCGGGACCTTGGTGGGCGACCTCGGACGGTCCCTGTTCGTCTTGCACCGGATTGGGTTTACCTTGCCTCGTCGGTTACCCTTCGAGCGGTGGGCTCTTACCCCACCTTTTCACCCTTACCTCGTTCCTTGCGGAGGAGGCGGTATCTTCTCTGTGGCACTATCCGTCACGTCTTGCGACGTGCCCCGACTTGCGGCGGGAATCCTGCCCTGTGGTGTCCGGACTTTCCTCACGGATTGCTCCGTGCGAACGCACATGTATGACTGTCCGCACAGCCTAGCGGCCCACCGGCCCGCAGGGAAGGGCAAAAGCCGCGACTTCGACCTTGGAAAGCCCTTCAGGCGGCTTTGATTAGGGGAACCCCATGCGAACCCTGCTCCTCGCCTTGCTCACCCTCATGACCGCCCACGCCGCCGAACCCATCAAAGTCGCCTGCGTCGGCGACAGCATCACCCAGGGCGCCGGCGCCAAGCCCGGCCAGTCTTATCCGTCTCAGTTACAAGCCCTGCTCGGCTCGGGCTATCGGGTCGGCAACTTCGGCGTCAGCGGCCGCACGCTCCTGAAGAAGGGCGACTTCCCGTATTGGAACGAGAAGAAGTATCAGGCCGCCCTCGCGATGGAGCCGGCCATCGTGATCATCATGCTCGGCACCAACGACACCAAGCCGCAGAACTGGAAGCATGAGGCGGAGTTTGACGCCGATTACCGCGAGCTCGTGCAGTCTTTCCAGTCCCTCAAATCCAAGCCTAAGGTTTTCGTCTGCCGTCCCGTGCCGGTTCCCGGCAAGGGCAACTACGGCATCAACGAAGAGAACGTCCAGAAGGAGATCCCGCGCGTCGACGCGCTCGCCAAGGAGCTCGGCTGCGGCGTGATCGACATGCATGCGGCGCTGGAGAAGTTCCCCGAGATGCTCCCGGACCGGGTGCACCCGAACACCGCCGGCGCCGGCGAGATGGCCAAGGCGGCGGCGAAGGCGATCGCGGGAAAGTAAGCTTCAACGGACGGGGGCGGCCGGTCCGATGATCTGACCGAGCACGTCCTGGGCCGCCGCGCGCAGCTGCTGCCAGCGAAGGGAAGGGTGGGCGGGGCCGTGGGCGATGAGCTGCAAGGTGCTCCGCCATTCGAGGACGGCGCGTTCCAGGTCGCCTTGACCCGGCCCTTGGCCGTCGGCGTCGACCGGCGGGATCTTGCCATGCAGGGCGAAGCCTTTGAGCGCTTCGGCGCAGCCTTCGCCGAAGCCGACCGGCAGGCCTTCCCGCAGGTAGCCTTCGGCGGTAAGAGACTTATAAGTCAGGCGGCAGCAGGCCCCGAGGCGGCTGGAATTACGGCCCGCGGAGGCGACGCGTTCGCCGGCGCGGAGCTCGGCGAGGTCCCAGGCGAGGGCGTGGGCGTCGTAAGCCTGATCTTCGAGCGCCGCCGCGACGGCGAGGCCTTCGCCGTGCTGGAAGAGCGAGGCGATGTGTCCGCGGTCGGTCGGCCAGCCAGCGGCGTCGATGAGGCCGAGTTTCTTCCAGAGCCGGCCGGCGCGGGCGGTATGCAGCGTGCCGCCGCCGAGGACTTCACGGAGGTTGATGTCCTGTTTGGCGACGGAGCGTCGTGGCGGGTTGATCAGCGGCTGATTATCGGCGTCGGGCCACACGCGCACGTCGGCGCGAGAGTAGTCCAGCTTCACTTGGACGCTGTCGCGACCGAGGAAGAGGCCTCCGTAGGCGACGCCCCCTTGGGTGAGCAGCGGGAGCAAGGGCAGGATCTCTTTTTCGAGGAGTTCCAGTTTCCACGTGCGCGGCCGGCTGCGGCCGTTCTCCTGTTTGCGCAGCGCCTTGAGCAGCCAATCCGCCGGGGTGAGCTGCGCGGCGCCGGTTTCTTTCGGGAAGTGGGCGAGGGTGATGGTGCGTCCGTAGCGCAAGCCTTCGCTCGTCTCGAGCTTGCAAGGCGTGCCGTAGGGCAGGGCGCGGAGCGAGTCGGGTTTCGTCAGGGCCGGGTGCCAGGTTTCCTTCACGTAGATCAGCGCCTGTGAGAGCGGCACGAGGTGCGTCGGGCGTTCGCGTTGCCAAGTGCCGTTACGGCCGAGGATCTCATCGATCTGGCGGGTTGCGCCAGCGACCGGTTCGGGCATGTCGGCCGGTGTGGTGTCATCGTCCAGGCGATCCAGCGCAAGGTCGATGGGCTCGCGGGTGAAGAGCGACTGAGCGAGGGATTGGGCCGCGGACTTCGGGTCCTCAGTGCGGCGCATGACCGAAAGGAAGGCGGGCCAGTCGAGCGCCTCGCTCCGTTTGAGCTGGAGCGGCTTGGCTTCGCCGAGGCGCGGGCTGTCACCGGTCCAGAGCGCAAAACCACGGTCATCGAGTCCACGCCGGCCGGCGCGGCCGAACATCTGCAGGAGCTCGTCGGGCCGGATTTCCCGTTCCGCGTGATCGGCGGCGTATCGTCGGTCGGTCACCAGCACCGACCGGAGCGAGAAGTTGATACCGGACGCCAGCCCGGTCGTGGCTACGACCACGCTCAGCTTGCCCGCCTTGGCCCAAGGTTCGATCAGTTCGGTCCGCTGTTCGAAGGTGAGTCCGCTGTGGTGAAGTCCGACCCCTTGGCGGAGGAGGCGATTGAGATCATCGCCGGCGAGGCTGCGTTGGCTGGGGGAGAGTTGCGGGCCGTTGCCCAAGGGCAGACCGGCCGCGATATCGCGGGCGATCTGCTCGGCCGCCCGGCGGCGGGGGGCGAAGACGAGGATCGGGCCAAGGTCGCCGAGGACGGCCCGGATGACCGCGCGGGCGATATGGCCTTTGATGCCGGTGGGCTCGCGGGTCTCCAGGGCGTCGAGGGAGATCTCCTCGAGCGGGATCGGCCGGGTGTGTTCCTCGATGAGGGTGACCTTGCGACCGCGGCTGCGGAGCCATTCGGCGACGGCCTTGGGGTTGGAGACGCTGCCGCTGAGGAGCAGGAGCTGGGTCGAGGGTGGGGCGATGGCCAGGACGGTCTCGTAGGCCGCCCCGCGACGGGCATCGGCCAGCATCTGATATTCGTCGACCACCAGCAGGTCCGGGTGGCGGCCTTCCAAGAAGCGATGACGCTGGGTCTCCAGAGTCGCCACGATGACCGGGGCGCCGAGGTTGGCACTGACGTCCCCGGTCGCGATGCCGACGTCCCAGCCTAGGGCGAGCCATTCGGCCCGCTTGTCATTGGCTAAGGCCCGGGTCGGCACCGTGTAGACCGCCTGGCCGCGGTGGCCGCCACGGATGAGCAGTTCGAAGACGTAGGTCTTCCCGGCGCCAGTCGGGGCTTGGATGATCACGTCCTCGCCTTGCCGCAGGGCGCGGAGGGCGTCCTGCTGCCAGAGGTCGGGGAGGGTGAGCCGAGAGTCCGCCATGGCGAGTTTCCATCAAACGGCGGTCGGGCGGAGAAGCAAGCCGAGGGGGTTTGCGGTTGCGGGTTTTCGCACCCCCGTGCTACGACTGTCGTCGCATGGCCATCAGCAACGACCTCGCCCGCGGGCTTAAGAAAGTCGACAAGGACCTCGACTTCATGATGACGTGTTTCGTCGAGGTGCTCGAGCAGCTCGACCACAAGGATCTCGCCGGCACCTTGCCGTGGATGGGCAAGCGCAAGCTGCGCGGCGTCCAGATCTTTTCCTACCGCGGCGTGCAGGCCTACTCGATCGCCTTCCAGCTCCTCAACATGGTCGAGGAGAACGCCTCCGCGCAGTCCAAGCGTCTCCGCGAAGACAAGCATGGCCTCGCCTCCGATCCTGGTTCCTGGGGCCGCGCGCTCCGCGCCCTCGTCGACGCCGGCCTGACCGACAAGCAGATCGCCAAGCGCCTCAACCGCATGCGCGTCGAGCCCGTGCTGACCGCGCACCCGACCGAAGCCAAGCGCGCCACCGTCCTGGAGATCCACCGCGAGATCTACAAGCTGCTCGTCCGCCGCGAAAACAACATGTGGACCGCCGCCGAGCAGCGCGCGATCCGCGAGGAAATCAAGGTCGCCCTCGAGCGCCTGTGGCGCACCGGTGAGATCTATCACCAGAAGCCCGACGTGCAGTCGGAGCTGCGTAACATCAATTACTTCCTCTCCAAGGTCTTCCCTGACGCCGTGGTCAGCATGGACCTCCGCCTGCGTCAGGCCTGGGAAGAAGCCGGCCTCGACCCGGCCCGCGTGGAGCATCCGGACAGCCTGCCGCAAATCGTCCTTGGCACGTGGGTCGGCGGCGACCGCGACGGCCACCCGCTCGTGACCGCCGAAGTCACCGCGCGCGCCCTCAATCTCTTCCGTTCGACGGCCATCGCCATCTGCAACGAGCGTCTCGAGACCCTCGGCCAGCGCCTTTCGCTCGGCGACCATCTCCAGTCGCCTCCGCCCGTCTTCATCCGACAGGTCGAGAAGCATGCCGCCGCCCATGGCGAAGCCGGTGAAGCCGCGCTCAAGCGCAACATCGGCGAGACCTGGCGCCAATACGTCAACCTCGTCCGCCTGCGTCTGCCCAATACCGTCGGCGAACTCGGCCCCGGCCAGCACCGCACCCCGGAGGGTGTCATCGCCGACCTTCTGTTCCTGCGCGAGACCCTGATCGAAGTCGGTGCCGGACGCATCGCCCGCGCGGAGCTTGATCCGCTCCTGCGCTTCCTGCGCACCTTCGGTTTCCACATGGCGGTACTCGACATCCGCCAGAACAGCGCCTTCCACGACAAGGCCATCGGCCAGCTCCTCGCCGCCACTGGCCAGGATGACGCCAACTTCGCGCAGTGGGACGAATCTCGCCGCCTCGGCTTCCTCGATTCCGAACTCCGCTCCACGCGTCCGTTCCTCCGCGAGCAGGCCAGCATCGGCCCGGAGGCCGACGCCGCCGTCGCTTGTCATCGCGCCCTCGTCACGCACATCGACCAGTATGGGTCCGCGGGCCTCGGCTCGCTGATCGTGAGCATGACCCGTTCGGTCTCCGACCTGCTGTCCGTCTACCTCCTCGCCCGCGAGGCCGGCCTGACGGCCGGCGGTTCCGATGACGCCTATTGCCTGCTCCCCGTCGTCCCGCTCTTCGAGACCATCGGCGACCTCGAGCGCAGCACCGGCATCATGGACGCCTTCCTGTCGCATCCGATGACGCAGCGCACGCTGAAGGCCCGCCGCGACGCCGGCCTGACCGACGGCCTCACGCAGCAGGTGATGATCGGTTACTCCGACTCCAATAAGGACGGCGGCATCCTCGCCTCGCTCTGGAATCTCTATCGCGCCCAGCAGAACCTCGCCGCCGTCGGCGAGAAGCACGGCGTCCGCATCGTCTTCTTCCATGGCCGCGGCGGCACCATCTCCCGCGGCGCCGGCCCGACCCACCGTTTCATCGATGCTTTGCCCCAGGGTTCCATCCAGGGCGAGATGCGCGTGACCGAGCAGGGCGAGAGCATCACCCAGAAATACGCGAACCACATCACCGCGGTGAACAACCTCGAGCTCCTGACCGCCGGCGTGACGCAGAACACCTTCCTGCACGACGTCGCCGTCCGCAGCGAAGCCGCCCAGGCCAAGGTCATGGACCGTCTCGCCGAGTTCTCGCGCGAGGCCTACCAGGAACTCATCCGCACGCCCCGCTTCATCGAGTTCTTCCGCCAGGCGACCCCGATCGACGTCATCGAAGCCAGCCGTATCGGCTCTCGTCCGTCCCGCCGCACCGGCGCTGCTTCCCTTGAGGATCTGCGCGCCATCCCGTGGGTCTTCGCCTGGAGTCAGGCCCGTTTCTATCTCTCCGGTTGGTATGGCGTCGGCTCCGCGCTGGCCCGTCTCAAGGAAGAAGATCCGAAGGGCTTCGAGGTCATCCGTAAGAACTACGATGACTGGCCGCCCCTGCGCTACATGCTCAAGAATGCTTCCACCAGCGTCCTGGCGTCCAACCGCAGCATGATGAAGCTCTATGGCGGACTCGTGACCGACAAGAAGCTGCGCAGCCTCTTCCTTAACCGCATCCTCGCGGAGCATAACCTCGCCCGTAAGATGCTCGACGAACTCTCTGGTTCGAAGCTCAGCGAAGGCCGTCCGCGTCTGCGCAAGGTCATCGCTCTCCGCGAATCCGCGATCGACCTCCTGCATGAGCAGCAGGTCGCCTTGCTCAAGGATTGGCGTAAGAAGGTGGCCGACGGCGACCGTAAGGAAGCCGATGCGTTGCTGCCTCAGATGCTGCTCTCCCTGAACGCCATCGCCGCCGGCCTCCAGGCTACGGGTTGAGTGCGTTTAACGCTTCGGCAGGGCCGGGGTCGCGGACATGTTTCCACGCAGCATCCGGCCGATCTGCCCGCTGAGCCAAAGGTAGTGGTCCGTCGGAACATCGGAGAGATCTACAAAGTTACCGACCGGACGCGGACCACCGCATTTCATAATCGCGGTACCTTCGTCAATCTCGTCGAACATCGCGATGTAGAGGGACTTGGCACCGGCTTCACGGGCGGCGACGGCCTGTGACCAGAGGAAGCGGCCACCCAGGCGGGGGATGGCATTCTTCGGGGCTTTCTGGCCCTTTGAGGAGGAAAGGTTGCTCCAGCTGAAGCCGGGGAAGATCACCGGGAGGTAAGTCTTCTGCTTGGTGCGGCACCAAGCGATATCGGGTGCCCAGACCTCCTTGGCCAGCTCGGCCACTCCTTTCGGATCATCGCAGCGACCGACAGTCCAGGGGCTGATGACATCGGCCTTGCGGATGAGGTCGTGTAAGGCTGGATCGGACACGGCATCGTTTTTCTGTTCCCGCCAGTAGGCCGGCACGCCGATCATGATTGCGGCGCCCGTGGACTTGAGCTCGGCGATTAGGGTGGCCCATTCCTTGAGCGCAGGCGCGCGTTCCTTGAAACCTAGGCCCCAAACCGCGACAAGCGGCTTCCCTTGGTGGAACTGGGCGCAAGGTTGCTTCGCCTGGCCGTCGGCGACGAGCCGTCGCCAGTCATCCGAGACCGTCCGGAAATTTTCGGGCGAAAGGCCAGTGAGGTCGTACATCACCGTCAGCGCGCGGCCTTCGGCGTTGGCGGCTTCCGTGCAGTTCCGCAGGACCATGTCCAAGGAGTCGGTTTTACGACTTCCGCCTAGGCCGACCGCGAAGCGTTGGAGCATCGCGCCATCAATCCCGTAGTCCTTCATCCAGCGGAAGTGCCGACGCACGGTCCCCGGATGGGCGCTGCTGAACAGGTCGGCCTGGCGCCCATCGGCGTATTTGAAAGGCGAAGGGTAGCGTTCTTCCGGCGGAAACTCGCGGAGGTCAGGCCAGAGATCGAACGAATATACTTTGGTGGAAAAGAGTTTTCCCGGCCCAAAATGAACCCAGCCGAGACCGCTGGGGTCGCCTTCGGCCCGGAACCAACCCTGGTAGCCTGTGACGACCTTACCGGACAGGGTGGGGTGGCGAGGCACTTGGGCCTGAGCGAAAGCCGCTAGGGCTAAGCAAAGCGTCCAAAGGCCTGGTTTCATTATCGGGTTCAGATATGCTTCCAGAAATCCATCAGGAAGCGCGTGGCCAGCTGGGCGAGGAAGACGATGTTCCAGAAAATCAGCTGGAGGCCGAGGGAGGGGCCGAAGCCCATGCTCAGGACCTGGGCGGAGGCGCTGGTGACCAGCAGGACGACCGTGGCCGTGCAGAGGGAGATGACAAGGATCTCGATAGATTTCGGGATAAAGCCCGAAAGGCTCGTGTCGGCCATGCAGACGGCGGCGAAGGTCAGGGCGACGGAAATGAGTCCCGTGAGGCCGATGCCGAAGAGGGTACCGTCCTTGCCGAAGAAGTGCGTCGCAGCGAGTCGACCGAGAAGCGGGAGGTAGATCACGACCATCGCGAGGGCGACCCAGAAGCCCATCGAGCCGTAATCCTGGCCGAGGATCTTCTCCGCGTAGCTCTCCGCCGCGTGCTTGATGATGGCTTCTTTGATCGGATTGGTCAGGGCGAGGAGCACGCGGTCAACCTAGCCGTCCGACGTCTTTTGTCCACGCCTAAGGCGGTACTCAGCGGGTCCACTCCTCGCGGCCGGAAGCCCAGAGGTCGTAGTTGAGCGGGCGCTTACCGGTCGGCACCAGACGATAGTGTCCGCCCGCGGCCTTGATGATCGCGAGCCCGGCGGCGACATCCCAGAGGTTCGTGCCGGATTCATAATAGGTATCGGCGACGCCTTCACCGACGTAAGCCAGGGCGAGGGCGGCCGAGCCGATCATGCGGATTTTCTTATAGCGGCCGACCTGCTGGACGAAGAGCTGCATCGCCGGGCCGGACTTATCGGCTGCGGCGGGGAAGCCCGTCATGATGCACGCATCCTTGATGTCGGAGACCCAGCCGGGCGTGATGCGCACGCCGTTTAGATAGCTGCCGTCGCCGACGACGCCGAGGTAGGTCTTCTTCGCGGTGAAGTCATGGATGACGCCGAGTACCGGCTCCTTGCCGCGCATCAGGCCGAGCGACACGCAGGTCGAGGGCTGCCGGCGCAGGTAGTTGTAGGTGCCGTCGAGCGGATCGACCACCCAGTAGAGGCTGTCGCCTTCGAAGAGGGAGGCGTCCCCGCCGAGTTCTTCGCCGATCACCGGGATGCCCGTGGCCTTGAGTCGGTCGCGGACCAGATGCTCCGAATCGACGTCGGCCTGCATCTTCACGTCGTCATCCGTCGAAGCGTTGACCTTCATCTGGGCGCCTTGGGCGAGCAGGTCGCCGGCGGCGATGGCCGTGGCCAGGGCGACGGATTTCAGGTCTTCGAGAGAGGGTGTGCTCACGAGAGCAGGGTGGGTGTGGTCGCGAGGCTCGGCAAACCTAAGATGCCTGTCGACATGCCCACCCAACAAGAAGCCCGACTCAAGGAGTCGGGCTTCGGCGGTCGATGGTGACAGGGCTCAGGGGAGCTCCGACTTGCCCATCAGGAACTTATCGCACTCGCGGGCGGCGCCACGGCCTTCGTTGAAGGCCCAGACGACGAGGGATTGGCCGCGACGGCAGTCACCGGCGGCGAAGACGCCCGGGACGTTGGTCACATACTTCTCGTGCTCGGCCTTCGCGTTGGAGCGGGCGTCGCGCTCGATGCCGAAGGCTTCGAGGAGAGGCTGTTCCGGACCCATGAAGCCCATGGCGAGGAGGACGAGCTGGGCGGGGCGGACCTTCTCGGTGCCGGCGATCTTCTGGGGTCCGAAGACGCCCTTGTCGTCCTTCTTCCACTCGACTTCGACGGTGTGGACTTCCTTGAGGTTGCCCTGTTCGTCGGCGACGAACTTCGTGGCCGTGGTGAGGTAGACGCGGGGGTCGGAGCCATACTTGGCGGCGGCCTCTTCCTGGCCGTAGTCGACCTTGTAGGTCTTCGGCCATTCCGGCCAGGGGTTGTCCTTGGCGCGGGTGGCGGGGGCCTTCGCCATGATCTCGAGCTGGACGACGGACTTGCAGCCGTGGCGGAGCGAGGTGCCCACGCAGTCGGTGCCGGTGTCGCCGCCGCCGATGATCACGACGTCCTTGCCCTTGGCGGTGATGGTCGCGTCGGGGGCCTTGCCGTCCAGGAGGTTCTTCGTGTTGGCGTGGAGGAACTCCATCGCGAGATGGATGCCCTTGGCGTCACGGCCGGGGAGAGGGAGGTCGCGGCCCTTGGTGGCGCCGACGGTGAGGATGACCGCGTCGAAGTCCTTGCGGAGCTGTTCGGGCGAGACGTCCACGCCGACGTTGACGCCGCACTTGAAGGTCACGCCTTCGGCTTCGAGGAGGGAGATGCGGCGGAGCACGACGTCCTTCTTGTCGAGCTTCATGTTCGGGATGCCATACATCAGCAGGCCGCCCGGACGGTCGGAGCGTTCGAAGACGGTGACGTTGTGGCCGGCGTAGTTGAGCTGCGCGGCGGCGGAGAGGCCGGCGGGGCCGGAACCGATGACGGCGACTTTCTTGCCGGTACGCTTCGACGGGGCGCGGGGGATGACCCAGCCGTTCTCGTAGCCCTTGTCGATGATCGAGACTTCGATGTTCTTGATCGTGACCGCGGGCTTGTTCATGCCGAGCACGCAGGAGCCTTCGCACGGGGCGGGGCAGACGCGGCCGGTGAATTCCGGGAAGTTGTTGGTCTTGTGGAGGCGTTCCAGCGCTTCGCGCCAGAGGCCGCGGTAGACGAGGTCGTTCCACTCGGGGATCAGGTTGTTGATCGGGCAGCCGCTGGCCATCCCGCTGATGAGCTTGCCCGTGTGGCAGAACGGCACGCCGCAATCCATGCAGCGGGCGCCCTGTTTCTGGAGCTTCTCGTCGGAGTGATGGTGGTGGATCTCCTTCCAGTCGCCGATGCGGGTGAGGGCATCGCGGTCAGGCGGGAGTTCGCGCTGGTATTCGACAAATCCGGTAGGTTTTCCCATGGTGCAGAAGGTGCTTGGTGTGGACGTGGTGGGTGATCAGCCGCCGCCGACGCGGGCGAGGTCGCGAGAGTTGATCTCGAAGGCTTCGTTGAGGGCGGCGTCGCCGCTGAGACCCTTGGCCTGGGCCGTCGCGATGGCCTGGAGGACTCGCTTGTAGTCCTTCGGCATCACCTTGACGAACTTGGCGAGGGAGGCGTCCCAGTTGGCGAGGAGCTTCCTGGCCTTATGGCTGCCCGTGAGCTCGGCGTGACGTTCGATGAGGCCGCGGAGTTCGGCCGCATCGTTGGCGTCAGGCTTCTCGAGGCCGACCATCTGCTTGTTGCAGCGGACGGCGAAGTCGCCCTTCTCGTCGAGGACGTAGGCCACGCCGCCGCTCATGCCGGCGGCGAAGTTGCGGCCCGTGACGCCGAGGATGACGACGCGTCCGCCGGTCATGTATTCGCAGCCGTGGTCACCCACGCCTTCGACGACGGTGGTGACGCCGGAGTTGCGGACGCAGAAACGTTCGCCGGCCATGCCGCGGAAGAACGCTTCGCCGGAGGTCGCGCCGTAGAGGGCGACGTTGCCGAGGATGATGTTGTCTTCGGCGGGGAAGGTCGCCTTGGCGTCAGGGTAGACGATCACGCGGCCGCCACTGAGGCCCTTGCCGACGTAGTCGTTGGCGTCGCCTTCCAGTTCGATGGTCACGCCCGGAGGAACGAAGGCTCCGAGGGACTGGCCCGCGCTGCCCTTGAACTTCAGGTGGATGGTGCCGTCCGGCAGGCCGTCGGGGTGGCGCTTGGTGATCTCGTTGCCGAGGATCGTGCCGACGACGCGGTGGGTGTTCTTGATCTCGCCTTCGTAGCGGACGGGTTCGCCCTTCTCGATGGCCGGCTGGCACTTCGCCAGGAGGACGGAGAGGTCGAGGCCCTTCTCGAGGCCATGGTCCTGCTTCTCGGTGCAGAAGCGACCCACTTCGGGGCCGGCCTTAGGCGAATAGAGGAGCTTGGAGAGGTCGATGCCCTTGGCCTTCCAATGTTCGACGGCGTGACGCGCTTCGAGGGCGTCGGTGCGGCCGACCATCTCGTTGAGCGTGCGGAAGCCGAGCTGGGCCATGATCTCGCGGACTTCCTGGGCGATGAAGCGCATGAAGTTCACGGTGTCTTCGGGACGGCCGGTGAAGTTCTTGCGGAGCTCAGGGTCCTGGGTGGCGACGCCGACCGGGCAGGTGTTGAGGTGACAGACGCGCATCATGATGCAGCCGAGGGTCACCAGCGGGCCCGTGGCGAAGCCGAACTCTTCGGCGCCGAGGAGGGCGGCGATGACGACGTCACGGCCGGTCTTCAGCTGGCCGTCGGTCTCGACGACGATGCGGGAGCGGAGGTTGTTGAGGACGAGGGTCTGGTGGGTCTCGGCGAGGCCGAGTTCCCAAGGCAGGCCGGCGTGCTTGATGGAGGTCTGGGGCGAGGCGCCCGTGCCGCCGTCGAAGCCGGAGATGAGGACGACGTCCGCGTGCGCCTTCGCCACGCCCGTGGCGATGGTGCCGACGCCGACTTCCGAGACGAGCTTCACGCTGACGCGCGCGGCGCGGTTGGCGTTCTTCAGGTCATGGATGAGTTCCGAAAGGTCCTCGATCGAGTAGATGTCGTGGTGCGGGGGCGGGGAGATGAGGCCGACGCCCGGGGTCGAGTGACGGACCTTGGCGATCGGAGGGTAGACCTTGCCGCCGGGGAGCTGGCCGCCTTCGCCGGGCTTCGCGCCCTGGGCCATCTTGATCTGGATCTCCTTGGCGTTGGTCAGGTAGCGGCTCGTGACGCCGAAGCGGCCCGAAGCGACCTGCTTGATGGCGGAGTTCTTGGAATCTCCCTGCTCGTTGGTCCAGGTGAAGCGCGCCGGGTCTTCGCCGCCTTCGCCGGTGTTGGACTTGCCGCCGATGCGGTTCATCGCGATCGCGAGGGCTTCGTGGGCTTCGGAGGAGATGGAGCCGTAGCTCATCGCACCCGTCTTGAAGCGCTTCAGGATGTTCTCGATGGACTCGACCTCGTTGATGTCGACCGGCGTCCGGGCTTTGAACTGGAGCAGGCCGCGCAGGGTGAAGATCTGCTGCATCTGGTCGTTCACCAGGTTGGTGTAGACCTTGAAGGTCTCGTAGTTGTTCGTGCGGACGGCCTTCTGCAGCGAGTGGATCACCTGCGGGCTGAAGAGATGGCCTTCGCCTTCGTTGCGCCACTGGTAGTCACCGCCGACCTCGAGGGTGGCGGGGGTGTCGACGCGATCGGGGAAGGCGTTGCGATGGCGGGTGAGGGTCTCCTCGGCGATCGCGACGACGTCGGCGCCTTCGATCCGGGTCGCCGTGCCGGTGAAATACTTGTCGACCACCTTCTGCTGGAGGCCGACGCACTCGAAGATCTGGGCGCCGAGGTAGCTCTGGATGGTCGAGATGCCGATCTTGGAGGCGACCTTGACGATGCCCTTGGTGGCGGCCTTCACGTAGTTCTTGCAGGCGGTGTAATGGTCCACGCCGACCAGCAGGCCCTGCTTGATCATGTCGTCGAGGGTCTCGAACGCCAGGTAAGGGTTGATGCCTGCGCAGCCGTAGCCGATGAGCGTGCAGAAGTGGTGCACTTCGCGCGGTTCGCCGGACTCGAGGATGAGGCCGACCTTGGTGCGCTTGCCTTCGCGGATCAGGTAGTGGTGCAGGCCGGAGACGGCGAGCAGGGGCGGGATGGCGGCGTTGTTACGGTCGACGCCGCGGTCGCTCAGGATGATGAGGTTGATGCCCGCGTCGATGTGGAGGCCGGCCTGGCGGCAGACCTCGTCCATGGCCTGCTCGAGGCCCTTGGCGCCGGACTTGGCGTCGAAGAGGGTCGGGATCGTGACGGACTTGAACTGGCCATGGGCGACGTGACGGAGCTTGGCGAGTTCCTCGTTGGTGAGGATCGGCGACTGGAGCTCGATCAGGTGGCAGCTGCCGGGGTTCGGGTCGAGGAGGTTGCGCTCCGGTCCGATGGTCGTGACGGAGGAGGTGACGATCTCTTCGCGGATACAGTCGATCGGCGGGTTGGTCACCTGCGCGAAGAGCTGCTTGAAGTAGTCGTAGAGGAGCTTCGACTTGTTCGACATCACGGCGAGCGGGATATCGGTGCCCATCGAGCCCATGGCTTCGACTCCGTCCTTGGCCATCGGGACGAGCAGCTTACGCTGGTCTTCGAAGGTGTAGCCGAAGGCGAGCTGGCGCTGGACGGTGTTGCTGTGGGCCGGGGCGGGCTCGGCGGGTCCGTCGGCGATGTCGGCGAGCTTGATGAGGTTCTTGTCGAGCCAGGCGCGGTAGGGCTTCTGGGAGGCGATCTGCTGCTTGATCTCCTCGTCGGCGACGATGCGTCCTTCTTCCATGTTCACGAGGAACATGCGGCCCGGCTGCAGGCGGCCCTTGGAGGCGACGTTGGCGGGGTCGATCGGGAGGACGCCGGCTTCGGAGCCCATGATGACGTAGTCATCCTTGGTCACGTAGTAGCGGGAAGGGCGGAGGCCGTTGCGGTCCAGGGTGGCGCCGATCATCGTGCCGTCGGTGAAGACGACGGAGGCGGGGCCGTCCCAGGGCTCCATGAGGCAGGAGTTGTATTCGTAGAACGCCTTCTTCTCGGCGCTCATGGATTCGTGGCCGTTCCACGGCTCGGGAATCATCATCATCATGGCCTCGGGCAGCGAGCGGCCGCCCATGACGACCAGCTCGAGGACGTTGTCGAACTTGGCGGAGTCGGAACCGTTGGGGTTCACGATCGGCAGGATCTTCGGGAGTTCCTTGCCGAACAGCGGGCTGGCCAGCAGCGGCTCGCGGGCCTTCATCCAGTTGACGTTGCCGTTGAGGGTGTTGATCTCGCCGTTGTGCGCGATGTAGTGATACGGGTGCGCACGTTCCCAGCTCGGGAAGGTGTTGGTCGAGAAGCGCGAGTGGACGAGCGCGAGCGCGGTGTCCATCGACTTGTCGGCGAGGTCGGTGAAGTATTTCCCGACCTGTTCGGGCATGAGCATGCCCTTGTAGATGATGGTGCGGCAGGAGAGGGAGCTGGCGTAGTAGAACTCGTCCTTGCCCGCGCCACGGATCTGGTGGTGGGCCTGCTTGCTCAGGATGAAGAGCTTGCGTTCGAAGTCCTGGTCGGTGGCGCAGTCAGCCGGGCGGCCGAGGAAGGCTTGGCGGACGACCGGCTCGCTGGCGACGGCGGTCTTGCCGAGGGAGGAGTTGTCGACGGGGACGGTGCGCCAGCCGAGGACGGAGAGCCCGAGGGACTTGGCGAGGTCGGTGAAGGTGGCCTCGGTCGCGGCGCGGATCTTGGCGTCCGGCGAGACATAGAGCATGCCCACGCCGTAGTGGCCGGGCTTGGGGAGGTTGGCCGGGCCGTGCTTGGCGAAGAACCCGTGGGGGAGCTGGAGCAGGATGCCCGCGCCGTCGCCCGTGTTGGTCTCACAACCGCACGCACCGCGGTGGTCGAGGTTCACCAGGATGGTGAGGGCCTGCTGGATGATATCGTGCGAACGCTTGCCCTTCATCTGGCAAACGAAGCCGACGCCGCAGGCGTCATGCTCAAACTGGGGGTCGTAAAGACCCTGTTTTTCGGGAAGTCCGGGATTCTTCATTTCTGGTGTGGGCAAAAGTGGTCGGATGGGCTGGCGGCTGAGCCGCCGGGTGCCTTGGCGGAGACCGCAAGACGCCTAAATCTAGTGGGCAATAATCCCCCTCTGTCAAAGGCAACTTGTGGATTGGTCCGAGGGGGGCGGAGCCGGGTTTTCGTGCCAAGTTCCCGGGCTGACAAACGCTCGGCTGCTTTTGGTTATTTTTGTTAGGGAAAAGCCCAAAGTGCGACACGCCGACCGACGCTGCGGACGTCGCCCGCGCCGGCCCGCCCGCCTGCGTCTCCCTTGACTTTGCCGCCCGCCCGCCCGACTACCCAAGCCATGAAAGCCGACAACGACCTTTACCGACAGTTGCGCGAGTTGCCGGCCGCCCAGCTCTGGACCGTCGAGGTCCCGAAGTTCGACCAGCTCGGCCCGAAGGAGCGCAACCAGCAGGTCGCCCTGGTCCGGGCCGTGGGCGTGGTCTTCTCGACGTCCCGCAATCCCGAGATGAAGGCGGCGGTGAAGGCCTGGATGATCGGCCTCCTGCAGGACCCTTCCGAGAAGATCCGCCGCTACGCCACCGCCGCCATCCCCAAGCTCGGGGGCGACGAGGAGTCCGAGCGCAAGCTGATCGACATCCTTAAGACCACCGGCGTCGACCGGGAGAAGAAGAAGGTCGCCTCGGCCCTCGAGAAGATCGGCGGCGCGGCGACCCTAAAGGCGGTCACCGGCTCCGGTGAGAAGCTCATCGACGAACAGAAGGTCCGCGCGAGCGTGGCCCGACAGGGGGGTCCGAGCATCGTCCGCCAGGACGCCGTCGTGCCGAAGCATCCCGGCCTGCGCCTGCACCTGCGCTGCCGCAAGGGTCTTGAATCCATCGTGGCCGACGAAGTGCGCGAAGACGAAGCCCGCGGCGGCAAGTTCCGCGTGGTCGAGGTCCGCGGCTGCTTCGTGGTGGTCGAGCCGAAGGACGCCTTCACGCTCGCCGAACTCTATCAGCTGCGCTGCTTCGACACCGCCGCTTTCTCCCTGGCGTTCATCCGTCAACCGGGTTCGGCCGAAGCGCTCGAGGTGCTCGCGAAGGCCATCGCTTCGCCGCTCACCGAGAAGCTGATGCTGGCGCTCACGCAGGGCGCGGCCCGCTACCGCCTGAGCATGGTGTCCGAAGGCAATCACGACGACGCCGTCGCCAAGGTCACGAAGAAGGCCTTCGAGCTGAATCCGCGCGTCCTCAACGACGCCCGCGAATCTCCGTGGTCCGTCGACGTGCATTTCGATGAACGCAGCGCCCTCGTGGAACTGCGTCCGCGCATCTCGCCTAATCCTCGTCTCTATTACCGTACCGACGCCGTCAACGCCGCCTCGCACCCGCCGCTGGCGGCCTGCTTGGTGCGCGTGGCCGGACGGCAGGACAAGGAGATCGTCTGGGATCCGTTCTGCGGTTCCGGACTGGAGCTGATCGAATCGGCCTTGGCCGGCGGGGTGGGGCAGGTGGTCGGCACCGACATCGACCCGGCCGCGATCGCGATCGCCGAAGCCAACTTCAAGGCCGCCAAGCTGCCTGGCACCAAGGCCGCGTTCCACACCTGCGATTTCCGCGACATCATCCGCATTCCGGAACTCGACCGCGGCAAGGTCTCGCTGGTCATATCGAATCCGCCGCTCGGTCGCCGCGTGCGCGTGCCGAACATGCACGGTATGTTCACCGATCTCTTCAAGATCGCTTGCGAAGTCCTGCGTCCCAACGGCCGTCTCGTCTTCGTGAACCCGCTGCGCCTTTCGTCCGTTGACCCGACCCTGCGTCTGGAATCCAGCCGCACCGTCGACCTCGGCGGCTACGACTGCCGCCTCGAGGTCTACCGGAAGCGCTGAGCCGCCATGAGGACGACCCTGCGCGCCAGCCTGTTCGTCCTCGTCGCTTTCCTCTGCGGGTGCTCCGAGCCTAAGCCCGAGGTCGTCCGGGCGGAGGCGCATCTGGCCACGATCCGCGCTGCGGGTCTCGTGTCCGATGTTTTGAAGTCAGTGGAGATCGGCGAGGCCCGTCGCATACGCCCGGAGCCGACACGCTGGCAGCGGCAGGGACGTCCTTTCTGGTGGGCTGAACTGCGCTGCGCCGAAGGTTCGGCGGGTTACCTGGCCTGGGCGGATGACGGTCGGCTCATCGACTTCAGCGTCGAAGGACTTCGTGACGCGGCGACGCCGCAGGCCTTCGCCTTGGCAGGCGTGCCTTCCATCCAGCAGTTCCCGATGAAGTCGCCGGATGGTACGCTCGTCGCCTCGGGCTGCGTGCCCACGGCCGGCGCGAGCCTGATCGCCTTCTGGGCCGCGCGTCCGACCACGGCGGCATGGGGCGGGGAAGGGGAGCAGGCCTTGGTGCGTCGCCTGCGGAGCCGCCTGCGGATGGGCGTCATCCCGGACGCGGAAGGATACACCGACGGCAAGATGTCCTTGGCGGGAGCTTTCCCGGAGCAACTCGCGGAGGCTTTGCAGGCTGATGCGGATGAGCGCGGCGTGGATGTCGATGTCGCCATCTCCGGTTACGACCGCCGGCTCTTGAGCGCCGAGCTTTCCGCCGGCCGTCCGGTGCTCGTGTCGTGCATGGTCTTGGTGCCGCGTAAGCCGCAGCTCAGCTGGGGGCATCAGGTCGTGGCGGTAGGACGGGCCGAAGTCGGCGGCGTCCACTACGTCGGCGTCATCGATAACTTCTACGTGCCCAGGCTCGCAGGGTCCATCCGTTGGATCGCCGAAGACCGCGTTAACCTTCTCGTCCTCGTCAGGCCGCGTCGATAGGTCTGCCCTTACTTCGCCTCGGCACGCACCTTGGTGTTCCAGGCTTCCCAGCGCCCGGCGAGTTCCTTGAGCTTGGCCGGTTCGCTCGTCGCGAGGTCCTTCGACTCGCTGACATCGGCTTCAACGTCGAAGAGGTGCTGCCCTCCTTGCTGGTCGCGGACATATTTCCATTTGCCGGAGCGCACGGCGGCCTGCTTGGCGATGGCGAAGAAGAGGTTCTCGTGAGGGGCCGCCGGAGTCGGTGCGCCGAGGAATGGCGTCAGGTCGATACCATCGAGGCCTGCGGGCGCCGGGATGGCGGCGGCGGCGAGGCAGGTCGGAAGAATATCGAGTGAGCTGACCGGGTGGGCGAAGGCGCGGCCGGCGGGCCACTTGGCCGGATAGCGGGCGAGGAAGGGGACGCGGATGCCACCTTCGAAGAGATTCCATTTATAATCCCGTAAGGGCGTGTTCTCGCTGCGGACTTCCGGGTGGCCGCCGTTATCGGCGAAGAAGAAGACCAACGTGTCTTGTTCCAGTCCGGCCGCTTTCAAGCTGTCGAGGATGCGTCCGACCGCTTCGTCCAGCGCCACGATCGTCGCGACCGTGTCGGCGCGGGCGGTGTCGCCGGGGAATTGGGCGGCATAGCGTGCGGCTTCGCCTGGACGGGCCGTGGGGACCTTAGGGATATCGACTACCTTGCCGGCGGCCTGGCCTGCTTCCAGATCCTTCAGATGAACCATTGCGTCCTTCGTGGTACGGAGGATGTGCGGGGCGTTGAAGGTCACCGTCAGGGCGAAAGGCCGATCGGCATGACGTCGGATAAAGCTCTCCGCCTCACGCGCGAAGAGGTCCGTACTATATTCCGTGAACTGCTCGACCTTGCCATCGCGCATCAGCTTCGGCCGGAAGAAGTCGATGAAGGGACTGGACGTGGCCGAAACCAGCGACTCATCGAAGCAGCCACGTTCATGAGGCATAGGGCCGGCGCTGTGCCATTTGCCGATGATGCCCGTGCGGTAGCCGGCAGACTTCAGCAGGCCCGGGAGGAGCGGAATGTCCGTCGGGATGCCGTCGCGGTTGCCGTTGAAGCCGAAGCGCTGTTGGTAACGACCGCTGAGGAAGCCGGCCCGGGAGGGACCGCAGAGCGGGGCGGTGACGTAGCCCGAGGTGAACTTGACGCCCTCCTTGGCGAGGCGGTCGATGTTCGGCGTTTTCACCACGTCGCGGAAGAGGCAGCTCACGTCGCCGCTGCCCAGGTCATCGACCAGCATGATGACGACGTTAGGCTTATCTCGAGCAGGCAGCGGGGCTCCTAGGCCGGAAAGGAGCAGCAGGGCGAGCAGGATGCGCATATCTGAAGGGTGTCGGATGTGAGGTTTGCCACAAGCCGACGAACGGACGTTTTGTGGGCAATCCGTCGCCACAGGGCCGCCTGATGACGAAATCATCCAACGCAAGCAGCCCGCGACCGGGTGGTCGCAGGCTGGTTTCTTCTCAAATGGTGGAGGTGGTGGGAGTCGAACCCACGTCTTCCTACCCTTACGTCGTAACTTCTACATGCGTAGCTTCATCATTGATCTCGATCGCGTTTGGGGATGAGCACCCGTGCGACCTATCTGTATTCTCACTTACCCCGGAGATAACAGCTAAAGGAGGGGATCGCCCACGTTAACCGAGCTGATCCAGGACTGCAGGCGCGCCCTGGGGCTCGTCGCTGTACTTAGGCAGCGAGCGCGAGAACGTTGTCGTTCTCGAACGTGATGGTGTTTTTAGCAGTTATAGTGCTGTCCGTTGGATTTAAGAGGTTACGAACTACCCTCTGCATGCCGTCGCGATATCTTGGCGGGAATCGAATCCGGAACACCCCCGAAATGAGACGTCGGTCATTTGCGGGATCCGACTGAGAAGGAACGTCATCTATTATCCTCATTCGGCCGGGAATGTCAAGGTAGGCGGCCTCATGGGTGGAAGCGGTTGGCGGTTAGCGGTTGGCGGTTAGATGAGATGACAGCTGGAAAGGCCAAAGAGTGGTAGGTGGAGGCGGGTCTTGGTCTTGTTTGGTGTCAGGTCTTTTCCTGTCCGCTAACCGCCAACCGCTAACCGCTTTGACCCGAATTTGCTCTTTCCCCGTCCGTAGGTCATGGGATAGTCGGCTTCGTCCATGAATGTCTTCTCCGCCGACGTCGCGCTGGCCATCACCCGTCTTGGGCTGCTGATCCTGCTCGGTTGGTTCATGGCCCGGCAGGGTTGGGTGGGCGCGCACGCCCGTCAGCCGCTGATGCGCATGATCATCTGGGTCTTCTTCCCGGCGATGATATTCTCCCGCGTGAGCGGCAATCCGCTCATCGCCTCCGGCTCGCAGGCGCTGCTGTATCTCGGCGCCGGCTTCCTGTTGATCGTAACCGGCTACGCCGTCGCGATGGCCATCGGCTTGCTCTTCAAGGTGCCTGCCGGCACGGCTCGACGCACCTTCGCCTTCTCCGCGGGAGTGAATAACTTCGGCTACCTCGGCATCCCCGTCACCGCGGCGTTGTTCAAGAACGACGATGTCGTCGGCGTGCTGCTGGTGCACAACGTCGGCGTCGAAGCCGCGGTCTGGACGGTCGGCATCGCGATGCTCTCGGGCGAGTCCCTGCGTAAGGGGCTGAAGAAGCTCTTCCAACCGATGACGGTCGCGCTGTTCGTGGCCTTGGCCATCAACTTCGCCGGCTTCGGCAAGAGCGCCTCGATCGTCTTCGCCAGCGACCTCTGCCATGTCATCGGCGAATGCGCCATCCCGATCGGGACGCTGCTCACGGGCATCTACCTGCATGAGATCATCAAGGACTTCCGGCTGGTCTCGGACGCGCCGGTATCTTTCGGCGTGATGGCCGTGCGCTGGCTGCTCATGCCGTTGCTGGTCTTGGCGACGGTCAATCAATTCGTCACCGATGAGTCCCTGCGCAAGGTGATGCTCGTCCAGGCCGCGATGCCTTGCGGAATCTTCACCTTCCTGATCGTTGAGATGTTCAAGGGTGACGTCATGGTGTCGCTCCGCTGTTCGGTCATCACCATGCTGTGCTGTCCGTTGGTCACGCCCGTCTGGCTCTATCTGGGTGCTCGCTGGCTAGGCTTGCCCTGAGCGTCCTTTACTTGTGGGCGGGGCGGGGTAGTCTAGGCGGACTGTCCCCGTGCGTGCTTCTCTTTTCATCCTGCTGCTCTGCCTGACCGGCTGCGCGACTTATGTCGACCGCGGTCCTCGCGTGCGCACGGCGGTGGAAGAAGGGGATTACGCCACCGCGGCGACCGTCGCGCAGACCTTCGCGGCCGATCAGCCGAAGGACGCTCTCGTCTGGAATCTCGACGCCGCCGCGGCGCTCCGTGCCGAGGGTAAGCTCAAGGAAAGCAGCCAGCTTTTCGAACAGATTGAGAATGCCTTTCGCGCCGAGGAGGAACGCCCGGGCTTCTCGGTCACCGACGCGACCTTGGGCGCTTTCACGAGCGCTTACGCCGAGGCTTATCGCCCCAAGCCGGCCGACCGTATCTATGCCTCCACCTACCAGGCTTTGAACCGCCTCGAGCAAGGTGACCATAACGGCGCGCGCGTCGCGATGGCCCGTCTACGCTTCGTCCAACAGACTTTCGGCACGGGCGCGCTTTACGTGAAGCCCAAGGCGGACGACAAATACGACGTCGCCAAGGCCTCCGAAGATCCGGCTACCCGTGATGGGTTGGGAATGATCGAGGAGAACCTGGCCGGACTCACCGCCGAGGGTGCTTATGACGACGCCTTCAGCCACTGGCTTCAAGGCATGTTCTTCCTGCGTCTCGGTCAGGATCCGTCGGATCGTGAGCGCGCCCGCAAGGAGCTGCTCGCCGCCACGCAGCTCAACGGCGCCAACGAAGTATTCCGCCAGGATCTCAAGGATGCCGAGGGGCCCGCCGTCGAAGGAAAGGGGACGATCGTCTATGTCGTCGCCGAGACCGGCATGTGTCCGGAATGGTATCAGCAGCGGATCGACATTCCGCTCTTCATCGTGGCCCCCCGTGTGCCCTACGTGAGCGTCGCTTTGCCGGCGATCCGCCCCTCCGGGCTGAATTACAATCTGAAGGTCAAATTGGATACGCAGGACATCGCGTTGCCGCTCGCCAGCCGACCGGACTCCCTCATCGCCAAGCACTTCGAGGCCGCGCTTCCGGGGGTCAAAGCCCAGGCCTTCACCTCCGCGGCGGTCAAGGCCACCGCCAGCTATTTGATCAACCAATCCTCGGAAGAAGCCGCGAGAAACGGCAACGGAGGCTCCGGTGCGATGCTTTGGTCCATCGCGACAAAGGTCGGGACGGCCGTATACACCGTTGGTACCACCAAGGCCGACATCCGTAACTGGTCGAGCCTGCCTGCCCGGTTCTCGGTGGCTCGGTTGGAGGCCCGCCCCGGTCAGAAGCTGACCGTACCCGGCCATCCGGAGGCCTCCCTGACGCTCCCGGCGGGCAAGGTTCTGCTTGTAAGCCTCAAGTCCACGCAGGAAAATCTCCCTATCGTTCTGCGCTGCACCCTTCTCGTCCCATGAAAAAACTCCTGCCTCTTCTCGCGCTCGGCTTCCTCGCCGGCTGCTCCACCGTCCTGGAGACGGGCGATCGCCTCGAGCGTGGTATGACGCCGCCTAACGCCGTCAACTACGCCACCACGCGTCCTGAGGGCGGTTTCACCACGCAGCTCAACGACGCCCGCATCGGCAACAAGATCGAGCTCCTCGCCGCGCGTAAGTCCAAGACCGACGGCGGTTACACCCGCGTCCAGTTCGACCTGCGTAACGGCTCCTACCTGCGCCAGACCATCAACGTCAGCTTCGAGTGGCTCGCCGCCGACGGCACCGTGACCGAGTCCCAGCCGAACTGGATCGTCACCCCGCTCGAGCCCGGCGCCCTCACCACCATCACCGCGACCGCGCTCAAGGCGTCGTCCGCCGAGTGCCGCCTCCGCCTCATCACCCGCTGAACCTTCCTCCTATGAACAAGCTCTTCCTCCTCGCCTGCGCCCTCTTCATCGTCGGTTGCGGCACGCCCGCCACCTACAAGGACCCGCAGGGCCGCGAGCTCGTGGTCAGCCTCGACAAGGTGAACATCCAGGACTTCGCCACCGCGGGCTCCCAGATGCTCCAGTCCATGATCTCGTCGCCGTCCTTCTCCAAGGGCGCGCCGGTTCTCCGGTTGGGCACCATCACCAACGACACCGCTGACAACTTCGACACCTCCTTGCTCCTCTCCAAGATCACCGTGCCGCTGGTCAATGCCGGCCGCGTGACCTTGCTGGACAACGAGCCGGCCGCCGACATCTCCGCGCGTCCCGAGGCCGAATACGTCCTCAAGGGCAAGATCCTCGAAGACCGCAGCAACGCCGGCAGCACCCGGCAGAGCTCCTTCGTGTTCCAGCTCACCCTGGTCGAGGCCAAGCGCGGCGTCGCCGTCTGGACCGACGAGAAGATCGTGACCAAGCAGGGCACCAAGAACGCCGTCGGTTTCTGACAAAAGACCGCCGAAAGTTGACCTTCCCTCGACCTGCGTCTCCTTCCGGTGATGCAGGTTGATTTTTTAATCGTCGGTCAAGGCCTGGCGGGTTCGTTGCTCGCCCAGGAACTGATCCGTCGTGGCCGCAAGGTCCACGTCGTCGACGATGGTTGGAAGTCCGCCTCCTCGCAGGTCGCCGCCGGCCTGATGACCCCGCTGACCGGACGACGTTTCACCCTGACCAAGGATTACCCCGAACTCTTCGCCGCCGCCCAGGAGCGGCTCTCGGCCCGCGGCGTCTTCCGGCCGACGTCGGTCTACCGGATGTTCGTCGATGACGAGCAGCGCGCCAAGGGGCTCAAGCGCACCGAGTGCCGCAGCTGCCAGCCTTTCATCGAACGCGTGACCTCCGCGCAGGGCGAGCTCGACGCCGGGCTGACCGATGCTTTCGGCGGCGCGCTCATGAACGGCGCGTGGGTCGACCTGCCGAAGCTCTTGGCGGATGTCCGCGCCGAACTCCTGGCCGATGGGAGCCTCACCGAAGCAGCGTTCGATCCGGCTGAGGCGGTGGCCGATGCCGAAGGCATCACGTGGCGCTCCCTCCGCGCCGGCGCCATCGTCTATTGCGACGGCTATAAGTCCGCTCAGCGCGGGCCGTTCAAGTATCTGCCGTGGCAGCCGGCGAAGGGCGAAGCCCTGACCTTACGTGCCTCAGTCGCCGACAAGCCTTACATCCTGAACCGCGAAGGATGGGCCTTGCCGCTGGGGCAGGGTGTCTGGCGCACCGGTACCAATTGGCAGTGGGATCAGCTCGATGAGACGCCGACCGAGCCCCAGAAGGAGAAGCTCATCCGCCGCTTCCGCAGCTACTTCGCGCAGGAGGTGCAGGTCGAGGTCGCCGCGCACATCGCCGGCGTCCGTCCCTGTTCGTCGGACAATCATCCCTTCATGGGCACGCACCCAGAGCAGGCGCGCACGCACCTCTTCGGCGGTCTCGGGCCGCGCGGCACTGTCTGGGCTCCGCTCATGGCCGACGAGATGGCGTCCTACCTCTGCGAGGGAAGGGCGTTGCGGAAAGAATGCGACCTCGCGCGGTTCCCCGCGGCGTAGGCTTACTTCTTCTTCGCCTTGGCGGCCTTGGCCGGCTTCTCCGCGGCCTTGGCGACCAGGAAGTCGACCGCGAGGAGGTAGCCTTCGAAGCCGAGTCCCGTGATCACGCCTTCGCAGGCGGAGGCCGTGACGGACTTGTGGCGGAATTCCTCGCGCTTGTAGATGTTCGAGATGTGCACCTCGACGGCGCGCATGCCGCTGCCGGCGATGGAATCGCGGAGGGCGACCGAGACGTGGGTGTGGCCTCCCGGATTGATCACCAGGAACTTCACGCCCTTGTCGGCCCACTTGGCGATCGTGTCGATGATCTCGCCTTCGTGGTTGGACTGGAAGAAACGGGTCTTCGCACCGGCGGCCTTGGCATGCTTCTCGATGAGCTTCTCGAGATCGCCGAGCGTCTGGGTGCCATAGACCTCCGGCTCGCGCTTGCCGAGTCGGTCGAGGTTAGGGCCGTTGATGACGCCGATTTCCATGAGGAAGGACTAAGCCTCAGGACCGTTCGGGGCAAGATATGAAAAAGGGCGGCCTCTCGCGGAGCCGCCCTTGGTTTCGCCTGAGGCCGGACTTTACTTCAGGATCTGGCGGAGGACGTAGGGCAGGATGCCGCCGTGGCGGTAGTATTCGCCTTCGATCGCGGTATCGATACGCGCGACTAGCGCGGCCTTGTCGACCGTGCCGTTGGCGCGGCGGATGACGAGCGTCACCGGGGTCTTCGGCTTGATCGGGCTGGAGAGGCCTTCGAGGTCGAAGGTCTCGGTGCCGTCGAGGTTATACGAAGCGGCGTTCTTGCCGTCGGCGAACTCGAGGGGCAGCACGCCCATGCCGAGGAGGTTGGAGCGGTGGATGCGCTCGAAGGACTGCGCCACCACGGCGCGGATGCCGAGGAGGGCGGTGCCCTTCGCGGCCCAGTCACGGGACGAGCCCATGCCGTAGTCGACGCCGCCGAAGACGATCATGCCTTCGCCACGCTGCTGGTAGGTCTGGCAGGCGTCGTAGATGGCCTCGATCTTACCCTCGGGCTGGACCTTCGTGAAGCCGCCTTCCTTGCCGTCGGCCATCGCGTTCTTCACCTGGGTGTTGGCGAAGGTGCCGCGGGTCATGATGCGGTCGTTGCCGCGGCGCGAACCGTAGGAGTTGAAGTCCTTCTTCGACACGCCGGCCGCGAGGAGGAACTTGCCGGCCGGGGTCTCTTCCTTGAAGGCGCCGGCCGGGGAGATGTGGTCGGTCGTGACGGAGTCGCCGAGGAGGGCCAGCGGGCGGAGCTTCGCGAGCGAAGGCACCGGAGGAGGCGTCATCGAGAAGCCCTTGAAGAACGGAGGCTCCTGGATGTACGTGGAGGATTCCTTCCAGCTGAAGCGAGCGCCCGTGCCGCCCTGGACGCCCTTCCACTCCGCGGTGGCGTTGGCGAGGGAGTCAGCGGCGTACTTCGACTTGAACATCGCGGGCTTGAGGCCGCGGGCGACGTGGTCGGCGACTTCGGCCTGGGTGGGCCAGACGTCCTTGAGGAAGACCGGCTTGCCGTCCTTGCCTGTGCCGAGCGGCTCGGAGTCGAGGTCGATGTCGACGCGGCCGGCGAGGGCGAAGGCGACGACGAGGGGCGGGGACATCAGGAAGTTCGAGCGGACCGCGCCGTGGACGCGGGCTTCGAAGTTGCGGTTACCCGAGAGCACGGAGGCCGTGACCAGGTCGCCCTGCTTGATGGCGCCTTCGATGTCGGCGTCGAGCGGGCCGGAGTTGCCGATGCAGGTCGTGCAACCGTAGCCGACGAGGTTGAAGCCGAGCTGGTCGAGGTAGCCGGAGAGCTGGATCTCGTTGAGGTAGTCGGTGACCACGCGGGAGCCGGGGGCCAGCGAGCACTTCACGTTCGGGTTAACCTTGAGGCCCTTCTCGACGGCCTTCTTGGCGACGAGGCCGGCGGCCACCATCACGGAAGGATTCGAGGTGTTGGTGCAGGAGGTGATCGCGGCGATCACGACGGAGCCGTGCTGGAGCGAGCGGCCGGTGGCACCCACCGGAGCGGAAGCGGCGCGGTCGGCGGCGGCCTTGCCGAAACCGTTCTTGTCCTTCGGCGCGGTGAAGAGCGTGTTGAAGGACTCCTTGATCTTCGGGAGGTCGATGCGGTCCTGCGGGCGCTTCGGGCCGGAGACGCAAGGGACGACCGTGCTGATGTCGAGGTCGATCGTCTGGGTGTAGTCGATGCTGCCGGCCTTCGGGATGCCGAAGAGGCCCTGGGCCTTGTAGTATTCCTTCACCAGCTCGATGTGCGCTTCGTCGCGGCCGGTCTGGCGAAGGTAGTCGAGGGACTTGTCGTCGACGGGGAAGAAGCCCATCGTGGCGCCGTATTCCGGGGCCATGTTGGCGATCGTGGCGCGGTCGGCGAGGGAGAGGGCCTCGGTGCCTTCGCCGTAGAACTCGACGAACTTGCCGACGACCTTGGCCTTGCGGAGGATCTCGGTGAGGCGGAGGGTGAGGTCGGTGGCGGTGACGCCTTCGCGGAGGCGACCGGTGAGGTTGACGCCGATGACTTCAGGCGTCTGGAAGTAGACCGGCTGGCCGAGCATGCCGGCTTCGGCTTCGATGCCGCCCACGCCCCAGCCCACGACGCCGATGCCATTGATCATCGTGGTGTGGGAGTCGGTGCCGACGAGGGTGTCCGGGTAGAATACGCCATCCTTCTGGAAGACCAGCTTGGCGAGGAACTCGAGGTTGACCTGGTGGACGATGCCGATGGCCGGCGGGACGACGCCGAAGGTCTTGAAGGCCTGCATGCCCCACTTGAGGAACTCGTAGCGCTCGGTGTTGCGGCCGAATTCCTGGCGCAGGTTGTCGAGGAAGGAGGAGGCGGTGCCGGCCTTGTCGACCTGGACGGAGTGGTCGACGACGAGGTCGACGGGCACGAGCGGCTCGATGACGGCGGAATCCTTGCCGAGCTTGGCGACGGCTTCGCGCATGGCGGCGAGGTCGACGAGGAGCGGCACGCCGGTGAAGTCCTGGAGCACGATGCGCGCGACGACGAACGGGATCTCGGTGTCGACCGGCTTCGCGGCGTTCCACGCGGCGAGCGTCTTCACGTCGTTCTCGGTGACCGCGACGCCGTCGCAGTTACGCAGCACGGATTCGAGGACGAGACGGATGGAGACCGGCAGGCGCGAGACCTTGCCGAGGCCGGCCTGCTCGAGGGCGGGCACGGAGTAGATCTGCCCGGACTTGCCGCCGGCGGAGAAGGGGCGGAGGGCTTTGAAGGGGTCTTTGAGGGCCATGATATGTTTGGGTATGAAAGGGAAGATCCGGACACGGTCGTCCGGGGCAGTAGCCAAAAGCAAAGAAGGCGGCCGGGGCAAGCCCGACCGCCTTCAAATAAGCCTAGCTGACGCTTAGGCTTCGACGGCCTTCTTGATCTTGGCGAAGTTCGGCATCGAGGACGGGTCGCGCTTCACTTCGGAGTGGATCACGTTGCCGGCCTTGTCGGCCACGAAGACGGAGCGCTTGGCCACGTTGAGGAGGCCGGTCTTCTCGGGGATCACGCGGGTGTCCTTGACCTTGAAGGCCTTGAGGGCGACGCGGTTGAAGTCCGAGACGAGGGTGAGGCCGATGCCGGCCTGCTTGGCCCAGGCTTCCTGAGCGAAGGGGGAGTCGACCGAGATGGCGATCACGTCGGCGCCGAGCTTCTTATACTCGTCGAGGAGGCCGGTGACCTTGCAGAGTTCGTCGGTGCAGACGCCGGTGAAGGCGAGGGGCACGAAAAGGATGACGGTCTTGCCCTTGCCGACATTACGGCGGAGGTTGACGTCGACCAGACCGACTTTTCCATCGGCGCCGAGTACGCCTTGCTTGAGAGTGATTTCAGGGAGAGGCTGGCCGAGTTTCAGGGGCATGGGTAGGGTGGGTAGGGGGTTCGGTCGGGAAATTGGTCAAAAAACGAGGGGAGGCAAGGACGGAGGCGGTAAAAGGGCATAAAAGAGCCTTTTTTGACGCGGGTCAGTCGTTTGGAGACCTGAAATCTTAAAAACAGCCCTTATTCGCCGTCTTTGGCCAATCCCAGACGCCGGAACCACTTACGCTGCTTCCGGACCAAGGCCCAGGTGTCCAGGTTGATCCGCTCGGCGAGTCCCGAACGGGCGACCCGTTTGCCGCCCTCCAGCCAGTCCATGACGGCCCGATAACCCACGGCCCGGGAGGAAGTCAGCTCGGGGTCGAGTCCCAGGCCTAGAAGGCGCTCTGATTCTTCGATGATGCCCTGTGCGAGCATCTGTTCCGTCCGGGCGGCGATCCGGGCTTTGAGTTCCGCGTCCGGCCGCTCCAGCAGTTCGAACGTGACCGGGTGGTCGGCGAAGGGACCTTGGCGGGTCAGGAATTCATCACGCAGGGAATCGAGGCTGCGACCGGAGGCGAGGCGACGCTCCAAGGCCTTGGCGACGCGGATGGGGTTCTGGACGTCGAGCCAGTCCGGCAGGCGGTCGCCTTCGAGTTCGCGGAGGCGAAGCAGGAGAGAGGCGAGGCCTTGGCGATGCAACGTACGCACTTCCTCCGTGATCGCGGCGGGAATCTCCAGTTCGTCCGTCACCGGTCCGAAGAACGCGGCGAGATAGAAGCCGCTGCCGCCGGTCACGAGGACGCGTTTGCCGCGGGCGTGCGCGCCGGCGATGGCCGCGCGGGCCATGTTGACGTATTGCGAGACCGAGTAGCGCTCGCTCGGGTCGACCAGGTCGAGGCCGTGATGGCGGACGCGTCGTCGTTCATCGGCGGTCGGCTTGGCCGAACCGATGTCCATGCCGCGATAGACGCACACCGAATCGCACGAAATGATCTCCGCGTCGTTCTGTTCCGCCCAGCGCAAGGCGGCCTCCGTCTTGCCGACGGCGGTCGGGCCCGTCAGCACGTGTATCCCTGGCGCGGACGCGGTCATCAGTCGCGCTTTGCCCACTCGAGGAAGTAGGACAGCAGGATCAGGGCGGCGGGTGAAGTGAGCACCATGCTGTCGATCAGGTCGAGCGCGCCGCCGATGCCGGGGATCGTCGCGCCGGAATCCTTGGCGCCGGCGAGCCGCTTGAAGACGGACTCCACGAGGTCGGAGGGGATGCTGAGGACCGCGATCGGCAAGGCCAGCAAGGCCGCCTTCCACGGCACCATGAAGCTGATGCCGACGGCGTCGCGGAGCAGCCAGGCGTAAAGGCCGGAGGCGAGCGCCGAGCAGGCGAGTCCGCCGACGCAGCCTTCCCAGCTCTTGGCGGGGCTGATGGTCGGGGCGATCTTGTGCTTGCCGAAAGGTACGCCGAAGAGGAGGCCGCCGACATCGGTGAACTTCGTCGCGACGAAGACCCAGACGACGTAATAGAGCCCGATGGATTTCGCCGTCAACAGATTGCCGTCCTTCATGCGCGCGATGGCGATGAGCGAGGAGAGCATGAACGGCAGGTAGGCAAAGCCGTAGAGCGTCGGGAAGCGGCGCAGCAGCGACGGCACTTCGCCCGGTTGGCGGAGCAGCGAGAGGAGATGCAGGCCCACGAGCAGGGCGGCGCCGGTCAGCAGGTAGTTCGCCCTGGCTTCTTCGGCGGCGAGGAAAAAGAGCCCGAAGAGCAAGGCGAAGCCCGCGACGATGCCTGAGACGCTGGGACGGCCGACGCCTGGGATGGACCTAGCCAGCTGGTAGAACTCATATTGGGCGGCGCAGATGACAAGCGCGAGCAACCCGAAAGAGGCTTTCTCGGCGAAAGAAAAGAGGTTGCCTACCCAGATGACGAGTCCGACGACGACCCAGAGGCCGATGGTGCTGAGGGCGCGGTCTTTCATGCTTGAGAGGGGGTCTGGACCTGAGCGCCGGTCATGCCGAAGCGGCGTTCGCGCTTCGCGTATTCGGCGAGCGCGAGCTGGAGCTGAGCCTTATCGAAGTCGGGCCAGAAGACGGAGGCGAAGACGATCTCGGCGTAGGCGGACTGCAGCAGCAGGAAGTTGCTGAGGCGGAATTCGCCCGAGGTGCGGATGATGAGGTCCGGGTCGGGCAGGCCGGCGGTCTGGAGGCGGGCTTCGACGGCGGCCCAGTCGACGGCTTCGGCCTGCAGCTTGCCGGACGCGACATCGGCGGCGAGCGAACGCGCGGCGGCGACGATCTCCTGGCGGGCGCCGTAGTTGAGCGCGACGACGAGGTTGAAGGCGGTGTTGTCCTTGCTCGACCTGATCACGTCCTCGAGCGGTGACCGGACGAAGTCGGGCAGGGCGGTGATGTCGCCGATGACGTGCAGGCGCACGTTGCGTTTCTCCAGCCGGGCAAGGTGCGCGCGGAGGATCCATTCGCCGAGCTTGAAGAGACCGCTGACCTCTTCGAGCGGGCGCTTCCAGTTCTCGGCCGAGAAGGCGAAGACCGTGAGCGTGTTCACGCCCGCGTCGATGCACGCGTCGACGGTCTCGATCAGCCGTTCGGCCCCGCGGCGATGACCTTCGAGCCGGGGGAGGCCCTTCGCGGCCGCCCAGCGGCCGTTGCCGTCCATGATGATGCCGATGTGCCGCGGAGGGGCGGACGGGACGGAGGGGCTGGGCGCGGGGGACGACACTTGGCCGGAGGATGTTCTACGCGGCTCGCGTCTGGCAACCGCGAATCAACGCTCGTCGGCGGCCACCAAGACTCCCGGGAAGCCCGCTTCTCGGGCCAGTTCGCAGACCTCAAGGAACAGCTTCATGGTCAGCGATGCGTCGGCCTTGATCAGCACCGGGCGGGCGGAGCCTCCGGAGGCGGCGACGCGGCGGAGTTCGGCGCCGAGGCTGTCGCGGTTCACGACGCGGCCGGCGACGACGTAGACGCCCGTGCCGCGCGCGGAGACGAGCGTGACGGTGAGGGAGGTTCGGGCGAGGTCAGGGGTCTTCGTGCGCGGAGTCTCGAGCGTCGAGGCGACGGCGCCCGGGCGCTGGTCGAAGCCCACGTACATGCCCGGCGCGAAGATGAACTCCGCCGAGAGCACGTAGGTCAGGGCAGCGCAGACGAGCGCGAGCGCCAGAGGCGCGAAGTCGAGGCCGCGTTCGGTCGGGCGGACTTTCTCCAGGACTCCGAGGGGCGTGCGCATCTCAGGGCTGGCGCGGCTTCTCCTCCGGCAGCTCGTGGCGCACGAAGGTGATGATGGAGTGGGCGGCGATTTCCATCTCGGTGACGATGGAGCGGACGCGGCCGACCAGGAAGTGATGGCCGAGGGCGCAACCGGCGGCGATGACCATGGCGAAACCCGCGGTGGCCAGGGCGCCTTGGACGCCGAGCAGGAGGCCGTCGGCGGAGCCGTAGACGCTGCCATCGCGCAGGGCGGTCGCGAGGTCGAAGCCGGCGAAGATGGCGCCGGCCAGACCGAGGAGGGGGGCGACGCGGCCGATCGCGGCGATGCTGCCGAGGCGACGTTCCAGCACGGGCAGTTCGAGGAGCGCGGCCTCCGTGGCGGCGGCGCGCATGGCTTCCTCGCCGGAGCCGGCCCGGAGGAGCGCGGCCTTCACGACGCGTGGGACTGGTCCGGGGGATTCTTCGCAGGCGGCCAGCGCTTCGAGCGGACGGCCGGCGCGCAGGTTATTGCGGACGCCTTCGATGAAGTCGGAGGAGAGCACCAGGCCGCGATGGAGGAAGAGCGCGCGTTCGACGACGAAGACCAGGGCGAGGAAGGCCAGGACCAGCAGGAGCCACACGAAAGGACCGGCGTCGAAGGGGAAGGAGAAACGCAGGGAGGCGAGGGGCATGGGGCTTACTTGGAAGTGGACGACGAACCGCGGAGGGCCGCAAGTTTGCTTTCGGCCGTGGCTTGGCCGGGGAGGCGGCTGAGCCCGTTGGTCAGGCCATGGTTGACGGTGACGATGATCGAATAAGCCGCGATGGCCTCAGCCCGGTCGCCGTCCTGTTCGCAGAGCTCGCCCATCAGCAGGACGGAGCGGGCCAGCCAGAGCCGGCCTTCGGAGGAGAACCGGGCGGCGGCTTCGCCTGGTCGCTCGCCGCGCATCGCCGCGAGCGCGCGAAGGAGCACCTTGCGGGCTTCGGCGCGGGAGGCGGCGGCTTCGGGTCCGGTCTCGGCCTTGGCGCGCTCCGTCAGCGTCAGGGCCCACTTATACCAGGCCTCGGTCTGCGTGTCGGCGGAATCCTTGGACCACGCTTCAGCGATGCGTTCGTAGGCGGCGGCCGCGCGGGCGATGCGCTGGCGATCCAGCTGGCCGATGCGGTCGCGGCGTAGCTGGGCCAGGCCGAAGAGCGCATCGGCGCGGGCCATCTCGGCCTGCGGGCGGGCGGCGTCGGTGGGCCGGTCGCGGATCAGTCCGTCGAGCACCAGCAAGGCTTTGTCGAACTGTCCGAGCGAGCGGAGGATCTCCGCGCGGCGCAGGGTGACCCGGGTGAGCAGCGGGCTGAGCGGATAGGCTTCGGTGAAGCGCTCGAGCAGTTCCACGGCGTCCTTCAACTTGCCTTCGCCGGCGGTCGGAGCCTGCAGGGCGGCCTGTTCCGAGGCTTCATAGAGACCGAGCGAGGCGAAATCGGCCAGCGCAGGTTCGCCGCCGAAATCCTTGGCGAGCGCTTCGAACCGATCCTGCGCGTCAGCATGTCGGCCGACCGAGGCGAGGTGACGGCCTTCGACGAGATAGGAAGCCGCGGCGGCGGGGACCTTGCCGAACCGGCGCCGGAGCGTCACGAGCTCATCCAAGCCCTGCGCCGAGCCGGCGTTCAGCGCGGTGCGCGCCTTCAGCAGCGCGGCGTGACCACGTAATTCCGGGACGGCCTTGCGGAGTTCGCCGAGCGTGGGGTCGGCCGGCAGGTTCTCGAGCCGACGGTCGATCTCCAGGGCGAGCTGGCCGGCTTGCGCGGGGCGGCCTTGCGCGATGGCCAGCAAGGCGGACTGCCAGGTGAAGCGGAGGGCGTAGTCGGCGCGCGCGTCGCCGATCACCGGGCGCAGGCGGGCCAGGAGATTTTCGGCGTCGGCGGCGTGCCCTGATTTGCGGGCGTCTTCGACGAGGCTCCAACTGGCGGACCAGAGCGGTTCACCGGTGCGCGTGCGGCGCGTGCGGGCCGTCTCTTCGATGACGGCGGCCACGCGTCCCCAAGCCGGGGCGTCTTCACTGGTCTCGAGCAGGCAGAGCACGCGTTGGTGGAAGGCCTCCTCCGCAAGCCGGATATCTGCGGCTTCCTGCTGCAGGCCCGCGTAGGCTTTTTCGGCGAGCGTGAAATCCTTGGCCAGGAAGAGGCAGTCCGCGGCGGCGATGCGGAGACCGGCCCGCTCGGGCTCGACGCTGGCATCGGCGAGCGTCGACAGGTGGGTGGCGGCCAGACGGAAGGAACCATCTCCCCACGCCGCGATGGCCAGGGTGCGCGTCGCCTCGCGGGCGAGCGGACTCGCCGGCACGTCCTTCAGGAGGTCTTCGGCGGCGAGACGGGCCTTCTCACGGCTGCCGGCGAACAGCATGAGCTGGGCGCGCGCCAGGTGGATGGAGTCAAGCACCTGCGGGTCGCGCGGACAGTGGTAAGTGAGCGATCCCGGATTCTGCCGCAGCAGGAAGTCGTTCACTTCGTTGGCGACGGCTCGCGGGTCGAAGACCTTGCCGGTTTCCGCTTCGGTCCGGGGGTCGGCGGCGGCGACGAGCGCGCGCAGTGCGGTCAGGCGCACCGAGACGTTGGCCGGATTACGCGCGGCCTCCTTGAGGCGTTCGCGGCCGACGGCGTTGTCCGCACCGAGGATCAGTCCGGCGAGGAGGTCGGCTTCGGCCTGGCGGGCCGGGGCCAGCTTACCGGCGGCGGCGAGGGCTTGGGCCGCGCCTTTGGCGTCCTTGCGCTGCGCGAGCGCGAGGGCGAGATTGCGGGCGTAGGCGTAGGCGAGCGGCGTCCCGCGGGCTTCATCAGCGAGCTCGCGCAGGGCGCCGAGGGTGCGGTCTTCGACTTTGCCGGCGAGGATGGTGGCGCGGTAGCCCAAGAGTTCGATGCGTTGACGCTGCTCCTCGGAGACGGCCGTACGGCTGATGGCTTCCTGTCCGAGCGTGACGTTCAGGTTGTCGCCTTGGGCCGCGGCGATCATCCAGCGTAAAGCATGACCCCAGGCTGCTTCGTGGGTCGGCAGGCTCGCGAGGTCGAGTTCGGCCGAAAGCTTGCCGGCGCCTTCGAGGTCGTTCTCGAGCACGGCGAGGAGGCCTTCGCGCAAGGTCTTGCGGGCGGACTTCGGGAGGAACTTCAGCGCCGCCTTCGTTTCCGGCACGCGGGCGCGTTCGAGGGTGGCCGCGGTCAGGCCGAGTCCGGCGAGTTCGCGGGATTTCTCATCCAGCCTAGGGTCGGCGAGCAGCTGCGCGTAGAAGCCCGCGGCGGTCGAGGAAAGTCCGGCGGCCAAGGCTTGGTCGGCGAGTCCCAGGAGGGCGCGTCCGTCGGGGCGTTCGCCGGCGCCGACCGGCGCGGCGGCCGTGATGAGGTTCGGGGGGAGTTCCTGCGACACCGACCGA
Organism: Opitutales bacterium; assembly: GCA_044350605.1. Classification (GTDB taxonomy): domain Bacteria; phylum Verrucomicrobiota; class Verrucomicrobiia; order Opitutales; family UBA953; genus UBA953. Next base: position 57,001 of record JBILHF010000004.1, read on the forward strand.
CCCGGCGACAGGGCGCCGAGGGCGAGAAGGGTGGCCAGGGTGAACCGCAGCATCGTCCCGAATATGGTCGGGGCGGGCCGGCGGGCAAGAGGCGAGTGTCGGCTCAGGCCTTGTCGAGACCGAAGGCTGTGTGCACGGCGCGGACGGCGGCGTCAGCCTTGGCGGGGTCCAGCGCGACGGAGATCTTGATCTCGGACGTCGTGATGAGCTCGCTGTTGATGCCGACGGAGGCGAGGGCCTTGAAGAGGGTGCCGGCGACGCCGGGGTGGGAGATCATGCCGACGCCCACGATGGAGAGCTTGGAGATCTCGCCGGCGGAACGGACGGAGCCCGAGCCGAGCTTCTTGAGCGTCTGGCCGACGACGGCCTCGACGCGGGAGAACTCGGCGGTGGTCACCGAGAAAGTCAGGTTGGCTTTACCGTCCTTGCCCAGGTTCTTGATGATCATGTCGACGCTGAGACCGGCTTCGCCGAGGTCGTCGAAGAGGGCGGAGAGCGCCTGCGGGCTGTCCGGCAGGTCGTTCACCGTGACGCGGGTCTGCAGGCGGTCGAGGGCGACGCCGGCGATGGCCGCGTCTTCAAGGGTCTTGTCGATGGCTTTCACGATGGTACCGGGTTGGTCGTTAAAGGAAGAACGGACCTCGAAGGGCACGTTGTATTTCTGGGCGAACTCCACCGAGCGCGACTGCATGACCTTGGAGCCGCTGGAGGCGAGTTCGAGCATCTCCTCGTAGGAGATCTCCGGCAGTTTGCTCGCGTTGAGCACGATGCGGGGGTCGGCGGTGTAGACGCCGTCGACGTCGGTGTAGATCTGGCAGAGGTCGGCCTTGATGGAGGCGGCGACCGCGATGGCGGTGAGGTCCGAGCCGCCTCGGCCGAGGGTGGTGACTTCGCCCTGGTCCGTGCAACCCTGGAAGCCGGCGACCACGACGACCTTGCCTTCGTCGAGGCGGGCGAGCAGGTCACCGCCGGTGATGCGGGTGATGCGGGCGCGGGTATGGATGTCGTCCGTGAAGATGCCGGCCTGGGCGCCCGTGCGGGAGACGGCGGGGACGCCGATGGCGTGGAGGGCCATGACCGTGAGGGCGATGGTCTCCTGTTCGCCTACGGCCATGAGGACGTCCATCTCGCGCTCGTCGGGGAGCTTCGAGAGGGCCTTGGCGCGGGCGATGAGGTCGTTGGTCACGCCGCTGCGGGCGGAGACGACCACGACGATGCGGTTACCCTTCGACCACTGTTCCTTGATCTTCGCCGCGACGTGCTGGATGCGGTCGACGTTACCGACGGAAGTGCCGCCGTATTTCTGGACGATGAGGGCCACCGGAGGATCAGGATTCAGGAGAGAAGATGCGGAGCACGACCGGCTCCTCGAGCACCGTCTTGAGGCGACGCAATTCTGTCAAGACCGCGGACATCTTGCGCTCGCTGACCGGATAGGTCGAGAGCGTGACCGTGCCGCGACCCTGGTTGGGGTGCTCATACTGGATGACGCGGGCGATGGAGACCTTGTGCTTCGAGAAGATGCGGTAGATGCCTTCGGAGACGCCGGCTTTGTCGAGCAGCGAGAGACGCAGGTAGAAGGGCGAGACGATCTCGTCGATCGAGGCCATGCGCAGGGCGCGGCCGGCCTTCTCGCGGGCGGCGAGGGCTTCGGGCGAGAGGGCCTGCGGGATCGCGCCGGTGAGGGCGGCGATGGCGTCGACGATGTCGCCGATGACGGCGGAAGCGGTGGCGTCGCCGCCGGCGCCGCGCCCGGTGAGCGTGGTGGCGCCGACGACGTCACCGCGGAGGGTGATGCCGTTGTTGACGCCGGAGACGCGCGCGAGGATGTCGCGGTTCGGGACGAGGGAAGGGTAGACGCCGACGGTCATCCAGTTGGCCTTGAAGTCGCGGCGGATGACGGCGAGGTGCTTGAGCGCGAAGCCGAAGCGGCGGGCGAAGTCGATGTCGGCCGGGCCGATCTTGCGGATGCCTTCGACGAGCGTGCGGGACGAGGGCGCCCACTTGCCGTGCGCGAGCCAGGCGAGGATGGAGGCCTTGTGGAAAGCGTCGATGCCGTCGACGTCGAGCGTCGGGTCGGCTTCGGCGTAACCGAGTTCCTGGGCTTCCTTGAGGGCGTCGGCGAACGAGAGGCCGTCTTCGCCCATGCGGGTGAGGATGTGGTTACAGGTGCCGTTGAGGATGCCGACGATCAGTTCGAAGCGGTTGGCGACGAGTCCTTCGCGGATGGCCTTGATGATCGGGATGCCGCCGGCGACGCTGGCTTCGAAGAGGAACTGCCCGCCATGCTGGCGGACCGCCTGCATGATTTCTGGGCCATGCTCGCAGAGCAGCGCCTTGTTGGCCGAGACGACGACCTTGCCGAGGCGCAGGGCGCGCAGGGTGAGTTCGCGGGCCTTCGTGGTGCCGCCGATGAGTTCGCAGACCACGTGGACCTTCGGGTCGTCGATGATCTCGTTGACGTTGGTGGTCAGCTTCGAAGCCGGGATCTTGACCGCGCGCTTCTTCTTCAGGTCGCGGACGGAGGCCTTGCGGAGGTCAAGCTTCACGCCGAGGCGTGATTCGAGGTCGGCCTGCTTCTCGTGCAGGTGCTTCCAGACGCCTTGGCCGACGGTGCCGAAGCCGAGGATGCCGATGCCGATGGTGCGAGGGGCGGTCATTGCGAAAAGGTCAGGCTTTTTTGGCGAAGCGGCTCTCGGTGCCGGCGAGCAGGCGGCCGATGTTGGAGCGGTGCGTCCAGACGTTGAAGGCGGCGATCGCCGCGGCGAACCAGAATTCGGACTGTCCGAACTTCAGGGCGGTGCAGAGCGGAAGCAGCCAGCAGGACAGCGGCAGCGACACGCCCAGGGCGATCGAAGCCAGGGAGACGTAGCGGGAGAGCGTGAAGACCAGGCCCCAGATGGCGGCGCCGATGAGGATCGGGACCGGCAGCAGCACGAGCAGCCCGCCGATGGTGGAGGCCACGCCCTTGCCGCCCTTGAACTTCAGGAAACAGGAGAAGCAGTGGCCGAGCAGCGTGCCGATGAAGCCGGCGGCCATGATCGCGAAGACGATGTCCGGGTTGACCGCGTATCGCTCGGGGCGGGTGACGCCGTCGAGGGAGAGCTGCAGGCGGGCGAAGACGCCTTCCGGCATTTCAGACACCACCTTCTCGAAGCGCGGCAGCACGTAGAGGAGCCAGGCGGAGACAAATCCGAGGCCCGTGCCGACGGCTCCCTTGAGGGCGTCGAGGGCGAAGACGAGGTTGCCCGGGCCTTTGCCGAGCACGCGCTTGACGTTGGTGGCGCCGGGATTGCCCGAGCCTTCCTTCAGGATGTCGACGCCGTGCTTCTTCGCCACGAGGACGGCGAAGTTGACGGAACCGATGAGGTAGCCGACGACGACGCTGATGCCGATGGCCGCGAACATCGCTTAGGCTTCGATCAGCTTGGCGCTGACGATCGCCGGATTGCGGAGGATCTCCGCGATGGCGGCGTCACCGGGGGCGGTGTCGAGCTGGTAGACGGCGAGGGCGTTGGAACCGCCGCTGCGGCTGAGGGCCATGTTGGCGATGTTCACGCGTTCCTTGGCGAGGAGGGTGCCGAGGGCGCCGATGATGCCGGGCTGGTCCTGGTTCTCGATGAGGAGCAGCTTGCCTTCGGGGATGAACTCGAGGGTGCGTCCGTTGATGGAGACGATACGAGGGGACTGGGCCTTGCCGATGACGGTGCCGGCGACGGAGACGGTCTTGCCGCCCGCGAGCACGGCTTCGACGAGGATGAGTTCCTTGTAGTCGGCCTCGGCGGAAGAGCGGACGGTCTGCACCTCGACGCCGAGTGCCTTGAGCTTGCCGGGGGCGTTGACGTCGGTGACGCCTTCGACGATGCCGCGGAGGTATCCGCGCTGGATGGCGCGAGCGATGGCGTTGGCGCCCTGGTCGGAACCGGTGCCGAAGGTGGTCAGGCGGAGTGACTCGATGCGGCCGGGGGCGGCCAGCTGGCGGGCGATGGAGCCGAGCTTCTGAGCGAGGGAGAGGAAGGGCTTGATCGCGGCGAGGGTCTGCGAGTCGACGGAGGGCAGGTTGACCGCGTTGGCGGGCGAGCCGCCACCGAGGACGGTGATGGCGGCTTCGGCCACTTCGACGCCGACGTTTTCCTGGGCTTCGGCCGTGGACGCACCGAGGTGCGGCGAGAGGTGAGCCTTCGGGAGGGAGCGGAGCGGGTGGTCCTTGGCGAGGGGTTCTTCGACGAAGACGTCGAAACCGCAGCCGCCGCACTTGCCGGAGGTGAGCGCGGCCGTGAGGGCGGCTTCATCGACGATGCCGCCGCGGGCGCAGTTCACGATCTTCACGCCCTTCTTCATCTTGGCGAAGGCGGCGTCATCGACCATGCCTTCGGTCGCGCCCTGCTTACCCTTCTCAATAAGGGGCATGTGGACGGTGATGTAGTCGGACAGGGCGAACACTTCGTCGAGGGTGGCGATGGTGACGCCGAGGGCCTTGGCGCGGGCTTCGGTGAGATACGGGTCGTAGGCGAGCACCTTCATGCCGAAGGCGAGGGCGCGCTTGGAGACTTCCGCGCCGATGCGGCCGAGGCCGAGGACGCCGAGGGTCTTGCCGAAGAGTTCCGAGCCGGAGAGGCTCTTGCGGTCCCACTTGCCTTCGCGCATGGACTGGACGGCTTCCGGCACCGGGCGGGCGAGGGAGAGCAGGTGGGTGAACGTAAGCTCGGCGGTCGCGACGGTGTTGCCCGAGGGGGTGTTCATCACGATCACGCCGCGCTCGGTGGCGGCGTCGACGTCGATGTTGTCGACCCCCACGCCGGCGCGGCCGACGCAGACGAGGCGCTGGGCGGCGGCGAGGACTTCGCGGGTGATCTGGGTCTCGGAACGGACCAGGATGGCGTCCACGTCGGCGACCAGGTTCAGGATCTGCTCCGGGGTGGAGCCGTAGGCTTCGACGACCTCATACCCGGGCTGGGCTTTGAGGAGGGCGACTCCGGTGGGCGAGATCTTATCGGCGACGAGTACCTTGGGCATGGCGATGGCGTGTAAAAGTTTGAATTGAGTCATAAATGCCCGCCCAAGGCAAAGGCAAGCACCTACCCCTGTTCCTCCGTCATAGCCGACTCAGAGCCGGCGATGGGCGTAATCCGCCAATTCGTAACAATCCGGGCTCATTTCTTCCAGAAAACGGCAGGGATCGAGCGGACGGTAGCCCTCTCCGGAGACCGCGAAGCGGGGGGCGAAAAGGAAGAGCATGTTCTCGGCGCGCGTGCACGCCACGTAGAACAGACGGCGTTCTTCCTCCACGTCCCCCTCGTCGATGGCGCGGGTGAGGGGGAGGAGGCCGTCGGCGCAACCCAGGAGGAAGACGATCGGGAACTCGAGGCCCTTGGACTGGTGGATGGTCGTGAGGCGGAGCATGTCCTCCTCCGGTTCGGCTTTCTTGTCCGAGGACTCGCCGTTGAGCAAGGCGACCTGGGCGATGAGATCGCCGACGTCCTCGAACTTCGAGGCGAAGCCGATGAGGCCTTGGAGGTCCTGTTCGCGTTCCTTCCAGTCGGGGAAGATCGTCTTGAGGAAGGTGCCATACCAGCCCTCGATGCAGACTCGGACCGTCTCGGCGGGCGTCCGGGCGACCTTGACGGAGTTCGCGTCGGAAGCCGCGACGAAGAGGTCAGGCGCGGGCGCGACCGGACCCGGCTTGGCCTTGGCGGCCTCGAGGCCGTCGAGCATGTCCTCGAGGGTGATGGTCAGGTCGTTGAAGTCATCCTTGGCCGATTCGGGCACGCGCTTGAGCACCGCGTCGGCGCGGAGCGCGCGGACCAGGCCGCGGCCTTGGACTTCGTCGGTCTCGCGGGCGGCCTTGCTGATCTTCTCGGCGGCGACCGGACCGACCTTCGGCAACAGGCAGAGCAGGCGCGACAGCGCGACCTGGTCGAGCGGGTTGTGCACGAAGCGCAGGTGCGCGAGGATGTCCTTCACGTGCGCGAGGTCGAAGAACTTGTGGCCGCTGGTGATGACGAAAGGCACGCCCATGGCGTTGAGTTCCATCTGCAGTTCCAACGACTGGTAGTGCGCGCGGTAGAGCACGTGCATGTCCTTCAGCGCGTGGCCTTCGTGATGCAGCTGCATGAGCTTGCGCACCACGAGTTTCGCCTGCTGCGAGGTGTCGCCGACGGTGAACACGGTGGGCTGAGGGCCGCTCTGGCGCACGGCCTGGAGGCGGCGGTCGAAGCCTTCGACGCGCGGACGGTGGCTGAGGATCTCGTTGGCGAAGGCCAGGATCTCCGGGGTCGAACGGTAGTTGGTGTCGATCGTGTGGATCAGCGTGCCCGGGTGGCGCTGCGGGAAGGCGACGATGTTTTCCCAGTCCGCGCCGCGCCAGGTGTAGATGCACTGGGCGTCATCGCCGACGGCCATGATCTGGTGCTCGCTGGCGAGCAGGTCGATGATGCGGCTCTGCAGGCGATTGGTGTCCTGGAATTCGTCCACCAGGATGTGCTTGAAGCGACCACGGTAGTGGGCGAGGGCGGCCGGGTCGTTTTCGAGCACGTGCAGCCAGAGGCTCAGCAGGTCATCGAAGTCGCAGAGGTTGCGCTCCTGCTTCGCCGCGGCGTAGGCCGTGCAGAACTGCATGAGCTTCTCCGGTCCGCCCTTCATCCAGTCGAGGCGTTCGGCGAGGACGTCCTGGAGGGGGCGCAGCGTATTGCGGGCGTGCGAGTAGGCGTCGAGGATGACGGCCGCCTTGGGGTTCGTCTTGTCCTTGATGAAGGCGCCGTCGATCGACTTCACGATCTCGGAGAACAGCTGCTCCGATTCCTTCTGGTCGAGGATGGTGAAGTCCGGCGAGCGCGAAGCCACGGCCGCGTTCCGGCGGAGGATGCGCTGACCGATCGAGTGGAAGGTGCCGCCCCAGAACTGCCCGCGCGGGACGCCGGTGAGGTCTTCGACGCGCTCGAGCATCTCCTTGGCCGACTTGTTCGTGAACGTCAGCAACAGGATATCCCAGGGTTTGGCGCCTTGGTGCAGGAGCCAGGCCACGCGGTAGGTGAGGGTGCGGGTCTTGCCCGAGCCGGCGCCGGCCAGCACGAGCGCGGGGCCGCGCGGCGAGGTCACCGCGGCGAACTGCTCATCATTGAGCTCGGCGCGGAAGTCGACGGGAGGCAGGCCTTCCACGGGTCAACGGGCGGGTCGCTGGCGGCGATCCATCAGGCTGAACTTGGTGACCTGTTCGTCGGCGCGATAGGAGGAGCGGACCAAGGGGCCGGACTCGACGTGCTTCACGCCGACCTCGAGGGCGAAGGTCTTCCACTCGGCGAATTCTTCCGGCGTGACCCAGCGGTCGATGGGCGCGTGTTCCTTGCTCGGCGAGAGATACTGGCCGATGGTCAGGATATCCACGTCGGCCGCGGCGATGTCACGGATGAGCTGGGCGACCTCTTCCTTGCGTTCGCCGATACCGAGCATGATGCCGGTCTTGGTGATGAAGTCGCGGGACTTGGCGTGCTTCAGCACCCAGAAGGAACGTTCGTAGCGGGCGGTCTTACGGACCGGGCGCTGCAGACGTTCGACTGTCTCGAGGTTGTGGTTGAGGATGTCGGGCCGGGCGTCGAGCAGGGTGTCGAGGTGCTCCTGTTCGCCGCGGAAGTCGGCCGGAAGGACTTCGATCGTCGTGTTAGGGCAGCGGTGGCGGGTCGCGCGGATCGTCGCGGCCCAGACGGAGGCGCCGCCATCCTTGAGGTCGTCGCGGGCCACGGAAGTGATGACCACGTGCTTGAGGTTCATCAGCGCGATGGATTCGGCCACGCGGGCCGGTTCGCCGAGGTCGAGTTCGCTGGGGCGGCCGGAGAGGACGGCGCAGAAGGTGCAGGAGCGGGTGCAGACGTTGCCGAGGATCATCACCGTGGCGCTGCCGCGGGACCAGCATTCGCCCATGTTGGGGCACTGCGCGGACTGGCAGACCGTGTGGAGCTTATGCTCGTCGACGTTCTTCTTGGTCTCCAGGAAGTCGGGACCGCTGGGAAGCTTGGCGCGGAGCCAGTCGGGTTTGCGGGCGGACTCGAGCATGGAGGTGGGAACATTGCCTGCTTCCGGCGATTTTCAACCTTACAAAGAAGAAGGGGTGCTTTCCTCCCGGAAAGCACCCCTTTTGCTATGCTGCAATCTCCCGGTTCTGAAACTGTTCCAGGCCGGGGAATGGTTCAGACCAAGGAAGGCCGGGCGGTCCGAAGACCACCCGGCTCAGGTCCTTAGAAGACGGCCTTGATCGAGGCGCCGAA
>JBILHF010000036.1:0-17246 GCA_044350605.1 Opitutales bacterium
ATCGTTGCTCGAGGTGTAGTAAGCCAGCGCGTTGAGCGTGGTGGTGTCGGACAGCTTCTTGGAAGCGCCGATGTTATACCAGGCGTTCTGGTTGGAGAACCAGAGGCCGCGGTAGTAGTACTCGCTGTCGTAGCCGGCCGTCAGGTCGTAGGCGACCGGAGCGGGGGCGGCTGCGGCGGCGGTCTGGGCAAGACCGGTCGCGGCGAGGAGGGTGGTGAGGGTGAGGGCGGTGATGTGCTTCATGGCGACACCCCTAATGCTTACCCCGTGCCAAACCCCTAAACTGTGCCATTGGCACAGGAAATTGACCTTTTCAGGTCGTTTTTCAGCAAGATGACCTAAGTCTGCCTTTTTTTAGGCTGAAACTGCTGTGCGATTCTGAGCTCAGGCCGACTGATAAACCGCGAGATGCGCTTCCGCGGCCTTCGCCCAGCTGAAATCCTGTTTCATGGCCTGCTTGCGGAGCGCTTTGAAGGCCTTCGGCTGTGCGTAAAGATCGAGCGCCCGCTCCAAGGCCCAGGTGATGCCGCCTTGATCGGCGTGCTCGAAGACGATTCCGGTGCCATGTTCTTTGCCGTCCCAGCCGGTGACGGTGTCGGCGAGGCCACCGGTCGCGCGCACGATCGGTAGCGTGCCGTAGGCCATCGAATACATCTGGTTGAGGCCGCACGGTTCGAAGCGGCTCGGCATGAGGAAGAAGTCGCTGCCGGCTTCGATGCGATGTGAGAGGCCGTTGTCGTATCCGATGCGCACGGCGCACAGGCGCGGGAAATCCGCCGCGAGCCGACGATACTCGTTCTCGAGCGCGGCGTCGCCGCTGCCGAGCAGCACGAAGCGCAGTTTCTGTTCGCGCAGGAAACGCGGGAGCACGGCCACGGCGAGGTCGAGGCCTTTCTGGTCCCAGAGACGCGAGATCACGCCCACGAGCGGAAGCTCGTCGTCCGTCGGCAGGTCGAGTTCGCGCAGGAGCGCAGTCTTGCACTCGGCCTTGCCGGCGGGCTTGGCCGCCGAGAACGCCTTCGCGAGATGCTTGTCGGTGGCGGGATCCCACTCGTCGCGATCGACGCCGTTGAGGATGCCGCTGAGCGCGCCCGCCCGACGACGCACGACCTCGTCGAGGCCGTAGCCGAAGGCGGGGGTGAGGATCTCCTGCGCGTAGGTCGGGCTGACGGTGATGACTTTGCCGGCATGCAGGATGCCGCCTTTGAGGAAGTTGACGCCACCGAGGCATTCCAGCTCCTGCGGGCTCCAGAGGAACTCCGGCAGTCCGAGGTAGGCCATGAGCCGGCGCGGGTGCAGGCCTTGGTGCTGCAGGTTATGGATCGAGAGCACCGTGCGAGCGCCGCCGAGGGCGGTGGGCTTGAGCGTGGTGTTGAGCAGCGCGGGGACGAGGCCCGCGGTCCAGTCGTGGCAATGGATGACGTCCGGGATCCAGCTGGTCGCGAGGCAGGCGTCCAGACCGGCCCGGCCGAAGAAGGCCGCGCGTTCGCCGGCATCTTCGCGTGCCGGGTAGATCTCCCGGGCGCCGTAGAAGTCTTCGTGCTCGATGAACCAGGCTTCGAAGCGCGGCGAAACCTGGAGCGTGCGCACGCGGCAGGCTGCTCGGCGCGAATCACCGCTGACGCCGACCTTGAGCGATTCGATGAGCGTGCCCATCTGCTCGCGTCCTGGGACCGATCCGTAGAGCGGCGTGACCGCGCGGACGTCGTGGCCGAGCGCGGCCAAGGCCTTGCCCAGCGCGACAGTGGCGTCGCCGAGGCCGCCGGCCTTGGACCAAGGCGCGAGTTCAGGGGTCACGAAAAGGATTTTCATGCTTCGGAAGAGGGAGTCTGGGGTCGGCCGAGCCGGTTGAGGAGCGGCAGGAAGGCCACGAGCAGCAGGAGGGCGGCGACCATGGCGACGTTGCCCGCGAGGTCGTGCACCGAGCCGAGGGACGAGAAGCCCGCTTGGCCGTGCTCGATGCCTGCGAGGTCTCGGTCGAGCGATTTCGAGCCATGCTCCAAGGCGTGGAAGGTGAGGTAGGCGTTACGGCCGATGTTCAGCAGGATCGCGGTGAAGCCGGCCAGCGCGATCAGCGAGATCCGTCGCAGGAGCGCACCGGGGAAGCCGCCTTCGAGGAAGACCGCGCCGAGGAAGGCGCCGGCGAAGACGCAAGCGGACAGGGAGCGGATGCCGGAGCAGGCTTCCGCCACGCCGACGGCGTCGCCGTTCGGGAAGACGATGGTGTTGCCGTTCACGCGGATGACGTGCCCGCTCGCGCGCAGGAGGCCGGAGACGATTTCGGTGACGTTCGTGAGCAGCGCGCCTTTGATCTGGTTGTCGACGAGGTAGAGGAAAGGGCCGGAGATCAGCCACACGCCCGCAGGAAAGACGAGCAGGCCCACGGCGTGCCAGCGGGTGGCGGCGGTCGCCGGCGAATCCTGCGGTCCGCGCGCGGAAAGGTAACCGAACGCGAGCGCCGCGCCGGTGAGTCCGAAGGCGATGGCCAAGGTCGGCCCGACGCCGGTGCCGAAGACGGCCCGTGCCGCCGCGCCGAGTCCGAAGCAGGCGACAGCGAGGAAGGCGAGCAGCTGGACTAAGAGCAGGCCGGCGCGTGAGGCCGGTGCGGAGACATGGGAGCGTTCGCCGGTCAGCAGCGCGCGCAGTTCATCCCAGCGGTCCCAGAGTACGTAAGCCGAGAAGAAGGGCACGAGGTAGCCGAATCCGTAGTCATCCTTGGTGCTCCAGATGGCCCACTGGTCCCAAGCGGCGAAAGCCGCCATGCCGACCAGCAGCAGGCCGAGCCCGCGCGTCGTGCCATCGAGCGTGCCCGGCTTAGTGGCCTGTTCGTCCGCGGACATCAGAACCGGGGCACCGCGGCCAGCAGCGTCTTCGTGTAGGCTTCCCGGGGGGCGCCGAGGATCTGCGCGGGAGTGCCTTGCTCGACGATCTTGCCTTTGGACATCACGAGGATGTGGTCGCTGACGTGCTCGACGACGGCGAGGTCGTGGGCGATGAAGAGGTAGGTGAGGCCGAACTGTTCCTGGAGGTCCTGGAGCAGGTTCACGACTTCGGCCTGGACGGAGACGTCGAGGGCCGAGACGGGTTCGTCGCAGATGATGAGCTCGGGCTGCACGGCGAGGGCGCGGGCGATGCCGATACGCTGACGCTGCCCGCCGGAGAACTCGTGCGGGTGACGGCGGAGGTGCTCGGCCGGGAGCTGGACGCTGCGCAGCAGTTCGGCGCAGCGGGCCTCGCGGTCGGCGCGGGTCATCGCAGGGAAGTGGATTTCGAGCGGCTCGGAGAGGATGCTCAGGATGTCGGCCCGCGGGTTGAGCGAATTATACGGATCCTGGAAGATCATCTGGATCTTCTTACGCCAGGGGAGGAAGGCGGCGTTCGAGAGCCGGCCGATATCCTGGCCTTGGTAGCGGATGCTGCCGGCGGTCAGGGGGGCGAGCTTCACGATGGCGCGGCCGGTCGTGGTCTTGCCGGAGCCGGATTCGCCGACGAGTCCGACCGTCTTGCCTTTCGGGACGACGAAGGAGATGTCGTCCACCGCCTTCTTCGGCGCGGCTTTCTGGAAGAACCAGGCGGCGCGGCCGGGGTAGTGGACGGAGAGCCCGCTGATTTCGAGGAGGTGGTCGCTCATCGGGAGACCTTGAGTTCCTCGGAGAGGGTGGTGAGGCGGCGACGACGCTGGCCGAGCCGCGGGATGCAGGCGATCAGCGCCTTGGTGTAGGGGTGGGTCTGCGTGCTCATGACCTGGGCGACCGGGCCGCTTTCGACGATGCGTCCCTTCCACATCACCTGCACCTTGTCGGCGAAGTTCGCGATGATGCCGAAGTTATGCGTGATGAGGATGATGCTCATGCCGCGTTCGCGACGGAGGCGGGCGAGCAGGTCCATGATCTCCTTCTGGATGGTGACGTCGAGCGCGGTGGTCGGTTCGTCGGCGACGAGGATCTTCGGGTCGCAGGCGAGGGCCATGGCGATCATCGCACGCTGCTGCATGCCGCCGGAAAGCTCGTGGGGATACTGGTCCGCGACGCGGGCGGGGTCGTTGATGTGGACTTCCGTGAGGGCGCGGATGACTTCGGCGCGGACATCCTTGATTTCCGGGCGGTGGAGGGAGATGGCTTCGCCGATCTGGAAACCGATCGTGTAGACGGGATTCAGGGAGCTGCCCGGTTCTTGGAAGATGTAGGCGATGGAGCCGCCGCGGACTTTGGCCAATTGGTTCTCGGGCAGGGTGAGGAGCTCGACGCCCTGCAGGCGCACGGAGCCGCCGAGCACGCAACCAGGGGCGGGAGGGAGGAGGCGCGTGAGGGCCAGGGCGGTGACGGACTTGCCGGAGCCGGATTCACCGACGACCGCCAGCACCTCGCCGGCCGCCAGCTCGTAGCTTACCCCTTGGGCGGCGACGGTCTCGCGGTCACCGTTGTGGAAGGTGACGCTGAGGTCCTGGACTTTCAGGAGAGGCTCGGCGGACATGGCGCGGAGGTTAGGTCGGGGGCGGAGGGAGGGGAAGGAAGAACGGCGGTCATTCGGTGCGCCAGCGGTCTTCGATCACGGTCTTCGGCGCCCCGCGTGTCTTCCCGTCGCGGAAATCCTTCAGGTCGGTCTCGCGTTGGGCGGGGTCGAGCCAGAACAGGCCATACTGGCCGGGGTCCTCGGCGGCGCGGACATCGAAGCCGGCGGGGAACTTGACCCAGTTCCAGTGCGCGATGCGGTAGCCGGGCACCTTGAAGCCGGGGATGAAGTCCGCGAGGTCATGGATGCGTCGCTGCATCGCGTGCGACAGCCGGACCATCTCGGCCTCTTCGGTCGCCAGGCGGAAACGGTCGATGAGGCCGTCCAGTTCACGATCGTCGACGCCGGTGATGTTGTTCGTCTGGCGTTTCGGCACCTTGCGTCCGTCGGCCAGGACTTCGACCGCGTTCTCGGAGTGATGCGATTCCCAGAGCGCCGGGATCCGGCTGGAGACCGACCAGGCCCAGAAGACGATGTCATGGTTCTTCTCCATGACCTTGCGATACATCGTCGTGTGCTCGAGCGTCTCGGGGCGCAGTTCGACGCCGCAGCGCCGGGCGGACTCGACCAGCGTCGCGAGGTATTTGCGGCGGTCGGAGGTGTCGAAGGTGAGGCGCAAGGAGAGGCGTTCGCCCGCGGCGTTGATGAGGATGCCGTCGGCACCTGTCTGGGTGAAGCCCGCCCGGGCGAAAGCGGCCCGGGCGAGCTCAGGCGAATAGCGCCGGGCGCGGAGCGAGGGGTCGGTGAATTTGCCCAGGCCTTCGCTGAACTGCTGGAGGCGTTCGTAGTCGCCGCGATAGAAGCCGTCGATGACACGCTGGAAGTCCGTGGCGTGCTGCAGGCCGACGCGCACGTTGACGTCCGCCAGCAGCGGCCGCTGGGTGTTGATATACAACCCGTAGGGCGGGCGGGGGATGTCGTTGAAGAACTGAGCCTTGGTGAGGTAGCCGTTCAGGTAGGCCTTCTTCTCGTTGGTCCCATACCAATAGCGGGGCATCATGATCGGCATGAAGTCGAGCTCGCCGGCGAGCATGGACGAGTAGGCGCTATCGAGGTCGCGGATGACGCCGTAGTGGATGGCGTCGGGGTTGTAGCGATGGCGGTAGTATTTCCGACGGTCACCCCACCAGTCGGTCACGCGGGTGAGCGTGATGGATTTCTCCCGCTGGAAGCCGTCAGGCTTCACGTAATAAGGGCCGGTGGTCGGATGGAAGCGGTCGTTGAAGGCCTTCTCGTAGTTGGGCCCGAAGTCCTTGAAGAACTGGCGGGGCGTCGGTCGTAGGCCGCCGAGGAGTTCGAGCTGATAGGGACGCTTGCGCGGGGCCTTCACCGCCAGCGTATGGTCGTCGTATTTCGTGACGCCGCCCCATTCGCGGGTGTAGTGGTCGGCATACCAGTCCGCCTTGGCCCAAGGGGAGCGGTGGAAGTAGAAGGTGTAGAAGTAATCGTCGACCGTGACCGGCTGGCCGTCGGTGAACTTCGCGTTCGGATCCAGGCGGAAATAGGCCGTCAGCCCGTCGGCGGACATCGCCCAGCTGGTCGCGAGGGCGGGGATGATCTCGTCGGTGTCCGGGTGCCCGGCGAGCAGCCCGAAGTCGTTGTTGTCGTAAAGTTCACCGCGGAAGCCGTTGTTGGCGTTAGGGCCGACGCGCCGCAGCGTCGGCGGCGTCGAGGTCGTGAACTGTCGGAGTACGCCGCCGCGGACCGCGCGGGGGTCGGCGAATTCGGGCTGCGCCGCGCCGTCCTGCCAGACGAGGTCCTTGGGCAGGTCGGCCGGCTTGGCGAAGCGGAAGAAATCCGGGTGCTCGGCGTAGAAGGCGGCGGCCTTAGGGTCCTGGTAAGTCTCGGCGTGGGCGCAGCCGACGAGACAAAGGAGAGCGAGCAAGAATCTCATCGTTGTTGACGGCGGAGGTCGAAGGCGTCCTGCAACGCTTCGCCGATGGAGTTGATCATGACCATGGTGCCGACGAGGCAGCCGAGGGTCGGGCCGAGGATCCACCACGCATGCCAGTTCTCTTTGGCTTGATGGAGGAGGTCGCCCCACGAAGGCTCGGTCGGCGGGAGGCCGAAGCCAAGGTAGTCGAGCGCGGAGAGGGAGAAGACCAATCCGTGCAGGCTGAACGGGAGCGTGGTCAGGATGACCGTCGCGCAGTTCGGCAGGATGTGGCTCCAGATGATGCGGGCATGGCCGGCGCCGAGCGCGCGCGAGGCGGTCACGAAATCTCGCGCGGAGACCTGGTAGGCCGCGGCGCGGAGCTGTTGCGCCAGCCCGATCCACGAGAAGGCCACGAGGATCAGGATGAGGATCGCCAGCGAGGGCTCCAGCAGGCTCGCGAGGAAGATGATGGCGTAGAGGAAGGGGATGTTGGACCAGACTTCCATCACGCGTTGCAAGACGAGGTCGAACCAGCCGCCGAAGTAGCCCATCGCGGCCCCGAGCGTCAGGCCGACGCCGTAGACGCAGGGCAGGAAGATGACGGCGGCGAGGAGCAGCATCCGGAAGCCGCCGAAGAGCCGCGCGACGATGTCATGGCCGGATTCATCGGTCCCGAGCCAGTGGCCGTCCAGGCCGGGCGGGCAGGGCGAGGGGATCAGGGTGCGCAGGCCTGCGCCGGGGGCCCAGTCGGTCCGGTCCGTGGCGGGCACGCGGCGTGTCAGCTCGCCGCCGGCGAATTTGGCCCGCGCGACCGTCGCGCCATCGGCGAGCAGGCGGGCGTCACCTTCGGGCCGCCCGTTGATGATCGTCCAGACCTGGCGGCGGGTGCCGTCGGCGTTCAGGGAGAAGATGCGTCCTTCGGCGATCAGGCCGCGCGGATCCTGCCAGCGACCTTGGGCGTCGCGCACGACGGCGGGCATGACCTCGCAGACTTCGTCGGCCGCGAAGGGTACCGGCGGCATGATGAGCCAGCCGCGTCCGTCGCGCTTCAGTTCCTCGGCGAGGAGCCGGTAGTTGGGTTCGCCTTCGATCTTCAGGCCGAGTTCCCGGCCGGAGATGTGGCCCGCGAAGACCGGGAAGCGCGTGACGCCGTCGACCTGGAGGATGAGCGGGCGGTGGCCGACGAGCAGCGGGCCGAGCAACGCGAGGACCGACAGGGCCAGCAGCGCGAGCAGGGACCACCAGCCGGCGCGATGCCGACGGAAGCGCGCGAAGCGTTGCAGGGTGATGGGGTCGAGCAGGCTCATGCGGATTTGTCGAACCGGATGCGCGGGTCGACGGCGGCGACGCAGAGGTCGGAGACGATGTTGCCGATGAGCATCGCCAGGCTGGAGAGGGTGAGGAGGCCGAGGAAGACGGGGAAGTTGCGGTGCGTGAGGGCGTCGTAACCCAGCAGGCCGAGGCCGGGGATGTTGAAGGTCACCTCGATGAGGAACGAGCCCGTGAGGAAGAAGCCGAGGTTGCCGCCGAAGGTGGCGGCGAGCGGGATGAGCGCGTTACGCAGGGCGTGGACGAAGACGATGCGACCGTGGCTCAGGCCTTTGGCCTTGGCGGTGCGCACGTAGTCGGCCGCGAGATTGTCCAATAGGCCGTTGCGGGTGAAGAGCGTCAGCGCGGTGAAAGCGCCGACCATCTCGCACGCTAGCGGGACGACGGTGTGATGCAGCCGGCCGCCCCAGGTGAGCGACTCCCAGTCGAAGCCCTTGGTCGGGAACCAGCCGAGTTGGAAGCAGAGGAACTGCAGGGCCGCGACCGCGAGGATGAAGCCCGGGATCGAGTATAAGATGAAGAGCACCTGCGAAGAGCCGCGGTCGAACCAGCCGTCGCGCTTCAGCGCCTTGGCCACGCCGAGCGGGATCGAGATGCCGTAGGCAAGGAGCAGGGACCAGGCGCCGAACCACGCCGAGATCGGGAGGCGCTCCTTGATCTCATCCCAGACGGGCCGGTCACTCGAAGTCGAATCGCCGAGTTCTCCCTGCAGGAGACCGGCGTAAGCGCGGCGATAGACGAGCACCCGCGGGGCTTTCTCGGGGTCGTCAGGTAATGGCGCCGCTTCGGCGCGCCAGTCGGGCCGGATCAGCTTGGCGTCGGCGGGCGTGACGGCGAAGCCGCCTTGTTCGGCTCGCACGATGAGTTTCAGGGGCGAGCCTTCCGCTTGGTCATCGGCGACGTCGGCTTCGCCACGCCCGTCCTTATCCAGACGCACGGTGACCCAGTCCGCCGGACCGGGCAGGGCGCCCAGCCAGATGGCGTAGGCCTGAAGGAGGGGTCGGTCGAAGCCGTAGCGGCGACGCAGGTTGTCGAGTTCTTCGGGGGAGGCCGGGCCGGTGGGGCGGGCGGCGGAGGTCTGCTTCCGGTTTTCGGCCTGCTGCCGCTCGGCCATGGCCTGTTCGATGGGTCCGCCCGGGACGAAGCGGGTGAAGCAGAACGCGACGAAAGTGATGCCCACGAAAGTCAGTGGGACTAGCAGCAACCGTCTGAGGACGTAGTCGCGCATCGCGGGTCTCTATAGGGCATTCAGGGGCGGGGAGGGGTCAACCCCGAAAGGACTCGGCTTGCACCCGAGGGCGGACGCCCCACTTTCTTCTAGGTGCCCCTGCTTTACTCCCTCGGCTGGTTCCTGCTGATGATCGCCGTGGCGTTCATCGGCTTCGCGCTGCTGCTGCTCACGATTTTCCTCCTGACCTTCGCCTGGCGGGCTCCTCGCCGGCATCAGTCGATGTCTTTGGGGTATTGCGCCATGCACACCCTGTGCTGGCTGCTCCTGAAGTGCGGGTATACCATCCGCGTCCGCGGATTAGAGAACATCCCGGCGGAAGGCGGCGTGCTCCTTATCGCGAACCATGTCGCCTATGCCGACGTGCTGGTGATGGGCGTGATGTCACGTCGTCCGGTGCGGTTCCTTTCCTGGGAAGGTTTCGAACGGCATAAGTTCCTCGGCTTCATGTGCCGCCTGATGGGGACGATCCCGGTTTCCGAGACGAAGGCCAAGGAAGCCATCATCAAGTCGGGCGAAGCCCTCGCGCGCGGCGAAATCGTCTGCATCTTCCCTGAAGGCAGCCTCACGCGTAACGGCGGACTCATGCAGCTGCGCAAGGGCTTCGAGCTGATCGCCCGCCGCGGCGGCGCGCCTATCCTGCCGGTCGCGATCGACGGCATGTGGGGTTCGATCCTCAGTTTCAGCGGAGGAAAATCTTTCTGGAAGCTGCCCAAGCATTTCCCGCGACCCGTCGCAGTCGTGATCGGTAAGCCGTTTCCTGCCAGCGAGCACGCCAAGACGCGCCTGCGCCTGCTTGAGCTCGCCGCGGAGGCCTTCGCCATGCGCGCATCCCTCGAAGGTCATCTTGGCCGCGAGGTCGCCGAGGGTCTGGCGAAGAAGGGCGGCGCGATCGCCTTGGTCGACCGCACGTCCGCGCGCCGTGAGTTCACCGGCGCCACGCTGCTGGCCTTGGGCTGGGCTTTCGCGGGTGAGCTGAAGCGCCGGACCAAGTCTAAGCGGGTCGCCATCGTGCTGCCTCCGGGCGTCGCGGCGGCCGTGGCTAACCTGGGTTGCGTGCTGGCCGACAAATCTCCGGTGAACCTCAATTTCTCGCTTGGCCGCGAGCAGGCGCTCTCCTGTCTGCAGCGGGCCGAGGTCGATCTCGTCGTCACCGCCGGCGCGTTCCGCAGCAAGCTCTCGGAGAAGTCCCCTGACTTCCCGTGGGGCGACCAGGTCCTCGATGTCGCCGATTTCCTGACGGCGCACTCGCGCGCCGATATCGCCTGCCGTCTCGGTTTGATCCGCTTCCTGCCGGCCTCCTGGGCGCTGGCGTGCATGGGGCTTCCGAAGCAGGGCGGCGACGACGAAGCGGCTTTGCTCTTCACCAGCGGCAGTTCGGGCCAGCCTAAGGGCGTGCGTCTCTCGCATCGTAACATCCTGGCCAACCTGCGGCAGATCGACGACGCCGACATCCTGCCGGACGACGCGGTGCTGCTCAGCAGCCTGCCGGTCTTCCATAGTTTTGGTTTCACGATCGGGCTTTGGTACTCGCTCTCCCGCTCGCCCCGTCTCGTGACCTTGCCGTCGCCGCTGGATTCCGCCGCGGCGGTCAAGGCGATCAAGGAAGAGAAGGTCACGGTCGTCGTCGGGACGCCGACTTTCCTGCGGCCCTATCTTCGTCGCGGCACCGCCGCGGATTTCGCTTCTCTTGAATGGGCCGTCGTCGGCGCCGAGAAATGTCCGGCCGATCTCGTGGACGCTTTCGCCACCCAGCTGGAGACTCCGGTCCTGGAAGGTTATGGCATCACCGAGACCAGCCCGGTGCTTGCCGTCAATGTGCCCGACCGGATCGATCCCGAAGGTCCCGATGGCGTCTGGCTCGGCAATGTCCGCGGCTCGGTCGGCCGTCCGGTCATCGGCGTCGCCGTCCGCTTCATCGAGCCGGAGACCGGTGAGGTCCTGCCGAGCGGGCAGGTGGGTCTCCTGGAAATCAAGGGTGCCAATATCTTCATGGGCTATCTCGATGCCGAGCAGTCCGCCAAGGCGATGACGCCGGATGGCTGGTATCGTACGGGCGATCTCGCCCGCATGGATGATGACGGCTTCCTCCATCTGGCCGGTCGCCTCTCCCGTTTTTCTAAGATTGGCGGCGAGATGGTCCCGCACGGCACCGTCGAGGACGCTCTGCGCAAGGTGATGGGGCTGATCGATTCCTCGGAGATCAAGGTCGCCGTCGCAAGCACCGCGGATCCGGCCAAGGGCGAGCAACTCGTCGTGCTGCATGTCGATGACATCGACGTCGAGGCGATCCGCGCGGCGCTGACGGCCGAAGGACTCGCTAACCTGTGGATCCCCAAGGTGTTCAAGAAAGTGCCCGCTGTCCCGATTTTGGGCACGGGTAAGCTGGATTTGAACAAGTTGCGGGAGCTGGCACAGGGCTGACGCGGTTTTGGCTCGCTTGTGGCTTATGCTCGATTGTCCTAACCGACGATCATGCCTAAAAAGAAGAAGCCCGCGAAGAAGTCCGCCAAGGTGGTCAAGGTGCGCAAGCCCGCCCCGAAACCGGCCAAGAAGCCGCCGGCGAAGCCCGCAGCCGGCTCGCCGGTCACCGCCTTCCGCGCCGCGATCCTGCATCATCTGAAGAGCACGTTCGCCCGCGACCGCGTCACGGCCACCCGCAACGACTGGTGGATGGCCACGTGCATGGCCGCCCGCGACCAGATGCTTGAGCGCTACATCGACACGCAGGCCCAGCACGCCAGCAAGAACGTCCGCCGCGTCTACTATCTCTCCCTCGAGTATCTCATGGGCCGCGTGCTCACGAACAACCTCGTGAACATGCAGCTCCGCGAGGTCGCGGCGCAGGCCTTGTCCGAACTAGGCCAGGACCTCGAGACGGTCGCCGATGAAGAAGCTGACATGGGCCTCGGTAACGGCGGTCTCGGCCGTCTCGCCGCCTGCTTCCTGGATTCCCTCGCGACGATGGACATCCCGGCCATCGGCTACGGCATCCATTACGAGTTCGGTCTCTTCCGGCAGACTTTCGCGCTCGGCCGCCAGGTCGAAGTGGCCGACAACTGGTTGGCCAACAACAACCCGTGGCTGATCCGCCGTCCGAACTACCGCGTGAGCGTGCCCCTCTACGGTCGCGTCAAGCACAGCACCGACGACCGCGGCAACCACTCCGCCGAACTCGTCGAGACGCGCGACCTCCTCGGCGTGCCCTGGGATATCCCGATCGCCGGCTTCGCGGGCAGCAGCGTCAACTTCCTCCGCCTCTGGGAATCCAAGGCCGCGTCCGAGTTCGACTTCCGCGCCTTCGACCGCGGCGGCTACGTCGATGCGGTCCGCGACCGTACTTCGAGCGAGACCGTCTCCAAGGTGCTCTATCCGAACGACAGCACCGAGAGCGGCAAGGAGCTGCGCCTCGTCCAGCAGATCTTCTTCGTGTCTTGCTCGTTGCAGGATATCCTGCGTCGCCACCGCCGCCTGAACCCCGACTTCAGCAGCCTGCCCGCCAAGGCCGCGGTGCAGCTCAACGATACGCACCCCGCGATCGCGGTGGCCGAGCTCATGCGCCTGCTGGTCGACGTCGAGCGCCTGACCTGGGATGAAGCCTGGGCGCTCTGCACCCAGACCTTCAGCTACACCAATCACACCTTGCTGCCCGAGGCGCTCGAGACCTGGTCCGTGCCGCTCTTCGAGAAGGTGCTCCCGCGGCACCTCGAGATCATCTACGAGATCAACCGCCGTCACCTCGAAGAGGTCGACTGCCGCTGGCCGGGAGACGACGCCCGCAAGACCGAGCTCTCGATCATCCAGGAAGGCTCCCCGAAGCGCGTCCGCATGGCACACCTCGCGGTCGTCGGCTCGCACCACGTCAACGGCGTGGCCGAACTCCACACCCGTCTCCTGCGGGCCAACCTTTTCCCGGGCTTCGATGAGCTGTGGAAGGGCAAGTTCGTCAATGTGACCAACGGCGTGACGCCCCGTCGCTGGGTCCGCGGCTGCAATCCGGAGCTCAGCTCCCTCTGCGACGAAGTCGCCGGTCAGGGCTGGGAGACCGACCTCAGTCGCCTCCGCAAGCTCGATGCCGTCGCCGACCGCCCGGCCTTCCAGGAGCGATTCCTCGCGATCAAGCGCGCCAACAAGGTGCGCCTCGCCGCCCGCATCAAGGAGCTCGTCGACGTCGACGTCTCGCCCGACGCGCTCTTCGACGTCCAGATCAAGCGCCTTCACGAGTATAAGCGCCAGCACCTGAACCTGCTGCACATCCTGCACCTGTATCGCCGCATCCTGAACGAGCCGAACGGCAAGTTCACGCCGCGCGTCTGCGTCTTCGGCGCCAAGGCCGCCCCGGGTTACGCCCTCGCCAAGCACATCATCCACGCCATCAACCGCGTCGCCGCCGTCATCAATGCCGACGAGCGGGTGCGCGGTCTGCTCAAGGTGGTCTTCCTGCCGGACTACCGCGTCTCCCTCGCCGAGCGCATCATCCCGGCGGCCGATCTCTCCGAGCAGATCTCCACGGCGGGCAAGGAGGCCTCCGGCACGGGTAACATGAAGCTCGCCCTCAACGGCGCGGTCACGATCGGCACCCTCGACGGCGCCAACGTCGAGATCGCCGAGGAAGTCGGCGACCAGAACATCTTCATCTTCGGCCTCAAGGTCGAAGAGGTCCAGCAGCGCTGGGCCGACGGCTACGATCCGCACGCGGTGCTCGCCGCCGATCCGGAACTCGCCTCGCTCCTCGACTGGCTCCGCTCCGAGACCTTCACGCCGGAACAGCCGGGCGCGCTCGCTCCGGTGGTCGATTCGCTTATGTCCGGCGGCGACCCCTACCTGGTGCTGGCCGACTTCCGTAGCTACGTCGATGCGCAGGAGCAGGCCTCCCAGGCCTTCCTCGACCGTCGCCGCTGGGCCGCGATGGCCGTCCGTAATGTCGCCCGGTGCGCCAAGTTCTCGTCGGACCGCTCGATCGGCGACTACGCCAAGCTGATCTGGAAGACCAAATCCTTCCCGATTCCCCGCTAAGAAGGGATTGAGGTCGGTCGTGGGGTCGCCCAAGATGGGTGGCCTTGCGACCCCGCTTCTCCATCTCCGCGCTCTTGGCCATGACCGTCCTGACGGTCGTGGGCGCGGAGCGTCCGCCGGGGGCCATCAAGGCCGGCGTGGTCATCACCGCCGAGGGCGGTATCGAAGGCACGCAGGTCTATCGTTACGACGCCGAGGGTAAGCCCATGGCTGGTACGCCGCCCAAATCCCGTTCTTCCAATCCGCTGCCGCGTCCCGCGATCGGTGGTGCCGTCGCCCCTTCACCGGCCGCACCGGCGCCCGCCGCCCCCAAGGTCGACCAGACCATTCGGACGGCGGACGGCCGCACGGTCCCGTTCGCGCTGCAGGGAGCGGGTAACGGGAAAGAACTCGATGGTGCCGTCGACGTGAATGCGGGCCTCAAGCGCGCGTCCAAAGCCAGCGGGCTCATGGAGCAGCGCTTCGAGGCGGGCAACGCGCCGATCGGTAAGGAGCAGGTCTATAATCGAAACAACTTGGTCACGCTGGATACCTGGCACGGTCGCTATGACACCCTCGGCCGAAAGAAGGCCGACATCGAACTGACGGACGGCCTCGGCGCGGAGATTCGCCCGAAGGATACCATCGAAGTGAAATCCGTCGCCCGCACGAATTCGACCGTCAACGGCGCCAAAGCCGAGATCAAGGCCTGGGAGGAGCGCATGGGCGTCGTCTCCGATGACCGTTATGCCGGCGTGAAGTCCGACTGGCAGGGTCGGCTCAACCCCTCGCCGAAGACGGTCGAGCAGCTTTCGATGCAGGACATCAACCGCTATCAGTTCCGTCGGAATCGTTCGGACGAGCCGGGTCTGCCCGCCGTCAAACCGGGCTCGGATGCGGTGAAGACTACGGGCGGAGTGAAGTAAACGGCGGGAAATGAGGCGATTACCCTGCGTTTTTGCCTCGCAGGTTAGGTCGGGGGATTTACTCCTAGACCCTTAACTTCATGAGCGACGCTCTGCCCAGACCCGCCTCGAGCGGTATCAGCGACCTCGAGGTCAAGGATGGCCAGATCATCTTCGACTCGGTCTGGTCCAGTCTGGAGCGTGAGTTCGGCCGGGAGAAGCTGGCCTTCCCGCGCGAGATCTTCTGGCTCAACGGCGCCCCGGGCGCCGGTAAGGGCACCAACACGGCGTTCATCCTCCAGTATCGCGATTACGCCGCCGACCCGATCGTGGTCAGCGACCTGCTCTCAAGCCCCGAGGCCAAGAAGCGGATCGACGCCGGCATGCTCGTCGGCGACCGCGAAGTGGTGGAAATCCTCTTCCGTAAGCTGCTCGCGGCCGAATACGTGAGCGGAGCTATCGTCGACGGCTTCCCGCGTTCGATGGTGCAGGTGGAGTGCCTCAAGCATCTCTTCGCCAAGCTCAACGACCTGCGCACCGAGTTCCGCGGCACGCCGCACGGCCCGCGTTTCCCGAAGCCGCACTTCCACATCCTCGTCCTGTTCGTCGACGAGAACGAGTCCGTCCGCCGTCAGCTGAAGCGCGGCCAGGAAGCCCTCGCCCAGAACGAGAAGGTCGCCCGCGAAGGGGGCGCGCTCGCCGAGGTCCGCAAGACCGACCTCACGGCCGACGCCGCCCGCAACCGTTACCGCGTCTTCAAGGAGCGCACCTACGAGCCGCTGCAGTCTCTGCGCGACATCTTCCACTATCACTTCATCAACGCGCAGGGTTCCCTGCCGGAAGTGCAGGCCCGCATCATCAAGGAGCTTCAATACCAGAGCTCCTTGGAACTGGCCGAAGAGACGTATGACCTCATCTCGCCGATCCCGCTGGCCTCGCAGATCGTCCAGCACGCCCGTCAGGATCTCGTCCGCCGCCTCGACGACTACGCCGAGCGCAATGCCGAGACTTTCCGTCAGGTCATCGAGCTGATCCAGGACAAGTTCCTGCCGATCATCAAGGCCCACGCCATCTCCGGCCAGGCGCACGTCAACATCGAGACCACGGTCTTCGACGACCCTCTGGCCATCTCGATGTTCATCGACATCTTCTCCGAGCGCGGCTTCCACGCCGTGGTCGATCAGCACCGCATCGAGATCCCCGAGACCATCGTCGCCGGCACCGGCAAGGTGATCACGCGCGTCAAGAAGGTGTGGCGAGTGTCGATCCGTTTCGAAGGTTCCGAGATCCGCCGCGGCGGCGCCTGATCCTACCGCGCGGTCGTCGGCTCGGCGTCGATGCGGTTCCCCGTTCCTTCCCGCACGCTCAGCAGCGGCGCGAGGCTGCGCTTATCGGCCGGACGGTCGTCGCGCAGGAGATTGCCGGTCACGAGGCTGCGGCTGAGGCGGGTAAGACGCAGGGCGTGCCCGTCGCTGTCGAGGATGCTGTTATCCGTGATCCGGAGACGGGTGCCGTCTTCGACGTCGACCGCGGCTTCCTGTCCATGGACGCCGACCACGACGTTCCCGGAGAAGCTGGAGTCCGCGACGCGGCGCAGCACGACGCCGTTCTTCTCGGCGAGTCCGTTGCCGTTGACGAGGTAGCGCGGGTTGCGGTCGAAGTTGTTGCCGGTGACGACGATGTTCTGGCTGTCCTCGACGAGCAGGTCGTGCGTGAAGCCTTCCCAGAAGGTATTGGCCGAGACGGTGACCCCGCGGGCTTGGCGGATCTCGAGGTTGACCTGCACGTCGCTGAAGACGTTGCCGACGATGGTCACGTGCCCCTCGCGCGTATGCTCGCGGCCTTCACGGCGGAGCAGGGAGGGGTCTTTGCCGGCCCCGAGGATGCGGATGTTGGCCGAGCCCGGTGCCTTGTGGGTGTGCTGGATGGTGCAGCCGGTGACCGCGACCTCGGCGATCGAGCCCCCGGTCGAATCAAGGAGGATATTGGCCGAGGGCGGGCCGTTCTCGTCGTGGTTCGCCTCGATGTCGCAGGTGCCGACGTGCAGGTTGCGCACTTCTCCGCCCACGGCGACGATGCCGCCGCCGAGGTTGTAGCTGATGTGGCAGCCGGTGATGTTCGTCTGGTGGAGGTTGACGTTATCCAGGAACAGCCCGACGCCGCGGTTGCGGTAGAGATGGCAGTCGGAGATGACGATATTACGATTGCGCACGGTGAGGTGGATGGCGTGACGGGCTTCCCGGATCGTCAGGCGGGAGAGTGTCAGCTGCATCGTGCCGGTCGCCTCGAGGCCGTCGGCTTCGGGGTGGGCGCCGATGATCTCAAGCCCTTGGACGACGGGCGTGCGTTGGGCCCAGGTCTCCGGCTTGAATGACTTCGGGGCGGCGGTGCCGCCGTGCGT
>JBILHF010000127.1:0-3779 GCA_044350605.1 Opitutales bacterium
TCCCCACGCTGACCACTTACAACTACGGGAACCACTCCGTCACGGACGGCCGCTACCGGTTCACGTATTACGGCTCGAAAGGCGGCGCCGAGGAACTCTACGACCACACGACCGACCCGCTCGAACACCGCAACTTGGCCGCCCTGCCGGAATATAAGGAAATCATCGAGCGACTGCGCCTGGCGATGCCGAAGCATAATGAACCGGATTCGCCGGCCAATAATCTGAGCCCTGATGAGAAGAAGGAGCTAGCGAAAAATGGGCGGAAGGCAAAGAAGGCGGGTACCGAAGCCGTCAAATAAAGCAGCGGCGCAGGCAGGGACCGCGTCGCGACATAGCTGTCTCGAGGCAGGGGTATCTCCCCTTGCCCACGTGTCACCATGCCAACGTGCCCCCTCGCGCCGTAGGCGCGTCGCGCCCCTACCTTCTACGTCCCAATTCCAAACGAATCTCTTCCGTCACGTCCTCGAGTCGTCGCATGGCGCTCTGGAGGATCGCTTCCGCGACCTCCGTGTTCGGGATGCGACGGAACCCCGCGAGGATCGCCTCGACCGAGCAGACGATGAACGGCGCCGGGGCTTCGACCAAGACGAACTTCACGCCCTTCTTCTCCGCGTTCAGCTGGGCCACCAGCCGACGCATGTTCTCGAGGCCGGCTCGCCCGCTGATGAAATCGAGGTTAGTCTGCAACGTCATGCACTCCGGCGACTCGAGGGCATCGAAGGCCAGCCGATATTCGACGCCGTTACGGATGAACCCGAAACCGCCCTGGTAACGTTCGGCCGACAAGATCGGCCGGGCCGGCGAATCCGTGACGTCGGCGATAGCTCCTTGGTACAGGATCTTCAGCTCTTCGATTGGAATAAGCATGCGAGGAGAATGACAAGAGGGAGGACTGAGTCGAGGTCGGCGTTGAGGGCCGCAACGAGGACGGGGCGCATCAGATACAGCAACTCCAAGGGAGACCGGAAACCGGAAAGGATGCGGCGGGCAGAATCAATCCCCAGCCGATCATCCGGCCTCCGGTTCCCCTTTGAGTTAGGCATCTTCCCGCCGCGTGCCTCCCTTGTCCACGTGTCAACTTGCCAGCTAGTCCTCCCCTCCGGCCAACTGGCCCACGGGTCAACGGTTCAACTAACGTTGCATCTTTCCGAGCCTCTGGGCCTCTGGTCAACCGGGCCTCTCATCGTCATCCCCTTACCCCCGTGTCACCGTGTCAACGTGCCCCCTCGCGGCTCCGCCGCGCCGCCTCACTTCTGCCCCGCCCTTATCTGGAGATTAGCCTCGGCGAACGCTTCGCCCATGAGCGCAAACGTCTTCGCGCAACCGAGGTAATGGTAGCCGGCATTGGAGGCGCCACGCTTCTGCATAGCGGCTTCGTCCGCGGAGATCAGCTTGGCTTCGTAGTCCTTGAGATAAGCCTTCTGCTGCGCCTCGGTCATCTTGCCGTCGGCATTGGCCGAGCGCTTGCCCTTGTTCTTGAGCTCATACGCCATCTGCCGGACCTTCTCCTTCTTGTCCTGGATGGCGCCCAGCTTCTCGTCCCAGAACGGCGCGGTCCGCACGGCGAGGACGTTACCCTTGAACTCCGGTAGTGAGGCCGGGGCGGCCATCGCCTCGCGGAAGGCGAGGTTGTCGTCACTGCCCGGGTCCTTGCCGCCGACACCCATGACGCCGATGACGAACGGGAGCCTGGGCGCGCCAAGGTCCTTGCGGACGTCGCGGATGAACGCGCCCATGTATTCGGAATAAAGCGCGAACCGGTTGCCCGGCGCGCCCTTGGGCTGCTTGGGATAGAAATTCGAGTCCACCATGTCATTGAAGCCCTGCAGCCAGATGAAGCCGGCCAGCTCGTAACCCTCTTTCGGATCGTACGCCGGGCAGACGCGCCCGGGGTTGGCCAGCACCTGCTTCGCATGCGCGAGCATGAGGCGATAGTAATGACCGGCGTCGGCGAGCGGATGCTTGTCGGTCTCAAGGTCGCGGGCTGTCCGCGGATACGGCCCCGCGCCCGGTGAACGGAAATCGTAGTTCAGCGACTTGCCGCCCCAAGCGGCCTTGATGAGCAGGACGGGGCCTTGGCCGGCGCGCTCCATCGCCAGTCCGAACGTATACTCGGGCCCGATCTTGCCGCCGTCCTTCGCCGGATCCTGCCGCGAGCCGTAACCGGTCGTCAGCGGACCGAAGCCCTCGCCGTTCTTCTCGCCGATACCCGTGTAGTAGGAGATCCATACGTTCTTCGCGGCCGCCGGCTTGCCGTCGGGAGCAAGCATGCGCTTCAGCAACGGCGCCGTCGCAGGATCTTCGCCGATATAATCGATCGTCTCGATCCTCGCATGTCCTTCCATGTTAGACTGCCCGACGAGGATATAGACCTGCAGAGGCTTCGCCGTGACGGCGCACGCGGCCATGACGAACCACGCGAACAAGGGGTATCTCATCCCCCCACCATGCCTATCCCGGCCCTTCCCGCAACCCGAAGCAGAATGGATGGCTGAATAGATGACTGCGTAGAGGACTGAATCGAGGGCTGGATGGATTAGAGGCAGGAGCTCAAAGGGAGACCGGGAACCGGAATATTAGATGCGGCCAATCATAAACCCCAGCCAACCATCCGGTCTCCGGTTTCCCTTTGTGCCCTGCGGTTTGTCTGGTCCACGTGCCCTCCGGCCCTCGTGTCCTCGATTAGTGTCTCCCTGGCCCACTGGCCCACTGATCAACTGGTCAACTTGTTAGCCTCCTTCACATACCCCACGAGGTGTATCATCCCCAAGACGTCCTGGCGGTTATACTCGATGAGATTAGTCCAATCGCGCCTGGCTTCGTTGGTCAGCTCACGATGCACGCCGTCACGCTTGGCGAGCAGCTTGCGCATGCGCCCGAGGATCGACCCCGGCTGCACGTCGAGCAGGTAGCGCTTATATTCATAACCGACCGCGGGCTGGATGAGGAAATCCTTCAGACCCGGATTACGGTGCTCGCCCGCCGTGCGGCACGCCTCAGCGTAAAGCTTCGGCCGGTTGTTCCTGAACCACTTCGCCGCGTTGGCGTTGAGGTAATGCTCCTTGATCCATTCCGCATGCTCCGGACAGGCCGTCATCAGCAGGTCCCGCTCGGGGATGCTGTAGCCGGCGATGAGCGATTCGGTCGCGATGGCCACTTCGACGATCTTCGCGGCCAACTCGAGCCACGGCTGGAACTCCAGACCGCGCGCCTTGGCTGATGCGGCGAGGATCGCATCGTGGGCATAGGTCTTCAGGCCCTCGGCCCAGACGACGGTGGTCAGCGCCGGCTCCGGGTCGGCTTTGCGCTTCTCGACGTCGAGCCAGATGACCGGACGGGTGTTATTAAGGAAGGGCGTCGATTGCAGGGTGTAGCGGGGCATGAGGACAGCAGTATACCCTAGGTTTCCGAAAACACCCCACGGCGGGACACTCCCCCGCCCTATTCCCCGTAGGGGAAGATATTTTATATTAGCGCTGGACGCATTATTGGCCTGCCCGGCCGGCGGCTGCTCGCCGAAAAAAGAAAAGCCCGCACGGCATTCAACGGGCGGGCTTTTGATCAGGGCGGTCCTCCCGCCCCTCTCGTCAGTGCGGACGTGGCTTAGAAGGTCGCGCGCACGCCGAAGCTGATCGTGTTGTCGGCGCCGGCCAAACCAAGAAGGGAGTCCTCCGTGGCGTAGGTCAGGTGGATCGATACGTTATCCGTCGGAGCATAAGCGAGGGTCAGGCCGACGGAGAAAGGCGAGCCGTCGAAGCGTTCAACCAAGGCAGCTC
>JBILHF010000013.1:0-33379 GCA_044350605.1 Opitutales bacterium
GCTCGGATAGTCCCCGGTCACGATGGCGCCGGAGGGCGAACGGACCGGATGCAGGTAGCCGGCGCGCAGGATATCGTCGCTGATGTCAGGGCGAGGCTTGTGCTTTTTGTCCGTCCGGTAAGTCAGGCAGTCCTTGCCGTCGATCGTCATCACCACCTCGCGGAAGCCGTCCCGCTTGCCTGAAACTTTCGTAGGGTTGTCTCGCTCCCGGACCGTCAGTCGGATGGTTTTATTTGCCGGCACGAACCCAACCGTGAGCAGCATGTGTTGGACCGGGTCCTGGGGGATTTTGCCTTCATGGATGGCGACGAACTCGGCCGTCCGCCTCTGCATTTCCTTTTCATTTTCGGTTTTCGAGAGGAACTGGTAATTGAGGATCTCTTCCTGCAGGGGATAGGCCTTACCCGCTTCGTCGAAAGCACAGAGGCGGTTCGGGTCTTTCTTAAAAGGATAGGAGGGCACTCTCACGACCAACGCGGCCCGATCGACCGGCGCCGGCGCGATGGTGATCGTCTGGGCCGAGAGGGCGGAGGTGAGGAGGAGAAGGAGGGCGAGGGAGCGCATAATCGATTACTTCGCGGTTGGCTTCGTCAGCCCGTGGAACTTTGCCAACTCTTCGGGCGTAAGGGCGCGGTCGAAGACGGCGACGCCGCCGATCCAGCCGGTGAAGCCGACGCTGCGGGAACTGTGGATCACGCGGCCGATGGTGAAGGGCCCGCCGGTACCGTCGTTCTTGGGCTCGTAGATACCGTGCGGATACCACCAGGGGTTGAGGCGTAGGGAGACGAGCTCGCGGGCGGTCTCTTGTCCGGCGACGAGCGTGACCTTCAACTTGGTGTAGGCGTATTCGCGGAGTTCGACGCTGGTGTTATCCTTCTCGCTGAGCACCTTCACGCTCACGGCCTTGTCTTCGGGCGGATTGTAATATTGGTCGGCCGGGAACTTGGGGTCTTCGCCTTCCTGCTGGCCGGGGATCTTGGCGAGTCGTCCCTGCAGCCAGGCGTTGGCGGCATAAGAGACGAGTCGATCCTTCTGCGGGTTATCGAGCCAGCGGTCGCCGCTCTGGCCGTCGAGCCAGCCGGTGAGCTGTTGCGTCTTGCTGTCGAAGGTCATCGCAAAGGTCTGCCAGGACTTGGCTAGGACCTCCGGGGCGGAGTCGTGCGGCACCTTCGGCGACTGGGCCGCTGAGTTGCACTTATGCAGCGCGTATTTGTTCGTGAAGGAGCTCGCGCCGTTTTCGGAGACGTGGCCGCAGGCGGCGCCTTCCTTGTTCAGGCCGGCGAAGAGCGCGTATTGGCGCTGGCCGCGTTCGACCTTGGCGATGGACTCGGTGGTCTTCTCCTTGAGGTCGGTGCCTTCGTGCCAGATGCCGGCGAGGGCGTGGTTGCCGCTTTCGCGGATGGCCCAGACGACGACCGTGACGGCCTTGCCGGCGCCCTTGATGTCGAGGGGCGAGTCATGCAAGCGGGCGCGCGGGATGAAGAGCAGGGGGCGGAAGTCCGGATTCGTCTCGGCCTTGATGCGGATCGCCTGGCCGAACGGACCCGAACCGAGGAGAGGGAAGTCATCGTAGCTCGCGGCAGGGCCGGCATTCCAGAGGTCCTTGATGTAATTGCCCGCATCGAGCGCGTAGTCATTGGTCGCACCGGCCGGCACGTGCGCCGTGAAGCGCTTGCCGGGGGCCTCGCGCTTGGTGAAGTCCCAGAAGGCGACCAGGCCGGGCGTCTTCGTCACCGTTGCGATGCGTTCTTGGACGGAGTCCGCGGCGGAGAGTGAGAGGGAAGTGAGGAGTAGGGCTGAGGTGAACCGGAGCATGGGGGAATGAAGGCTGAAGGTGTTCTATGGCCAGAGTATAGAGTATCGAGTATGGAGTATGGGGGTAGGTAGGGTCGGCACTGCGTGCCGACCTAGGGGTTGCCGGCCGCCGCGTGGTGGCCAGAGGTAGGGTCACGACTACGTCGTGACCGGGCGCGGCGTAGCCACGCCCCTACCAGGCGTTCACCATTCGGCGAACGGTCTAGGTCGCCACGCAGTGGCGACCCTACCTCGTTCCCTCGCACCAGAACTAGTAACCAAGAACAACGCACCAAGAACGCACCTTCGTCTCTTCGTTCAATTCAAACGAATTGGTCCGAATTTGGGCATGGTGTCCGGAGAGGGGAAGCGTTCGTCGTGATGGCCTTCGGTATATTCTTCCCGTGGCACGGCGTCATCGGGCCAGTTCATGGGTCTGATCCGGATGATTCTCCCCGGACGAGCACCCTCGATGATCTGGGTGACCTTGATTCTGATTTGGATTCCGCTGCTGCCCAGCGGGATCTCTTTCTCCTGCTTCTTGACGTCGATGATGGGGCCCGAGTTGGCTACTAAGGTTTCCGCAACTGTCCCATACGCATGCTTTAAGTTTAATTCGGATACCGCGAGCTGCCCATTGATGCCCTTCTTGAAATCAGCATACAGGGAGGGGTCCATGCCGCCGAACAGGGTCGCGGATACGGTGGCTTCGCCGAACTTGCCGTACTCGACGGCATCCACGTAAGCGGGCATCCAGCGGCACCGGATCAGCTCCCGATGCACCTCGGTCTGATGCTGGGTGGCGCGCTGGAGCGCCGTAGCGTCCAGCCAGATGTCGGAGATGCGAAGCCGATTGCCGGTGCGTCGAAACCAATTCCCGTCGGGTTTCCAGGCGAGGCCCAGATAGACCTCCTGGCCTTCGAGGCTTTTCTTCCCGTCGGCGGGCCAGATGCCCTCGGCGATCAGGTCCTCGAGCTTGAGTTGCTCACGTCCACGCCAGAAACGGGTGGCCGCATCGATGCTCATCTGGCGTTCGACTTCCTTGCCTTCCCCGCCTGCCTTCGGTTCCCGATGGGCGACGATCATCCCTTGCTTGCCGCCCTTGAGGGTAACCTCCTTCAACTTCCAGACCTTACCCTCCCGGAGGCAGAAGCTGGGCTCGTCCTCCAACAGGATGGCGTGGTTCTCGGCGGGTCGGGTCACGCTGGGTTGGGCGACGACCGGCACGGACGAGAGCTTCGGGTCCGGCGGCAGATAGAAGCGGCCGTGCATCATCGTGCCGAGCGGGACATCTCTAAGGTCAGCGGGCGCACCGTGATAGCGCACCATGCCATAAGGGAGCATAGCGAAGGGCTGCGGGGCGGTGGAGTGCATGAGCTCTCCGCCGGTCACCCGGAGGCTGCCGCGGCGATTGGCGTGGTCCACGAAGGTGAGTTGGCCCTCGTAGGCTTTGGCCTGTTCCGAAAGGGGGAACTTCCCCGCCTCAGGGCGGTAAACTTCAGCTGCTTGTTCCTTGTTCTTGGTTCCTGGTGCTTCGTTGGCCGCAAAGGCGCCGGCAACAATCAACGTAGAACAAAGAACCAGGAACGAAGAACAACGAACAACGAACAAAGAACAAAGAACAAAGAACCTGTCTTTTGTTTTGTTCATAGCGCGACGACCTTATTGCTATCGCCGAAGCGGTCGATCTCCACGCCCATGCGCTGGGCCATCAGGAGGAGGAGGTTGCTCATGTGGGCGTCGGTGTTCACCGGGCGGCTGCAGACCTGGTAGTGGGCGGTCGTGAGCCCGCCATCCTGGCCGAAGGTATAGCCCTTGAAGGTGGTGGCTTTGCGGTTGAAGTCGAGGTGGGTGCCATGGCGCAGGCCGAGGTCCTTGCCGCCGGCGAGCACGAGGGGCAGGTTGGCGTTACCGTGGCCGTGGCCGTAGGACATCCCGCTGCCGAACAGCGACATCGTCGAGTCAAGGAGGGGCTTGCCGCCGAAGTCTTTCGTCTCGGCGAGGCGGGTGAGGAAGTAGCTGAACTGCTCGATGGCGAAGGTGTCGTAGTTCGTGAGCTTCTCGATGTAGCCGGGGTCGCCTCCGTGGTGGCTCAGCTGGTGGCGGGACTCGGTGATGCCGATCTCGGGGATGGAGAAGGCGGCGCCTTCACCGCCGAGGCTGAAGGTGGCCACTCGGGTGGTGTCTGTCTGGAAAGCCAGCACCATGAGGTCGTAGACCGTGCGGAAATAGTCGCCGGCCTTGGTGGGCTCGATATCACGGTTGGTCCGGGTGCGGTCTTTTTCGGAAATCTTCGGCAGGGGGGTGTCGAGCCAGATGTCGGCGCGGCGGGTACGGATCTCGGCTTCGCGGACCGAGGTGAGGTATTGGTCCATGCGTCCCTTGTCCTCGGCGCCCATCTTCTTTTCGAGCCGGCGGACTTCCGTGAGGTTGGCGTCGAGCACGCTGCTTTTATGGCGGAGTTCGCGGCGTTGAGCGGACTTACCGTTCTTCGGCTCTTCGAAGAGGGAGGCGAAGATCTCGCTGCAACGGCGCATCGCCGGCAGGCGCACGCCGTCGGCGGTCCAGGCGAGTGAGTCTTGGGTGAGGGCGATCTCGAGCGAGCTCGTGCGGGTGTGCAGCGCGGTGACTTCCGCGATCTTCTGGTCGATGGAGATCGTGTTGCGGTCCGTGGGGCCCAGTTTGCCGCTCGTCAACCAGGCGTTGATGCACTCGTGGTGGTGGCCGATGCTGCCGGGATTGTGAAGACCGCTGATCGGCGTGATGGAATGACGATGCTTCTCGAGCGGTTTGAGAGAACGGGAGAACTGGTAGTCCGGCCCGTCCTTGGTGATCTGGTAGTTGAGCGAGTGGACGCCGTTGGCCAGGTAGATGAAGGCGCTGCGCTTAGGCGTGGCGGTCATCTTCTCCGAGGCGCGTAGCGGGAGCATGCACTCCAGCATGGGGAGGGAGATGAGCGCGCCCATCGCGCGCAGGGCGTGACGGCGGTCGATGAGCCAGGATTGGGAGAGGTAGTTGGCCATAAAGTTCTTTGTTAAATAAGAGTTCTTAGTTCTTCGTTCGTTGTTCTCTGTTAAGGGGGTCAGGAGTTCTTTAATCCTGGCTTGTGTGAATTGGGGGAAGGGGCTGACAGGAGGTAGCGGATGAAGCCGCCGACCTTGGCGTGGGTCAGCTCCGCCTGAGCATAGATGGCGTCAAATTCGTCACGGCTGAGGTAGCCTTGGTCTTGGGCGACGTAGAGTTGGCTTTGGACTTCTGAGCACGAACGCTGCGAGTATCGGAGGAATTTGATGAACTCTGCGTTGCTTCCGCCGTCGAAGCCTTCGGCGATGTTATGCATGGTCGAGCCCGCCGCGCGGGTGATCTGGTCTCTAAGCCCATAGTCCTTCGCAAATCCGCCGCTTTGAGCGGCGGCGTAGACCCGCCTCGTCAGTTCCCTGGCCGCCTGCCATCCTTCAATATCCTCAAAGCGGCGGATGGGCATGGGGGGAGGGTTCTTTGATCGGAGTTCTTCGTTCTTGGTTCGTCGTTCCTGATGCTTCGACGTGGGAGCGAAGTCCATGATTCTCGATTCGTTACCTTGTGCGCAACGATGAACCATGAACAAGGAACTAGGAACACTACTCATCGTTTCTGGATCAGTTCCGACGTCGCGACGGCTTTCACGATGTCCTTGATGCGGTAGTCGTGCTTCTTCGCCTCGGCGACGATGGCGTCGACGTCTTCCTTGTCGTCGAACGTGAGCACCCGGCGGAGGGCGTAGGTGCACAGGTGTTCGATGAAGGCCTTGGCGACGGCGTCACGGTCGGCGAGGAGCAGCTGTTTGAATCCGCGGGGGTCTTTGAAGGCGCGGCCGTCGGGGAGTTCGCCCGCCGGGTCGATCGTCGGGTCGGCGCCGAGGCCGGCCGGGACTTTCTCGACGTCGCGCCACAGGCCGATGGCGTCGTAGTTGTCCCAGACGAAGCCCAGGGGGTCGATCTTGGCGTGGCAGGAGGCGCAGTTCGGGTTCTGGGAGTGCGCCTCAAGCTTATCGCGCAGGGACAACTTGGGGCTTTGCGGCGTAGGGGGCTCGATCGCCGGCACGTTAGCGGGCGGGGGCGGGGGAGTCTTGCCGAAGATCGTCTCGCTGAGCCAGACGCCGCGGTGGATCGGGCGATGGCGGGTGCCGTCGGAGGTCAGGCCCAGGATCGCGCCCATCGTCAGCAGGCCGCCGCGATGATCGCCGGGCTTGAGGGAGACGCGTTGGAAGCCGGTCGTCTTCGGCTCGGGCAGGCCGTAGAACTCGCAGAGGCGGGCGTTGGCCATGGTCCAGTCGGAGTCGATGAAGGCGTCGACGGACAGGTTCTTGGCGAAGAGTTCACGGAAGAACTCCACCGGCTCGGCCTTGAGGCTGGTCTCCAACCAGTGCTCGTAAGCCGGGTAGAGTTTCTTGTCGGGCGGGAACATGCCGACGCGGTGCAGTTGCAGCCACTGGCGTGTGAAGTCATCGACAAAACGACCGGCTTTGCCGTCCGCGAGCATTCGCTCCACTTCTTTCGTCAGGCCGTCGCCGCTGAGCCGGCCCTCTTTGGTCGCAGTGAAGAGGCCTTCGTCGGGCATGGAGCTCCAGAGGAAGTAGGAGAGGCGCGAGGCGAGTTCCTGCTGGGTGAGCCGCCCGCGGGCCGGCGTATCTCCTTCGACGAGGTAGATGAAGTGCCGGGAGGTGAGCACGCCGCGCAAGGCGACCCGATAGGCGTCGGCCGGTTTCTCGCCCGCCTTGCGTTCGGTGTGGTAGGACTGAAGATATTGATCGAGCTCTTCCGCCAGTACCGGACGGCGCCAGGCACGTTCGGCGAAGCGTCGCAGATGTTCCGCCACTGCTTCAGGCGTGGCGTCGTCGGGCGGGAGCAGGCCCTTGCGCCGGGCTTTTTCGGCCTCCGTCAGGATAGGGCCTTCCCATTCGATCCAGTCGAGGAGCACCAGGGAGTAAAGCCCGTTGCCTTTGTCGTCGAACAGCTGCGGGAACGCCGGAGCCGTCAGCATGGTCTCGCTGCTATGGGTGAAGATCGTGCTCGGGCGGAGGCGGTGAGAATGCACTCCGCTCAGCTCATGGCTGGCTTCCAGTCCGAAGCGCAACCCGATCGGCAGTTCGAGTGACACTTCAGATTCATAGACCTCGGGGTGGTCTTCCGGGGCGGTGATATCCATGCCGAGCATCCGGGTGGCGATCTGGCTTTCACCTAATGCCGGAATGCCGACGATCAGGTGCGCTGGCTGGCCGCCGGGAGGGCGGATGCCGCTGGCTTTGATGCGGAATTTATAGAGACCGCTATGTTCCGGGCCGATGCCTTTCCCTAGCCACCCGGTGGAGAGGGCCACAGGTCCGTTGGCCGTGTAAGCGCCAGGATAGATGAAGCTGCGCAAGGGCCGCTTGATGCCGAAGCGGTCCAGGGCCTCCTGTTGCCACTTTCCGCCATCAGGGAGCAGCTCCTTCGCGGTCTTGCGGACTTTGCGTGGCTCGACGGTCGCGGTGAAGGCGCGATCCAGGACGACGCCCGCCGCACGGTAATAGCGGTCCACGTGCGATGGCGAAAGCGAAAGTTCCGACCCGATACGTTCGAAGCCGTGCCAGCGGGTGTCTTCGTTCAGCTCCCCTTGCTTGGCGGGATCATAGCGCACGCCCAGCAGGTCATAGACGGTGTTCTGATACTCCTGCCGGCTCAGTCGATAATGTGACACCATCGGCCGTGCCGCCTGACGCGCGGCCCGCCCTGCCTTGAGGGCTCCGTCGAGGCTCGTCACGAAAGCGGCGATCTCCGCCTGCGTCGGCTTGGGTTCCTTGTCCTTCTTCGGAGGCATTTCGCCGGAGTTCACCTGCTCCATGGCCTCGGCCCAATGATGGGTGTCGGCGCCGAGTTTGAAATCGCGCGAGAGCTTATCGAAGCGCAGGTCGCCTTTTTCCTTCTCGGGGCCGTGACAGCGGGCGCAATGCTTCTGGATGAATGCTTCGTAGGGCTCCGCTGCGCGGACGATACCCGTCAGGCTCAGGCTAAGAGTGAATAGCGCAAAGGCGCTGGCGAGGTGTCCCGGGGAGGGCATGGTCCGGAAGGAAAAAGAGGGCGCGGGGTGGATGATATTTTGACAGGGGTTTATAGCCTTAAGTTCCCTGCCTTTGACTCTGGGTATTGGGCTAAAATAGGGTCTTTTATGACGAAATCATCGCATCCCGGCCTAAGGAAAACTACCCGATCACTTCACCGCCTTGATCAGCAGGACGGCGGAGCTGGGCTTCTCGCGAAGCGTGATCGTGTGGCCTTGCATGAGTTCGGCACCGGTACGGACTTCTTTGCCGCCGTCGAAGTTTTCGACCTCGTAGCGTTGCTGCGGGATGAGGCCGCGTAGTTTGACGGTGAGCGTCTCGCTCGTGGTCTCCGGACGACGGAAGGCCTGCACGACGCTTTCATTGAGGTCGCTACGATGGAACTGCCAGGCGATCCACGATTGCGTGTCGAGCGCGTAAGGTGTCAGTGGGTAGTAATCGCCGAGCAGGAGATGCGAGATGCGACCGATTTCAGCGTAACCACGGATGGTGTCGGCGCGCTTCTGCTTATCCTTTGTCCAGTCTCCCCCTGCGATCATGCCGAACCCGGTGAGGTAGTAACTGCGTACGGCGTAGTGTTCCGTGAAGAAGGGTACGCCGGCGCCTTGCCAAGGCAGCCAGGATGACAGTCCGAAAGTGTGGCATTGGTTACCTTCGAGCTGCAGGGGCGATTTGGCGAAGGACGTCACTGACCAATCGCTGCGCAGCAGCGGTACGGAGCGTCGCATGGTCTCCAGGTCGTTGCGGCGTCCCCCGGAGGCGCAGGAGTCTATCCGCAATTTCGGATGGAGGCGTCGTAGTTCGTCCCAAAGGGTGAGGTGGCCCTGTATGTAGTGGTTCTCGGTGATACCCTGACGGTCAGGAGCGTCGTGCTTTCGCCAAGCGGTGCCATAGTGGGCGCCATTCAGGTCCTCGCGGTACCAGTCGATGCCTTGCGATTTCACCATTCCGTCGAGGTGCCCGATAAGCCACTTCAGGGCGGCGGGGTCGCCGAGGTTGAGCACGTCGCCGGCGCTGTTGCCGGGCATGAGCCACTCAGGGTGATTCTTGCCGATCCATGAGCCCGGGTCTCCGACGCGCTCGGGTTCGAACCATAGGACGAATTGCAGGCCGTTCTGACGCGCCTTGTCGCTGAAGGGTTTGAAGCCTTGGGGATACTTCGTGGTATCGACCTCCCATGTGCCGGTGTTTAGCCAGGCTAGCTTATCCTTGAAAGGGCCGTCGCTGCTGGGATACCAAGTCTTACCTCCGCCGGCATCGCGCCAGCAGAGGTCGGGCTTGATGCCGGCGTCGAGGTAGGCCTGCACGGATGACCAAGACTTGAGCGTGCCATCGACCCAGATCGCCTTGGTGGGGGGCTGCGGGATGCCTTCGGCTCGCGGCAGCACATGCGCGAGATACCAGGTGCGCCAGAGGTTCTGAGCCCTGACAAGGTCGTCGCCTTGCCAGAAGAGCAGGGTGGTGGAGGGCGTCCGGATTTTCTCGCCCGGCTTCAGGATCAGGTGGGTGAGTTGCTGTCCTGCCTTGATGCGCAGGCCTCGGTCATGGTCGCGGGTGAAGGATGCCTCCCACTGTCCGGGCCAGCCGATCGCTAGGATCATGCCGCCTCCGGGCTGTTGCAGGTTCCAATACGGCCAGCCGTCGGGGCCATCGGAGGATTTTCCGGAGACTTTGTCCCCCTTGACGGGCGGGGCGCAGAGTTTCTTCGCATCGGGTACGAGCGGGAGTGAAAACGGCCGGAAACTTTCCGCGACGCAGGTATCGCCGCGAACTCCGTGCAGCACGAATTCTCCCTTGGATTCGCGTTCAAA
Organism: Opitutales bacterium; assembly: GCA_044350605.1. Classification (GTDB taxonomy): domain Bacteria; phylum Verrucomicrobiota; class Verrucomicrobiia; order Opitutales; family UBA953; genus UBA953. The sequence goes on from JBILHF010000013.1 coordinate 9,685, forward strand.
CTTCAAGTCCAGGCCTTGGATGCCCTCGATGAGCGCCGTGTCCGCCTTCCCTGTGTTTTTCAGCCAGACCGTCCATTCGGCGACCGGGAAGCCTGCATATTCCGTCGCGACCAGCCTCACCTCGAGTCCCGAGGCGGCATCCAGCCAGGTGCGCGTATGTTCGCGGCGCTGGCTGTCGAGTGGGCGTGCCGCATCGGTGCGCTTCCAGTCCCTCAGTAACGCATCGGACGATTTTCCGCCGAGGGTGAAGCTGAACGGTAGCTTCGCCTTATCGCTGAAAATGTTCTCCTGCCTCCATTGGGTCGCGGCAGCGTTTTCTTGGGTCGTCGCATCGGCAGCATGCAGCGTGGCCAGCGACGCAAGCAGCAGGGCGGCGAGGAGCGTGGGTTTCATGGCTTAGCGAACGAGGATTCCCTTTCCCGAGCCGCCTTTGGGCGTGGTCTTGGGGTAATCGGGGTTAGGCTTCAGTTCGATGACTTTCACGACTTGCTCGAAAGGCAGGTCGGTCGGGGAGTCCTGGATGCGGACGCCGGAGACGTTCACATTTCGTACGGTGCAATCGAGGTCAGGGGAGAAGATCTCGACCCATTTCGCCGGATCTTCGGACCTTCCGCCTTTGTAGGTCTGGGAGAGCGGGCCAAGTTCGACGAGATGGTATCCCGTGGTAGCGGGGAAGAGCAGCCTGACGTCACGTATGATCAGTCCGTAGGTATGGGCGTGGACTTGGATCACGCCAGGTTGCCGCAGGGTGAGCTTTTCAAAAGTGATGTTCTTCAAGGTTCCGACGCCGGCGCTGAAATCGTTGGCGCGACCTAATTCGAGGTTGGGCTGATCGTAGAGTTTGAATTCTCGGATGTCCTTGATGCGACGCAGCGTGACGTCGGAGATGGGGCAATCGAGCGTCGACCCGTCCGGGAAGCGTTTGACGCCGGGCAGGAGCCGGATGGCCCTGGTCGAAGATACTCCCTCGGGGGCTCCGGTGATGTCTTCGATCACGATCCGCTCGATGGGTCCGTAGCTGGGCGCGTAGTTCTTCCACTCCCAGGCGTTGAGGGCGACGTTATCGTCATGTGGATCACCGCGTACGCCACGGATGAGGCCATCGCTGGCCGGCCCATTCACGTGCACGCCGTCTCGGCGGTGTTCTTCCAGGGTGATGTTCTCGATGGTGAAGGCATGGGCGTTCGCCAGATGCACGCCGAAGGGCTTGCTTTGGCGGACGGTCAGGTTCTTGACCGAGACGCGGCGGACGTTTTGCAGCAGGATGACGCCGTGGGTGCCGAAAGCGGGGTTGGTCTTGGCGGAAAGACCGAGGGTGTTGCCGTGGTTGGCGACGCTGTTCGCCAAGGTCGTCCAGATGCCTCCCTCGATGGTGATATCAGTATCCATCGGCTGATCGGAGGGCACCGGCTTGGTGTTCAAGGTGACCACGTGTTCGTTGCGCACCATGCAGGTGTTGGTGTCGGGTTTGAGGCGGATCACGGCGGTCGGGTCGGCGCTGAGTTTATGGCCGGATTTCAAGACAAGCGGTCCGTCGATGTAATAGGGCTGCGCCCGCGCCGGGATGTGCAGCGTGCCTTGGGCATCGAGCGAGGCCTGCATGGCCTGGGTCCAGACTTCGGCCGTCACCTGGCGGGTCTCGGGCTTACCTGCGCTATCCGGCCACTTCTCGGTCCAAGATTCCTTGCGGACCAGTGGCTCCCATGTGCTCAAGGGTTTGGTATCTGCCAGAAGCGCAGCCAGCGGCGCGAATAGTAGGGCCGTGAGGAGTGGTATGGCGTGTTTCATGGATAGAACAGGGGCACGGCCCATTTTCCGATGAGGATGGTTTCGCCGGCGGCGCAGTCTTTCTGGAAGAGCGTGCAGTAGTTCGCGGTCATTTCAGGAAGGAAGAGCGGTATCTCAGGCAGGGCTACTTTCTCGAAGCCTTGGTCGAGCAACGTCTGCGCGTTGCTATCGCGGCTGCGGTCGGGCGCCGGGGTGAGGAGGAAGACCGTGCCGGGGCGTTCGCACTTGAGCGTCTTCATGCCGTTCATCGCGCTGACAAGGACGTGCGCGTTCTTGAGGGCGGCGGGGAGTTCGGCGGCTACGTAGTCGCGGTCCGCGAAGAGTTTCGCGCCGGTGACGAGCGGCTGCGCCTTGGCATCGGCACTGGTGAGTGTGCCGGGCCTGGTGGTGCGCAACGGTTTGCCATCGGCGTTGGCGCGGACGGGGGCTTTGGAGGGCTTTGTTTTCTCCTGACCGCCGGTGCCCTTGCTGACGAGCTGACGCAGCTTTACCGCACCGCTCTCGTCCTTGCCTCCGGCCGCATCTTCCTCCCGAAAGACAGCCATCAGGATGTTGCGGTCCGTGCGGCGGTTGTAGTCGTAGATGACGCGGATGAGCCCGTCGGGCGTCTGTTCGCCGTCCGGATATGACACGCCCGCGCGTTCATCGAGCAGGATACCGCCGCTCCAGGTCTTGCCGTCGTCTTTCGAAACGTAGGCCGTGAGATGCGAGCGATCGATACGCTGGTCGAGCGGGCCGTGTTTCACGAGCAGCAGATTTCCCGACACGAGCCGGCGAACGAAAAAGCGCGAGGTAGGGTGCTCAACGCCCGAAGGCGTCAGATCCGGCCAGGTCTTGCCGCGGTCGATGGAGACGCTTTCGCCGATGCCGTATCGGGTGCGCACGAGCAGCCAAAGGGAGCCGTCGGTGCGCTCGACGAACATGTGCTCATCGGCTTCGCGCGCTTCCTTGGGCACGTTGCAGCTGCCGCGCAGGGTCCAGGTCTTGCCGGCATCGCTGGAAACGACGAGCTGCGCGCTGTTTTCCCCGACGCTCCAGCCGGTCTTGCCCCATTGGCTGATCGGCAGGCCCCATTCGCCGGAGGAAAGCACGAGCGGCTTGCACATCATCACCCCTTCGCCGATGCGGCGTGGTTGCGACCACTCGGGCTGCGCGGCATCGGGCTGGGCGGTTTCCGCGTACCATACCTCCGGTTTCATGGAAGGTCTCCTTTGCGCCCAAAAGAGGAACAAGCGTCCATCCGGCGACACCCACACCACGGGATCGAACGCCCGCACCGGCCCGCCCGCATCGGGATCCAGCGTCAGCACCTCCTGCCAGGTCGCGCCATTGTCGCCACTGGTTGAAAGCACGACGTAGTTGTTGAGGTCCTCGGCCGGCGTCACGCCCGCGTAAAAGGTCGCCCACAACCGCCCTTTCGGTGCGACCGTGAGGCTGGGGGCCATGGTCAGGGCGCGGTTGCTCGTCGCATGCTCCTTTTTCGGCGGCCCGAGATGCAGCGCAGGCTGTCGCGCTGGAGCGTCGTCGTCCGCCTGCAGCGCGGCCAGCGGCACGAGCAGCAGGGCGGTGAGGAGGGGGAGGGTGGGGCGCATGTTCAGGGTTCGTCGTTCTTGGTTACATCTTCTGGGGGGACGGCAGCAAAGGGCTTACGGCTGGCGCATCAGCTCGTTGGTGGTGATGAGGTGGACGAGTTCGCGGAGTCCGTAGCCTTTCGCTTTCCAGTCGGCCTGGAGGCGACGGAGGGCCGGTTGGTCGGAGAAGCCGAGGGGACGGCCGAGCGCGTAGGTGAGGAGCTGGTGGGAGAGGTTCTGGGCCATCAGGTCCGGGTGATTGACGAGGTAGGCGCGGACATCCGCGGGGCTCTTGACGACCTGGCCGCGGTATTCGCCGGTGGTATCGATGAGGGCGCCATTCGGGTAGGCGCGGCGGAGGTGGCCGATGGGATCGTAGCCTTCGAGGGCGTAGCCGAGCGGGTCGATCTTGGCATGACAGTCCGCGCAGGCCTGGACGGAGCGGTGTTTCTCCAGCTGCTGGCGGATGGTGGTGGCGCCGCGGATATCGGGCTCGATGGGCGGGACGTCGGGGGGCGGCGGACTGGGCGGCGTGCCGAAGAGTTTTTCGAGCATCCAGACTCCGCGCGTCACGGGCGAGGTCTCGACGCCGTTGGCGGTGATGGTAAGGATGCTGGCCTGGCCAAGCAGGCCACGACGCGGGGAATCCGCGGGCAGTTGGATGCGGCGGAGCTGATCGCCGCGCACCGGGGGCAGGTCGTAGAGGCGGGCCAACCCGGCGTTCACATAGGTGAAGTTGGCGTCGACGAGCGCGGTGACCGGCTTGTCGGTGCGGAAGAGTTCGCCGACGAAACGGCAGGTTTCTTCCCGCATCACGGGCTCCAGCCGATCGATATGGTAGGAGGGGAAGGTCTCCTTGGAGGGAGGCATGGCCCCGAGTTTGTTCAGACCAAGCCACTGCTCCGTGAAGAGGCTGAGGAAACGTTCGCCGCGGGTTGAATCCAGCAGGCGGTTGGTTTCGCGGCGGATGGCCTTGGCATCGAGCTGATCGCCCGTCGCCAGCGCCCGTAGGGCCTCATCGGGCGGACCGGCGGTGAGGAAGTAAGAGAGGCGGGTCGCCAGCTGCGTCGGCGTGATGACCTTGGCCGTCGATTCCGGCTCGGTCAGGAATAGGAACTCCGTGGAGCAGAGCAAAGCCTTGAACACCGGTCGGGCGGCCTCGGCGTAGCGCGTCTTGCCGTCGAGTCGTTGCTGGATGGCCTTCACGTAGGGCTCGACGTCTTCGGTCGTCACCTCGCGGCGGAAGAGTCGGCTGGCGATGCCTTGCAGCTCGGTCCGGAGTCGGGCCGGGTCGACTTGTTTTTCGTCGGGATCGATGCCGGCGAAGAGTGCCGACCGCGCCGGGTGCGGCTTGTCGTCTCGGATCGGGCCGGTGACCTGCCAGTAACGCACGCGGACCATCGGACCCTTGTAAAGGTGCATGTAGAGGGCGTCGCGCTCGGCGCGCAGGGCGAGGTTTTCCCAGACGTTCTGGGCGATCTTCGGGACGCTGGGGTCGTATTTATAGAGCTTGGTGGAGACGAAGTTCCCTTGCGTGCCCTTCGGGGGGCCGTCGACCCAGGCGAGATAAGGCACCGTACCCCGATCCAGCCAGACGCGGGCGCGGACGGTGACGTAGCGATCGTCGGGTAATTCGGTGGAGTGGACGATGTTCGGCGGGATGAGCCGCCAGCCATTGCCCTTCATGCCTTCGCCTTGGCGACCAATGCCGAGCTGCATGGGCACCGAGTCGTCGTAATAGGATTTCAGGTCCTTATAGAAATCACCCAGGAGCCCAAGCATCAGGTCCTTGCCGTAGGAGTGGCGACGGTTGGCTGCGGTAGCCTGCGCCTCGATGTCATACCAGCCGGAGTGCTTGACCCCGGTCTCACGGAGACCGCTGAGGAAGAGTTTGCTGTCGAAGATGAGCTCCTGGTTGCGGAGGCCGCTGCTCAGGCTGATGTAAGCGGGACCTTTCGCTTTCTCGGCGCTGACGGCGTTGAGGCCGAAGGCCATGTTGAGGCTACGGATGTCTTCCGCCCGGTCCTTCCATTGGGTGGGGGCGGGCTTGCCGTTCGCATCGGCGAGGTCGTAAGCCTGGTCCAGCACCGTGTCGGCGGCTTTCAGGTATTTGTCCAGATGGTGTCGCGACGTACGCAGGGCGGAGCCGATACCGCGAAAGCCATCCAGTTCCTCGTCCCCGGGGAAGCCGATGGTGGGGTCGAAGTCGCCGGCAAAGCCGAAGAGGTCCTGCACCGTATGCAGGTATTCCGCCCGGCTGAGACGGCGATGCACCACGCTGCCGGCCCGGGATTGGTCGGCGGTCTGGGCGACGTCGAGCTGCGTCTCGATCCAAGCGAGCAGGGCGCGGCGTTCATCATTGCTCGGCTGTTTCTTCTTCGGAGGGGGCATCTCCCCGAGCTGGAGCTGGTGCAGCACTTCTTGCCAGCGTTCGGCGATGGCCCGGTCCGTGCCCACGTTGAGCGATAAGTCGTCGAGCCGACGTTCGCCCTTCTGGGTGTCGGCGTCATGACAATCCAGGCAGTATTTGGAAAGGAACTCCTGGGGCGGTAAAGCCGGTCCGGCCGCTAGGAGCACGCCGGAGGACAGGGCGAGAGATGCCAGCAGGCGGCGCATGTCAGACCAGCAGCTGGTTGAGGTTGCCCTTGTTCGAGCCGAACTTGTCGCGCTCGACGCCCATCTGTTGGAGCAAGGTGACGTAGAGGTCGCAAAGCGGGGTCTGCTGGCGGCCGTTCTTCGGGAAGAAGAGGTGGCGCCCGTGCTTGAAGCCTCCGCCCGCGAGGATGACGGGGAGGTTGGTGTTGGCGTGGGCGCTGGCGTTGCCCATGCCGCTGCCGAAGACTACGGTGGTATTATCCAGCAAGGAGGTGCCCCCGATGTCCTTCATGGTCGAAAGTTTTTCCAGGAAGCGATCGAACTCAGCCATCAGGGCCGATTCGATGATATGCAGCTGGCGGAGCTTCTCGGGGTCTTTACCCGAGTGCGAGAGGTCGTGGTAGCCGCGATTGATGCCCGGGATGTTCGTTACCGGCAGGGCACCGCCGATGTTGAGCGTGATGATGCGCGTGGCATCCGCCTGGAGGGCTAGGGCCGCGACGTCGAAGTTCGCCCGGACTTGGTCCATGCAGCCGTCGCCACCTAAGGTCGGCCGCTTACCGTCGGTGACGGGCAGGGGCTTGTCGAGCCAGGTCTGGTTCGTGGCGTTGGCGCGTTGGAAGTCGCGCATCGCGCCCATGAACTCATCCATCTTCTCGCGATCCCAGCGATCCAGGCGCGAAGCGACGCGCTTGGCGTCCTCGGAGATGAGCGAGAGTACGGACTCGTTCTCAGAAAGCTGCGAGCGTCGCGTGGCCAAGGAGCCCTTGCGCTGAGGCTTGAAGAGCAGGTCGAAGACCGCGCCCGGATCCTCCATCTTCGGGACCGCGATGCCTGAGCGTGTCCAGGAGATATCGTCACCCCGGCCGACGCCGAGGCAGAGGGAGGGGACTCGCGTCAGTCCCCCCAGCTGTTCTTCGGCGATCTGGTCGATCGTCACGCACCCGTCGGCATACTGCGCCGCCTGCTCGCGGCGGACGCCGCTGAGGAAGGCATGTACGCCATAGTGGCCGCCCTGGACGCCGGGGTGCTCGAGCTGCGAGAACACCGTCATCTTACGCTGCCAGCGAGCCAAGGGCTTGAGCAGCGGGGTGAGTTCCAGGTTCGTGCCTTGACCTGTCGGGAAGAACGACTCCGGTCGCACTCCGAAGTCCAGGCCGATGCAGACGAGCCGTCGCGGGGCCTTGGAGGCGTCGGCGCCTTGCAGCGCCAACCCGGAGAACCAGGGGAAGACCAGCGCGGCGCCGCTGACGGCTTGAATGAAGTGCCTGCGGTTCATGAATGGGGTTTTCATATGATGTTTGATTACTTCACCGGGAGCACGATGCGAGAGAGGGCGCCGGGCTGATGGTGGACCTGCTCGGTGGCGACAGCGGTCTTGTTGCCGAAGATGCCCTCCGCGGTGTTGGGGTTGCGGTCGTAGAGCGGGAAGTCGGCGCCGCTGATGTCCACGCGGAGCTGATGGCCGGGGGCGAGGGTCGCGGCGACGGGTCCGAGGTCGACGGTGATCTCGTAGATCTGGCCGGGCCGCATGAGTTCGGGCTTTAGTAACGAGTCGCGATAGCGGCCGCGGAGGATGCCGCGGGCGATGTTCTGCGCGAAGCCGTCGGGATGCACGTCGATGAGCTTGACCGCCCAGTCGGCGTCAGGGGTGTCGGTGCTGACGTAGAGCTTGGCTTCGGCGTTGCCGGCAAAGGTGAGCGGCGCCGTCAGCGGCTCGCTCGTATACACGAGGATGTCCTTGCCGTCTTCGGTGGCGCGTTGATCGACCGGGCCCCACACGGCGGCCTTCAGGGGGCGCTCTTTGGTGATCGGATTGGAAGGCGACGGTTGCGCGGGGTCGGCATGGAAGGTGTCGGCGGCTTGGTCGCTCCGGGGGGCTTCGCGGGTGAGTCGCCCATCGCCTTGGCGGGAATTGGCCTTTCCCTGCGAACTCAGGTAGAACGAGGTCGGGGTGAAGCCCGCAGGCGGCCAGGTCTGAGCGTCGCGCCAGACGTTGTCGCCCATGGAGAAATACCGCACGGGAGGGAAGGGCTTGGCGAGCGCGACGGGGTCCTGCTTCAGGTGGCGATCGAACCAATCGATCTGCAGGGCGAGCGTGTCGAGGGCGGCCTCGGCGCCGAAATCCACTTCGCCGACCTTCGTCTTGCCGATGGTGCCGTGGTCCCACGGGCCGAGGATGAGCCGCTGCTGCTGGCGGGTCTTCGGGTCCTGCGCCTTCTGCTGCATGATCCGGAAGTTGTCGACGGACTCACGGGAGAAGAAGTCGTAGTAGCCGACGACGTGGATCGCGGGCATCCGTAGCTCGGGAAGGCGTTCCGTCAGGTCGAGTCGCGTCCAGAAGCCGTTCGGTTCGGGGTGCGTGAGATAGGCGTCAAGCCAGGGCATGTCCCAGCCGATGGCGTTATCCACCTCGCTGAGCGGCAGGCGCATCAGGGCGGGATCCATGTCCGCCCGCTTGGCGTCAGCCGGCTTCGGAGTGTTGCCGGCGATCCAGCCCGCGATGAGCGAAAGCCTGACGGAGCCGCCGAGGTAGAGGTTGCGGTAGAAACTGCTCCAGGTCGCCTGCGGGGCGATGGCGGCGAGTCCGGGCGGATGCTCCGCGGCCGCCTGCCACTGCACGGCGCCGACGTAGGAACCGCCGAACATGCCCACGCGACCGCTGCACCAAGGCTGGCGAGTGATCCATTCGATGGTGTCGTAGCCGTCCTGACCCTCGTTGTTGTAAGGAGCCATCACGCCTTCGGAAGCCCGGGTGCCGCGGCAATCCTGCATCACCGCGACATAGCCCGCCTTGGCGAATTTCTGTCCGGTGCCTTTGGCCTTCGTGCGATCGTAAGGCGTGCGCATCAGGATCACCGGAGCCCGGCTCAGGGCGTCATCCCGGTAGATATCCGTGGTGAGCTTGATGCCGTCGCGCATGGTCACGGTGATGGTCTCGGTCTTCACCTCGGCGAAAGCCGTGGTCGCGAAGAGCAGTGAGGTGAGGATAGCTTTCATGATTTGATAAAGAATGGGAGAAGACCAGGCGGCGCCGGTCTTGCCGTGGCGGCCGGTGGCGCGGTTCATGCGATGATCTCCTTCACGACTTCGCCGTACACGTCGGTCAGACGGAAGTCGCGTCCGAGGTGGCGGGCGGTCAGCTTCGTGTGGTCGATGCCGAGCAGGTGGAGGATCGTCGCATGCAGGTCGTGGACGTGCACCTTGCCGGCGACCGTGCGGAAGCCCATCTCATCGCTTTCGCCGTAGGTCAGGCCGGCCTTGACGCCGCCGCCGGCCATCCAGGAGCAGAAACTCTCGGTCTGGTGTTCGCGGCCATGCTTATCGATGGGGGACTTGCCGCTGAGATCCTGGCTCCAAGGGGTGCGGCCGAATTCGCCGCTCCAGAGCACGAGGGTGTCCTCGAGCAGCCCGCGGGATTTCAGGTCCTTGAGGAGGGCGGCGACGGGTTGGTCGGTCTGGGCGCAGAGCTTGGGGAGGTTGCCGCGGATGTCACCATGGTGATCCCAGCCGCCGATGCTCACCTGTACGAAGCGGACGCCCGACTCGCTGAGCTTGCGGGCGAGGAGGCAGGCACGGCCGAATTTATCGGTGTCCTTGCCGCCCACGCCGTAGAGGTCGAGGGTCGCCTTGGATTCCTTGGACAGGTCGACGATCTCAGGGGTGGTGGTCTGCATGCGGAAGGCCAGTTCCATGTTCTTGATCATACCTTCCATGCTTTCGTCCCCGACGACGTCGCTCTTCAGCTGACGATTCATCCGTTGGATAAGGTCGATGCGCTTACGCTGGATGGCTTCGTTTTCGGAGACGTTGCCGAGGTTCTCGACCGGCAGGCTCTTCGCGCTCGCGGGCACGGTCAGGCTGGTGCCTTGGTGGGTGGCTGGGAGGAAGGCGTTGTCGTAGGTGCGGATGCCCTGCGGGTGGATCGTGACGAAACTCGGCAGATTCTGGTTCTCGGTGCCGAGGCCGTAGCTGATCCAGGAGCCCATCGAGGGGCGGATCTCCGTGAACGTGCCGGTGTGGAACTGTTGCGTCGCGCCGTTATGCTGGGGGTTATCGGCGTTCATCCCGCGGAGTAGGCAGATGTCGTCCGCGACGGTCGCCAGGTGCGGCATCAGGTCGGAGATCATCATGCCGCTCTGGCCACGGGGGCGGACCGGCGCCTGGGTGCCCAGGGCGAGAAATTTCTCCGTGCCGATCTGGGTGACTTCCTTGCGCAGGGGCGAGTCGATGCTCTTGCCGTGTCGCTCGTTGATGAAGGACTTCGGGTCGAAGAGATCGATCTGGGAGGGGGCGCCCTGCATGAACAGGAAGATGACGCGCTTGGCCTTGGGGGTGATGCCGTTCGCGTGGGGTGCGGCGGCAGGGGTGACGGCCGCCCGGAGGAGGTCGTGGAAGGCGAGGGCACCGAAGCCGCAGGCGGTACGCTGCAGCATCTGACGTCGGCTGATGGGGGGAAGCATGGGGTGGGGTTTTAAAGTCGGTAGATGAACGCGTTGGAGGCGAGGAGGCTGTGGCAGAGTTCCTGCCAGCGGGCGGCCTCGAGGGCGGCGGGCGGGCGCGGCTTCTTGAGCAGCGGGGTGATCTCCTGCAGGAAGGTGCGGGCGTTCGTGCGTTCCTCGGCGGTGATGGGCCGATTCCAGGCACGGAGCCAGAGCGACTCGAGGCGGGCGTCCTCGTCTTTGTGGGCGGCGATCAATTCTTTCGCCAATGTTCCGGCACGCTTACGGACCAGGTCGTTGTTCAGCAGGAAGAGCGACTGCGTGGGCATCACGGTCTGGTTGCGTTGCCCGGTCTGGCCGGCAGGATCCACGAAGTCGAAGAAACTCCGGATCTTATCCGCCGAGGTCGGATTGTTACGCATCACCGGGAGGTAGACCGTGCGTTCGAATTCCTGGGAAGGACGTCCCTTGCGATGTTTGTAGGTCGCTGGGTTGACTTTGTTGGTGTAGTCGCCGGTATTCTCGACGATCTCCAGGACCAAGGCGGGGCCGCCGGTCTTGGTGGCGAGTTCGCCGCTGACCTTGAGCAGGGAGTCACGGATGGCCTCGGCTTCGAGGCGTTGGCGGTTCATGCGCCAGAAGAGCCGGTTCTCGGGGTCGAGGCGCAGGCCTTCGGCGTGGTTGGCGCTGGTGAGTCGGTAGGCGTGGCTGAGGGCGAGTCCGCGGAGGAAACGCTTCTGCGACCAGCCGTCGGCCATGAAGCGCGTCGCCAGGTGGTCAAGCAGCTCGGGGTGGGAGGGCCGATCGGCGCGCTCGCCGAAGTAATCGACGCTGCGGACGAGGCCTTCGCCGAAGAGTTTCTGCCAGAGACGGTTCACGGTGACGCGGGCCGTCAGCGGATTGCGGCGGTCAGCGATCCATTCGGCGAGCTGGAGGCGGCCGCTTTGCCCGGCAGGAATGGCGGGGAACTTATCCCAGGAGGCCACGCGCAGGGCGCCGCGTGGTACGACGGCGGCGGTGGCATAGGGGTTGCCGCGCACGTAGACGGGCATGTCGGCCGGCTTCTCGGCGTCCTGCATCGCGAAGGCCTTAGGCACCTTCGACTTGAAGAATTCGGCATGCTGGATCTCGTGGTCCTTCTTTTTCAGCTGCTCGGTGAGTTCGTCTCGCCGCTTGGTGAGCACATCCAGGGCCGATGGGGCCGCGGGTGTCGGGGCGGCGGCGACGGATGCCGGCTTGTCAGCGGTCGCGGCGGTTTTCTTAAGGGCGGCGAGTTCGGCGCCGATCGCTTTGCTCTCGGTGGTCAGCTTCGCCTGTTCCGCTTTGAGGGCGACGATCCTGGCGGCATGATCGGCTTCGGCTTTCTGGCGCTCCGCGAGCTGGGCTGGTGTTTCCGGCAGGGAGACGCTGCGGATGGTGCTCCAGACGCCGACGCCTTCCATCTTGGCCGAAGAGGGGGAACTACGCAGCATGCCGGCCATGCCATAGTAGTCCTCGAGGCCGACGGGATCGAACTTATGGTCATGGCAGCGGGCGCAGCCCATCGTCATGCCGAGGAAGGCCCCGCCGATCTTGATGAGCTGGGTGTCGATGTGGTCCGCCTCCATCTTGGCCTTGTCCGGGTTGACGATCTCGATGTCGCCGACCATCAGGAAGCCCGTGGCGACGAGCTGCTCGGCGCGCTGTTCCACGGAAGCGAACGGCAGGAGATCGCCGGCGAGCTGTTCTTTGATGAACAAGTCGAAAGGTTTGTCCTCGTTGAAGGCCTGGATGAGGTAGTCGCGGTATCGCCAGGCATGTTCGGCGAAGACGTCATTGGAAGTGCCGATCATATCGGCATACCCTGTGAGATCGAGCCAATGCCGGGCCCACCGTTCACCGTAAGCCGGCGAGGCCAGCAAGCGGTCGACGACCTTGGCGTAGGCGTCGGGGGACTTGTCTTCGGCGAAGGCGATGACTTCCTCGGCCGAGGCCGGGAGGCCGGTGAGGTCGAGGCTGACGCGTCGGATCCAGGTATGTCGGTCGGCGTCGCCGGCAGGCTTGAGGCCTTTGGCCTCGATTTTCGCGAGGAGGAAGCGATCGAGCGGATCCTTGGCCCACGCGGTATCCTTGACGGCGGGGGCGCGAGGGTGGGTGACCGGCTGGAAGGCCCAGAACTTGCGTCCTTCCTCAAGATTGATGGAGCGCTTAGGTTTGGCGGCCTTGGTCGCATCGCCTGTGCGAGGGTCAGGTGCTCCCCGTCTCACCCATTCTTCGAGGATGGCGACTTCCTCCGCAGGCAGGCGGCCTTTCGGGGGCATTGCAAAATCTTCGTCGAGGTAGCGCACCGCCTTGATCAGGAGGCTCTTTGCGAGGTCGCCGGGGATGACCGCCGCGCCGTTGTCGCCGCCTTCCTGCCAGCCGGCGCGGCTGTCGAGGTTGAGGCCGCCCTTGATCTTCTTTTCCGCCGAATGACACTCATAGCAGCGGTTGATCAGCACGGGCCGTACCTTCGACTCGAAGAACAAGTCATCGTCACCGGCGGCCAAGAGGGCCAGCGGCGCGAACAGCAGTGACGCCAGTATGGTCGGGAGGGTTCTCATCATGGTGTTTGAACACTGTCGCGCTTGGCCGTTGTCGTGTTCCGGAAGTGAATCGAAGTCCGGACATCATCCACGAAGTGCCCGGCGAAAGTCACCGGATTAGGCAGGGATGATTGGCTCTCTTTTCCGATCGGCCAGCGCCGTACGGATACTTTCACGATCAAGTATTCGGTGCCGGCCGGGAGCTGCAGCCGGGTGGCGGCCTGCTCCCAGGTGCCCGTGTCCTTGTCGAGCGAACGCCATAATCCGCAGCTATGGGCCAGCGAGTCCTTCAGGAGGGTTTTTTCCGTGGAGCCTAGTTCTTCGAGCGCGTAGAGGGTGACCACGCCGTCGTAGCGTTCCGTCTCCGGGAAGGGTGAGGCGTTGAAGAGGGCCGATGCGGATACCACCGCCTCGCCTCCGTTGATTTCACGTGAAAATGACCGCAGGTCAATGACCCGCATCAGGTCGCCTTGGAAGTTATTTTTCGAGACCTTGCCTTCGTAGTCGGAACGCAGGATGCGGATCATCTTGGTCCCTTGGGCGGGCTTCACTCCCTGCTGCTCGCCGCTGAGTTCCGAGTGATCACCGTTCCATCGGCCCGGCTGCTGGGGCACGCCTGTCATCAAAGGCGCAGCGCCTTGCTCGAAGCCATCCTGCAGCAGGACCATCACTTTTTCAGTCCAACGCCCGCCCAGGCCAAAGCCCAATAACACCGACGCTCCGAACAGACCGAATAGGATGCCGGCCGACATGGCCATGATCGGCCGTCGTGCGAACCAGCGCGTCCTGATGCGCGGCGCGGGCTTCGGCGTCCGGGCGGGCTCCAGCAGTTCCACGATGCCGTCTTCGCGGAGACGGCTGATCAGCGCCTGCTCATCCACCATGAGGCGAGCCATGATCAGCCGGGCTTCGGCGTTCTCGCGTAGCAGCATGTTGAGCTCCGCCCGCGCGGAGGGGCTCTGCGTCTCGCGCACGGCCAGAAGCAGGCGCAGCAGGCGATATTCCAGGCTGCGAGGTGAGGACGAGGGGTCTTCGAGGTTCATGCGGAAGGGTGGATCTGGCGTTGGATGCAGTCGGAAAGTTGTTCGCGCAGGCGAAGCAGGATCATCTTGATCCCGCTTTCGCTGCGTTGCGTGGCCTCGGCAATCTCGCGGACGGTACGACCGGTGAGGTAGTGGGCTTGCAGGATGTCGCGCTGCTCGGTGGGGAGTTTCTCGAGGCAGTTAACCAGTGCCTGCCGCCTTTCCTCAAGCTCCGCCGCTACTTTCTCCGTGTCCTCGGCCATGGCCGCCACCACATCCTCGTCAAAGATCAGCCGATCGCGCATGCGGTCCCGGATGTGCGAAAGGATCGTGAACCGGGCTACCGCGAAGGCCCACGGAAGGAATTCCGTCTGGGGGTCCCACTCGGCCGCCTTGTCCCAGAGCTTCACGCAGGTCGTCTGGAGGGCCTCCTGGGCGTCTTGTCGGTTCGCCAGCTGCGCATGACAGAACGCCGCCAAAGCCGGCTGGTGCCGGGTCAGCGCCGCGATGAAGCGAGCTTGGTCGAAGTCGGGGCGAGACATCTCGATAAGGTAAGTCCGCCAACAGCCCGAAAGGTCACAAATTTATTGCCGACACCCCGCAGGATGGGGTCAAGGGAGGGCTCATGGTGCTGTTTTTGGCTCTATTATGCCAAGATGTCCCTGATCACGTGCCCGTGCACGTCCGTGAGACGGCGGTTGGCGCCGTTATGGCGGAAGGTGAGCTTCTCGTGATCGAGTCCGAGGAGGTGCAGGACGGTGGCGTGGATATCATAGCCTTGGGTGAAGTGCTTGCGGTCGGCGGGCTTGAAGCCCCATTCATCGCTCTGCCCGTGGGTGACGCCGCCCTTGATGCCGCCGCCGGCGAGCCAGTTGGTGAAGACGAAGGGGTTATGGTCACGTCCCTTGCCGCCCTGGGCGCAGGGCATGCGGCCGAACTCGGTGGTCCAGAGGATCAAGGTGTCTTCGAACATGCCCCGGTCCTTGAGGTCCTGGATGAGCGCCGCGGTGCCTTTGGCCATCCCGAGCGAGAGCGGGGCGTGGTCACGGGCGATGTCTTCATGGGAATCCCAGTTGCGACGGGGAAAGCCGTTGTCGTTCCCGGACCAGATCTGCACGAAGCGGACGCCGCGCTCGAGAAGGCGTCGGGCGGTCAGGCATTTACGGCCGAAGGCGTCTTGCTCCTCGGCGACGTTGATCTCCTTGGGCCAGACTTTGGTGGTGTTATCGATGCCATAGCGGGCCAGCGTCTTATCGGACTCCTTGGACAGGTCGAGCGCCTCCGGGGCGGCGAGCTGCATCTTGGCGGCGAGCTCGTAGCTGCGGATGCGGGCTTCGAGGCGCGGGTCGCCAGGGTGAGAGTCGGCGTGGGCGCGGTTGAGCTTGTCGAGGAGTGCAAGTCCAGCCGTCTCGCCCGACGGCGTGATGTAGTCGGCCGATGGCGGGGAGAGGTCGGCGATCGGCTTCGGAGCATTGACGCGTACCTGAGTGGCTTGGTTCTGGCCAGGCAGGAAGGCGGAGTCCCAGTTCTTCTGGCCGTTGGACGGCAGGCCACGGATGTCGGGCAGGACCACGAAGGTCGGCAGGTTGTCGTTGAGCGAACCAAGGCCGTAGCTGACCCAGGCGCCGACGCTCGGGTAGCCGGGAGTCAGGAATCCTGTGGACTGCAGCAGGGTGGCCTGGCTGTGCACGCCGGAGCGGCCGACGACATTATGCACGAAGGCGACGTCATCCACCACGTCTCCGATGGGCGCGACGATGTCACTGAGCATCTTGCCGGACTTGCCGTAGGGCTTGAACTTCCACGGCGACGCGAAGGTCGAGCCTGGGCTGCTCTGGAAAAGCTCGACCGCTTCACCTGGATCCCATTTCTCGCCATGCTTCTTCTCGAGGAGCGGCTTGTAGTCCCACATGTCGACGTGGCTGGCGGCGCCGGCCATGAAGAGCTGGACGACGCGCTTCGCTTTGGCCGGAGCGTGGAGAACGCCGCTGGTGGGCGTGGCGGCGAGGAGCCTTTCGTGTCCGAGCAGGCTGGCGAGGGCGATACCGCCGAGGCCGCCGCCGGAGGTGAACAGGAAGTCGCGGCGGGTCATGGCGGTGACGCCGGACTGACGATGGTAGGGAGAGTCGTTCATGGTCAGTCGACGAAGTTGAATTCGTTCAGGTTGAAGATCAGCCGACAGAGGTTCGTGAGTCCGTGTTCGCGGACGTAGACTGACATCGCTTCGGCTTCGTTCGCTGAGGGCGGACGGCTGAGCGCCAGTCGGAAAGCCAGGTCGATCTGGGCGAGCGGGGTGGAGGCATCCTTGGCGACCCGGGCGGCGAAGTGCTTGGCCATCGCGACCGTCAGGCGGTTATTGCGCATCGCCAGGGCCTGCAGGGCGTTGACGGTCTCGTTGCGGCTAGCGACCGACATCGAGGGGTCGGCGCAATCCAGCACGGTCAGGAAGGGTTGTGGCTGGGAGCGGACGATGAAGCGGTAGACCGAGCGGCGGTGGGATTTCGGGTCCTCGACATCGTGCTGGTCGTATTCGTAGTGCGGCGAGTGCTGGGGCTTCTCGATGACGAAGTCCTGGAAGCCCGGGCCGCCCATCGTGAGGTCGAGCTTGCCGGCGACCGCGAGCACGGAGTCGTTGACCGCTTCGGCCTCGAGCTTGCGGCGGTTCATGCGCCAGAGGAAGGCGTTGCTGGTGTCGATCTTCTCGTTGGCCGGATGGCCGAGGGAGGATTGACGATAGATCGCGCTCGTGACGATGAGACGATGAAGTTGCTTGAGCGACTGGCCGTTATCGCGGAAGTCCACCGCCAGCCAATCGAGCAGTTCAGGATGGGTGGGCTGGCTGCCCATGCGGCCGAAGTCGTTCGGCGTATCGCTCAGGCCCCGGCCGAAGTGGTAATGCCAGACGCGGTTCACGATGACGCGCCAGGTGAGCGGATTACGGCTGTCGGTGATCCAACGGGCCAGGGCGACGCGTCGGGCGCCTTCCGGGGCGGCGGTGGGCAGGTTGAACTGAGAGGTGAGTTCCTTGGCGAAGGGCAGGGTACCGGGGCCGACTTCTTTGTCAGGGCTACTGACATCACCGCGCTTCAGCACGAAGATTGGGCGGGGCTTGCCACCGTTGGCCCCTGTACCGGCGAAGGAGCCGGTGCCCTTGTGGATTGTGCCCACGTAGGCGACTTGCGGAGCGGGGAGTTTGGAAATGTCCGCGGCAACGTTGGCGCGGGCGGCCGTGAGTTCGGCGAGCTTCTTTTCGGTTGCCGGATCCGTCTTGCCGGCGCCCTTGCGGATTTCGGTACGTTCGCGTTCAAGCAGGGCGATGCGGGCATCGTCGCGTTCGGACTTGAGGCCATAGAAGTAGCCATCGGTCAGGTTGAGGCGTCCCCAGCGCGGGCCGGCTTCGATGCTATCGAGCGACGTCACGTTGGCTCCCAAGGCAACGTTGCGGCCCTTGGGGTCGATGGCCTGCAATTCCGCAAGGGCCAGAATGTAGTCGTTCTTACGTAGGGCCAGCTTGGTGGCCGTCACACGCAGGTAGCGGCCCTTCAGCTTGGCCAGAGGGAAGCGCTGTGGCTTCACGCCGGGATTCAGGACGTCTGTGCCGGTGAGATCGGCGATGATGGTCACCCCTTGGGTGAACTTGGCGTCATCGGACAGCTCGACCTTGTAGCGTGCCGGGAAGCCGAAGCCGGCGCCGATATTGTTAAAGGTATCGTGGCAGCCCGTCAGGATGACCTCGGTGAGCTCGCGAGCGACGCCGAGATCGACCTGCACCCACTTCGTGACGGATTGTTCCTTGGAGATGGCGCTGTGGTAGCCGTATTCCGGCCGTTCGACGGCCGCGGTGCCTTGCTTGAGTTCGTCGATGATCTTACCGATGAGCGTCACGCGGCGTGAGTCGGTCGAGGCGGACTTCTCGTTCAGTGCTTTAATCTCGCTGTCGAGGCGGGTGCGTTCGGCGACCAACGGGGGACGCTGCTTGGCCACCACCGGGTCGATATCGAAAGACTTGTCGGCCCGGTCGAGGGCGGCGAAGACGGCCTGCAGGCGATAATAATCCTCCTGCTTGATCGGATCGAACTTATGATTGTGGCAGCGGGCGCATTGGGAAGTCGTCGCGAGGAAGGCCCCAGTCGTGTTGGAGACCATGTCGTCGCGGTCGAGGGCGCGGGCGATCTTGCCGTCGAGTTTGGTCTCGGGGAGTTCGGCATGGCCGATGTAGTCCCACGGTCCGGCGGAGATGAAGCCTTGGGCGATGTGTCCGTCGGCCGTCTGGGGGTAGAGCGTATCGCCGGCCAGCTGTTCTTCGACGAAGCGGGCGTAGGGCTTGTCCTCGTTGAAGGCCCGGATGACGTAGTCGCGATAGGGCCAGGCGTTCGGACGGAGCTTGTCCTTGTCGTAGCCGTGGGTGTCGCCGTAGTGGACCACGTCGAGCCAATGGCGACCCCAGCGTTCGCCGTAGCGGGGTGAGGCCAGCAGGCGATCGGCGGCGTGGCCGATGGCGGCGGGCAGATCGTGGGCGGCTTCCTGCTCGAAGGCCGCGAGTTCTTCCGCGGTCGGGGGCAGGCCGATGAGATCGAAGTTCAGGCGTCGGAGGATCGTGCGGGCATCGGCGACACCGGAGGGCTGCAGGTTCTTTTCCTGGAGCTTAGCCAAGATGAAGCGGTCGATCGGATGGGGGGCCTCGCCGGAGGGCAGGGCGGGCTTGCTGAGGGGCTTGAGCGACCACCAGTCCAGCGGGTCGGTCTTCTTGAGGGAGGCGGATTCCGGCCAGATCGCGCCTTCGGCGATCCAACGCTTCAGCGTATCTACCTCGGCGGCGCTGAGCCGATCGCCCTTCGGGGGCATGCGCGTGTCGCGGTCGTCCGTCGTGACGAACTTCAGGAGCGGGCTTTCGGTCGCCTTGCCTGGGAGAATGTTCGGGGCGTGGCTTTCGCCTCCATGCAGGGCGACCTCGCGGTCATCGAGTCGGAAGTCGCTCTTCTGCTTTTTCGGCCCATGGCACTCCATGCAGTGCTTCTCGAAGATCGGCTTCACCTCCGTCTCGAAGGAGACGGCGGCGGGCAACGCAGCGGTGGCGAGCAGTAGGGCGGAGAGGATGGGTTGACGGATATTCATGTTCTTTGTTCTTCGTCCTTGGTTCATTTCTTAGCGGATCAGGATGCCTTTGCCTGAGCCGCCCTTGGGTGTGGTCTTAGGGTAATCGGGGTTGGGCTTCTGCTCGATTACTTTGACCGCTTGATCAAAGGGTAGGTCGGTCGGGGAATCCTGGGTGCGGACGCCGGTGACGGTCACGTTGCGCACGGTGCAATCGAGGTCAGGGGAGAAGATCTCGACCCATTTCGCCGGATCTTCGGACCTTCCGGCTTTGTAGGTCTGGGAGAGCGGGCCAAGTTCGACGAGATGGTATCCCGTGGTAACGGGGAAGAGTAGCCTGACGTCACGGACGGTCAGTCTGTCGGTATGGGCGTGGACTTGGATTACGCCGGGTTGCCGCAGGGTGAGCTTTTCAAAAGTGATGTTCTTCAAGGTTCCGACGCCGACGCTGAAATCGTTGGCGCGACCTAATTCGAGGTTGGGCTGATCGTAGAGTTTGAATTCTCGGATGTCCGTGATGCGACGCAACGTGACGTCGGAGATAGGACAATCGAGCGTCGACCCGTCCGGGAAGCGTTTGACGCCGGGCAGGAGCCGGATGGCCCGGGTCGAAGATACTCCCTCGGGGGCTCCGGTGATATCTTCGATCACGATCCGCTCGATGGGGCCGTAGCTGGGCGCGTAGTTCTTCCACTCCCAGGCGTTGAGGGCGACGTTATCGTCATGTGGATCACCGCGTACGCCCCGGATGAGGCCGTCGCTGGCGGGTCCGTTCACATGCACGCCGTCCCTACGGGTTTCCTCCAAGGTGATGTTTTCTATCCTGAACTCCCGAGCGTTCGCCAGATGGACGCCGAAGGGCCTGCTTTGTCGTATGGTGAGGTTCTTCACCGAGACGTGGCGGACGTTCTGGAGCAGGATGACGCCATGCGTGCCGAAGGCGGGATCGGCCTTCGCGGAGAGGCCGAGGCGATTACCGTTGAGACTGGCGGCATTCGCTAGGGTCGACCAGACGCCCCCTTCGATGGTGATATCGGCGTCGCAGGGCTGATCGGCCGGCACGGGCTTGGTGTTCAGGGTGACGACATGTTCGTTGCGCACCATGCACGTGTTGCTGTCGGGCTTGAGGCGGATCTCGGCGGTCGGGTCGGCGCTAAGCCTCTGGCCGGATTTCAAGACCAGCGGACCGTCGAGGTAGTAGGGTTGCGCTCGCGCGGGGATGTGCAGCGTGCCTTGGGCGTCGAGCGAGGCCTGCATGGCCTGCGTCCAGACCTCGGCCGTCACCTTGCGGGTCTCGACCTTGCCCGATGCGTCCGGCCATTGCTCGTTCCACGATTCCATACGGACGAGCGACTGGAAGTCCGAAAGCTTCTTGGCGGCGAGTACGGGGGGCTTGTCGGTCGGCGTGAGATACCCCAGCGATACGAAGAAGGCGTCCAGTTCGCGGATCGTCCGGTGGAAGCATCGGTTGGCTTCCGCGCGCGGCTCGCCTTGGCCTCGGCCCGGATTGAAGAATCCATGCGGCTGGCCTTCGTAGGCCTTGAGTTCGCAGCGATTGCCTGCGGCCGTCATGGCCTTGGCGAAGAGTTCCACCGTGGGAAATGGCACCGCCTCATCTTTCGTGCCGTGGAAGAGGATGCTCGGAGGTAAGCCGGCGCGGATGAAATGATAAGGGGAGATCTCCTGCGGTCGTCCTTGGGTGCGGGCGCTGATGCTGGCGAGGCTTGCTTCTGAAAGCAGCCCAGGGTGACCATCCGCCGGCGAGAGCAATACGGCGGGGTTGAATAAGACGAGGGCGTTGGGCATCGAGCTGGTTTCGGGATGCGCACCTTCCTCGAAGCCTGGCACCAGCGCCGTCGCCGCGGCGAGGTGGCCGCCGGCGGATTCGCCTGCGACGACGATCCGTGCGGGGTCGATGCCCAGGCGAGCGGCATTGGCGCGTGCCCAGCGTATCGCCGCTTTCGCATCGCGCAGGCAGTCCTGTGGGATGACGCCGTGGCGGCTCTGCACCCGGTAATCACAAGGGATGGCCACCATGCCACGTTGGGCGAGATAAAGCGACTGCGGGAGCAGTTGGCCCGGCGTCCCGGCTTTCCAGCCGCCACCGAAGAAGAACAGTACCGCCGGCCGACGATCCGAGGCCTGATGTTGCGGCGGGGTGAAGACGTAGGCGTTGAGTTTGCTGCCGTTGACCTCGCGATAGACCTCCACGCTCGCGCCGGGCATTTCCGGAGGATATTTCCAGCTCACCGGCGGTTCGGGAAGGTCTTCGGCGGCGGGTAGCGCGCCGGAGGCCAGGAGCAGGATGGTGGAAAGGAGACGCATGACTTATTTCGCCCAGCGCAGGTTGAAGAGGATGTGGTTCATCATCGACTGCGAGGCTTCGGTGGGCGTGCCTTTCGCCAAGGCTTGGAGCAGGTGCTTATGCGCCGTGATGGTTTCCTTCTCTGGGATGAAGTCGGCGTCCTTCTGGCGACGGTAGATCTCGACGAGGTGCGCCTCCCATTGCCAGCGCAAGGGCTCCCAGAGTTGCAGGAGCCGGGCGTTGCCGCTGAGGGTCACGACGTACTGATGAAGGTCGATGTCCAACCGCGAGAGCTCGGCGAGTGAGCTCGCCTTCGTCTGGGCCTCGATGTTCCTGGCGACGAACTCTGTGTCGGCGTCAGTCCAGTTCCGGTTGGCGAGATTGGCGGCCATGCTTTCAAGGGCGGCGCGGGCTTCCATGATCTCGCGGAGATCTTTCTCCGCGATGGTGCGCACGCGGGTGCGGCCGGTCTTTTCGAAGGTGACTAGGCCTTCGCGTTCCAGCGCTATGAGGGCTTCCCGTACGGGGGCGCGGCTCGTCTGGAAATGCTCAGCGAGGACGGGTTCGGCGAGGGCGGTGCCTTGAGGGAAGTAACCGCTGACGATCTCCTTGCGGAGACGGAGGTGCACGGCCGTCGCGCGGTTGTTCCGCGGGGCGCGAAGGGTGGGCTTGGCTTGGGGTGAGGCCATGGTGTTTAAAGTGTCGACACTTTTAGGGCCGACAAGCCCGGAGCACCGAAGTTCCGAATCTTTTCCCCGCAAATAGCCGACTGGGTGAAAGCCCTCAGGCTGGCAGAAGCCTTACTTTGTCACGGGTACCGGCAAGGCTACGATGGGGAGCAGCTTGGTGTGGTCCATCACCTTGGGGCGAGGGTCGTGCCAGCGGGCGCGCGGGGCGGGGGCCTGGGCGTCGAGCCAGGAGCCGAGACGCAGGCGGAGCTCGGCGACCGAGCGGGCTGCGCCGTCGCCGAAGGCCGAGCTGCCGGCATCGTCAGCATAGGTCTTGATGGTGCCGGCGCGCAGGCCGGGCAGGGCGAGTACGGCGGCGCCGATGGCGTCACGATCCTGGCCGGAGGCCTGCGAGTAGATGGTCAGGTATTCGGCGAGCTGCTGACCGGCGCGGAAGGCTTTGAGGCGGAGGCTCGGCAACGGGCCGTCAGGTCCTGGGTAGAGCACCGCGAGTTCGTCGGGCTTGGACAGCGAGTCCTTATTGCCGATGGTCTGCCAAGGCACGACGCCGTCAGCGCCGAGCGACCAAGTTTCCACGCACCAGGCTGCATTGATGGCGAGCGGCTGGCCAAGCTTGCTCACTGAACCATACATGTAGGTAAGTTTGCCGTCGCGACGGTTGCGGCCAATCACGCGGCGCGGGTAGTCACGGAGTGTGCCGGAGACCACGTCGACGTTGCTGACGCCGTCGAGCAGGTCGCGTTGCCATTCGGGACGCGAGACATCGAGGCGGAAGGCGGCGCGGACCTCGGGATGCGGCGCGACGGCCTGCCAGAATTCCTGTCCGAAACGACGGATCGCCCAGAAGTCCTGGGTGTGCTGCGGTTCGTCGAAGATCCAAGGGGCGGAGCAAGCTTTCCAACTTCCGGGCTTCCCGTTCTTGCCGTTCTTGGAGTAGACTTTGTTGTTCAGGTAGAACTCGAAAGTGGTCTCGTGCCAGCCCTTCTCGGCAAAGTGACGGGCGAAGCTTCCGGCAGCCGAACGGAATTCCTGCCAGTATTCCGGCGCGTAGGCGTTTTCGATCCAGTAGCCGCCTTTGAAGTGCTGCTCATGATTCATCGGCCAGTTTTCGTTGAGCGGTAGGTAGAGTGCTTCCGTGGGGACTTTGCCGCGGGGGAGATCAGCGAAGGCCGAGCCATCGAGGAGCGGGCCGAATCGCTCATCCCATTGCTTCCAGTCAAAAGAGCCATCGGAGCCGACCTTCGGCGCGGCGGTCACCCGGCCAGTCCAGCCGTAGGGAAGGATGTTAAGCGTTAGGCGATGCTCGTGGGCCAGACGGAACCACTCGTTCGAAGTGTCGTTCATGCCGTAGCCATTCATCTGCGCGACGAACGAGAGCTGGTCGGGCAGGGTGAAGTTCCACACGTGGACGAAGAACGGTACGTCCTGGCCGTCGAGGCGTAGCATGCCGCGGTGTTCGCCGGGCTTGGCATCCTTCGGGATCTGGAATTCGAGGAGACGTCCGTTCGGCGAGGCTTTGAGCGGGTCGATGTGTGCGCCGACCTTGGGCAGGTCGTATCGGCGGTGAGGCAGGTCGATGGTGACCTTGGCGGGAGGGCTCGAAAGCAGCATCGTGACCGCTTCGC
>JBILHF010000047.1:0-12459 GCA_044350605.1 Opitutales bacterium
AACTACGAGATGGCCTACCGCCTGCAGTCTTCGGCGCCCGACCTGATGGATCTCTCCTCCGAGAGCAAGGAGACCCTCGAGCTCTACGGCTGCGACCCGAAGGTGCCCTCGTTCGCCCGCGCCTGTCTGCTCGCCCGTCGCATGGTCGAACGCGGCGTCCGCTTCATCAACATCTACAACGAAGGCTGGGACGCGCACAGCGACGTCGCCGGTAACGTACGGAACAACTGCGCCAAGACCGACAAGGCCTCCGCCGCGCTCGTCAAGGACCTCAAGCGTCGCGGCCTGCTCGACAGCACGCTCGTCGTCTGGGGCGGCGAATTCGGCCGCACCCCGATGGTCGAGTCCAGCGTCTCGCTCGGCCGCAGCCAAGGCCGCGACCACCACCCGCAGGCGTTCTCGATGTGGATGGCCGGCGGCGGGATCAAGGGCGGCCAGACGATCGGCGAGACCGACGAGATGGGCTTCAATATCGTCAAGGACGAGGTCCGCGTCCCCGACCTGCAGGCCACCATCCTCCACTGCCTCGGCATCGACCACGAACGCCTCACCTTCCGCAACGCCGGCCTGGACTTCCGCCTCACGGGGGTCGAGCCCTGTCACGTGGTGAAGAAGTTGTTAGCGTAGCAAAATGCTTTAGGGGTAGGGGCAGGGATAGGGGTCGGGGTAGGCCAAAGAATTACATTCAGACCTCTGCGGCTAAGCATCGGAGTAATTACTACCCCTACCCCCCGCCCCTACCCCTGCCCCTTCTGTTCTCGTGGCTATTCTCGCAACCTAGGGTGGTTTCCGTTGTTTGATGTGTATGCGCGCCCCTCGCTTCCTGCCCATCCTGCTCGCCGTCCTGGCCGGCTGCTCCTCCCTCTTCGCCGCCGGCTTCCGTCTGGCCGCGCCGATCTCGGACCACATGGTCCTCCAGCGCGAGAAGCCCGTGGCCGTCTGGGGTTGGGCCGATGCCGGCGAGTCCGTGACGGTGACCTTCGCCGGCCAGTCCAAGTCCGCCACCGCGGGCGCCGACGGCAAGTGGACGCTCAAGCTCGACGCCCTCAAGGCCTCCGCCGAACCCCGCACGCTCGTGGTCACGGGCAAGGACGGCCATAAGCTCGAGGTGCAGGACGTCCTCGTCGGCGAAGTCTGGCTCGGCTCCGGCCAGTCGAACATGGCGATGACCGTGCAATCGTCCAACCACTACCCGACCGAGCAAGCGCGCGCCAAGCTACCGCTCATCCGGCACTATCGCGAGACTTCGACCCACTCCGCCGCCCCTGCCGCCGAAGGCAAAGGACTGTGGCAGGAATGCTCGCCCGACACCGTCGGCGGTTTTTCCGCGACGCTCTTCTTCTTCGGCCGCGAGATCCACCGCGAACTCGGCGTGCCAGTCGGCCTGATCAACACCTCCGTCGGCGGCACGCCCATCGAGTCCTGGGTCTCGGCCGAGGCCCAATCCTCCGATCCGGAAACCAAGGACAACTTCGACACCAAGATGAAGGACTACCTGGCTTTCGACGAAGCCAAGGCGCCTGAGCTCTTCAAGAAGCAGATGGATACCTGGAAGGCCGCCGTCGCCAAGGCCAAGGCCAACGGCACGCCCTTCGTGACCCGGGCCCCGCGGAATCCGGTCGCGATGCGCAAGCTCAAGGGCGGACCGGCCGGCCTCTATAACGGCAAGGTAGTCAACCTCGTCCCCTACACGCTCCGCGGCATGCTTTGGTATCAGGGCGAAGGCAACGCCGGCAACCCGGGCCTCTACCACAAGCAACTCTCGCAGCTCGTCACGAGCTGGCGCACGCTCTGGAACGACGAAGTCCCCTTCGCCTGGGTGCAGCTTCCGAACTATACTTCGCCCGGCGAAGGCTGGCCTCGCGTCCGCGAATCAATGATGAAGACGCTGGAACTCCCGAAGACCGGCATGGCCATCACCATCGACCTCGGTGACGCCAAGGACATCCACCCGAAGAACAAGCAGGACGTCGGCAAACGACTCTCCTTCTGGGCCCTCGGTACGGTCTACGGCAAGGACGTCCCCGCCATCAGCGGCCCGCTCCCGGCTGGCTCCACGATCAGCGGCAACGCGATCACGGTTTCCTTCAAGCACACGAACGGCGGACTGAAGTCCATGAACGGCGGAGCCCTCACGGGCTTCCAGATCGCCGGCGAAGACAAGCAGTGGATGGCCGCCGAGGCGAAGATCGTCGGCGAGACGGTCGTCGTCAGCAGCGCTGAAGTCACCAAGCCCGCCGCGGTCCGCTACGCCTGGAAGGATTGGCCGGAATACAGCCTCGCCAACGGCGCCGGCCTGCCCGCCTCACCCTTCCGGACCGACGACTGGCCCGCCCCGACGGCCGCCGCGGCCAAGCGAAAGAAGTAAGTCCTCGGCCTCGGCCTCAGCTAGGGGGAAAACAGGGGGTTCGCCTTGCAACCCCCACTCTTTTGACCTGTCTTAAAAGCCAGCATGAAGACCCCTCTTGCCGTCCTCGCTCTGCTTGTCGGAGCGACCTCCGCCTTCGCCCTCAATAAGGGCAACGCGGGGCCTAAGGACGTCACCCTGAAATTCAACCTCCCGGCGCCCGCCCCCCTCTCGCCCGAGGAAGCGCTGAAGTCCTTCCGCTTGCCGCCCGGCTTCCGCATCGAGCTCGTCGCCGCCGAACCGATGATCGAGACGCCCGTGGCCATCAGCTTCGACGACCAAGGTCGGATGTTCGTGGTCGAAATGCGCGGCTACATGCGCGACGTCGACGGCACGACGGAGAAAGAACCGATCGGGCGGGTGTCGCTGCTCACCGACGTCGACGGCGACGGGCGCATGGATCGCGCGACGGCCTTCGCCGACGACATGGTCATGCCGCGTGGTGTGATGCCGGTCAAAGGCGGCGCGTTGGTCGCCGAACCGCCGAATCTCTTCTTCTGCCGTGACCTCGACGGCGACGGCAAGGCCGAGACCCGTACGATCGTGGCCAACGACTACGGCACCTTCGGCGGTCAGCCCGAACACATGGCCAACACGCCGACCTGGGCGATGGATAACCGTATCTACTCCGCAGGCTATGGCGTGAGCTTCCGCGCGCAGGGTGATACGTGGCAACGCGGGCCCGGCCTCGGCCGCGGCCAGTGGGGCCTCTGCCAGGACGACGCCGGCCGTCTGTTCTTCAACTATAACTCCGACCTCCTCCGCGCCGACCTCCTGCCCGCCGCGGCTTTCTCGCGCAATCCGCTCCTGCGCACGGCCTCCTCGGTGAACTTCCAGGTGATGAAAGACCAGGCGGTCTTCCCCTCGCACCCGACGCCCGGCGTCAACCGTGGCTATGACCCGAAGACGCTACGCGAAGACGGCACGCTGGCCCGCGCGACTTCGACCTGCGGCGCCGTGGTCTACCGTGGCGACGCCTTCCCGGCCGAATACCGCGGCGACGCGTTCGTCCCCGAACCGTCCTCCAATCTCGTGAAGCGCCTCAAGCTCACGGAGAAGGACGGCGTGATCACCGCCGAAGACGCCCATCCTGGCACGGAGTTCCTGACCTCGACCGACGAACGCTTCCGCCCGGTGATGATGGCCAACGGACCCGACGGCGCCCTCTACGTCGTCGACATGTATCGCGGCATGCTGCAACACCCGGGCTTCCTCACGCACTACCTGATGGCCAACATCAAGGCGCGTAAGCTCGAGACGCCCGTCAACCAAGGCCGCATCTGGCGCATCGTGCGCGACGACAAAGCGGCTCCGACGAAGACGATCTTGCCGCCCGGCACCGCCGAACGAGTCGCCCGCCTCTCCCATCCCAACGGCTGGGTCCGTGACGCCGCCCAGCGCCTGCTCGTCGAAAGCGCCGACGCCGCCGCCGCCCCGGCCCTGCGTGCCCTGCTCGCCGAGACGGCCGCTCCGGCCGTGACGCGCCTGCACGCCCTCTGGACCTTGGACGGCCTTGGCGCCATCACGCCCGACGACGTCCGCTCCGCCCTCAAGGACGCCGATGCGCAAGTCCGTGCCGCCGCCGTGCGTCTGGCCTCGGCGGACCTGCTCCCCGACCTGCTTGCGGTGAAGGATGACTCCGCCCCGCTCGTGCTCGCCCATCTTGCGATCCGCCTCTCGGCCGTCAACCAGCCCGCAGCGGACCGCACGCTCGCCGAACTCCTCGCCCGTCATGGCAAGAACGCCCTCATCAGGGAAGGCGCCCTTTCCGGGGCTCGCGGTCGCGAAGTCGCCCTCGCTCAAGCCGTCGCCGCGGTCGCCGACCGCGCCAACCTGACCGAGACCGGCCCGGTGCTCGAAGCCTTGGCCGCGCTCGTCTCGCAGGCCGGCAAAGGCGGCCCCTTCGAACAGATGCTCGGCGTGGCCGTGACGCTCGATGACCGGACCAACCTCCGCGACGCGGTCCTCCGCGGGCTCGACCAGACCATCCGCGACGCCAAGACCAAGAAGACCTCGCCGCTGAAGACCATCTGGCTGAGCTCCGAACCCGCTCCGCTCGCCAGACTGCGCGCCACCGTGAAATCCTCCGGTGGTCTCACGAACCTCACATCGCTCGCTTCCCGCCTGGCTTGGATGGGCAAGCCTGGCGCCCCGGCCGCGCCTAAGGTCACGGCTCTCACCAAGGCCGAGCTCGCCCGCTTCGAGAAGGGCAAGGTAATCTTCACCACGCTCTGCGCCCCCTGCCACCAGCCGCATGGCTACGGCCTCGACGGCCTCGCCCCGCCCCTCGTCGACAGCGACTGGGTGCTCGGCAAGCCCGACGTCACCGCGAAGATCGTCCTCAACGGCCTCGGCGGACCGATCAAGGTCGGCAACCGCACCTGGGACCTCTCCATGCCGCCGATGGGCATGCTCAGCGACGAGGACGTCGCCAGCGTGCTGACCTATATCCGCCGCGAGTGGGAGCACAACGGCTCGCCCGTCGACGCCAAGTTCGTCGCCAGCGTGCGCAAGCAGAGCGCCGACCATCCCAATTCCTGGACCGCCGACGAACTCCGTCCGCCCACGAAGAAAGCCGTGCTGGCCGCGAAGCAGGAAGCAGCCAAATAAGTTTTCATGAAGACACTCCGCCTCATTCTCGCCCTGTTATCCCTCAGCGCGGGAGCGGTCGGAGCCCCCCGGCCCAACATCGTCGTCATCCTTGTCGATGACATGGGCTTCTCGGACATCGGCTGCTATGGCAGCGAGATCCCCACGCCCAACCTCGACGCGCTGGCCAAAGGCGGCCTCCGATTCACGCAGTTCTATAACACCGCCCGCTGTTGTCCGACGCGCGCCGCCCTGCTCACCGGCGTCTACTCCCACCAGGCCGGCGTCGGTCACATGGTCGAAAACAAGAACCTCCCCGGCTACGTCGGCCGCCTCAACGACCGTTGCGTGACGATGGCCGAAGTACTCCGTCCGGCAGGCTACTTGACCGCGATGTCCGGCAAGTGGCATGTCGGCCAGAACCAAGGCGTCACGCCGAAATCCCGCGGCTTCGACCGCAGCCTGAACGCCGCCGCCGGCGGCTTCTATTTCGCCGACGCCCCGCGCGCGGAACTCTTCCTCGATGGCGAGAAGATCGCCAACGACGACCCACGCCTGCCGAAGGATTGGTATAGCACTGACCTCTGGACGACCTTCGGCCTGAAGTTCATCGATGAAGCGCTGGCTGCGAAGAAACCTTTCTATCTTCACCTCTGCCACAACGCCCCGCATTTCCCGCTCCAGGCCCCCAGGGCCGACATCGAGAAGTTCCTCGGCCAATACCGTATCGGTTGGGAAGAGGTCCGCGCCCGTCGCTACGCCCGCCAGGTTGAGATGGGCCTCATCGACAAGCAGTGGGCGAGCACGCCGATACCGAAAGCGGTCAAGGCTTGGAAGGATGTGCCCGCTGAAGAGCAGAAGCGCTTCGACCACCTGATGGCCACCTACGCCGCCGTCGTGAACCGCATGGACAAGTCCATCGGCGACCTCGTCGCCGGCCTCAAGCAGCGCGGAGTCCTAGACGACACCCTCATCCTCTTCATGAGCGACAACGGCGGCAACGCCGAGGCCGGCGCCAATGGCCGCACCGAAGGCGACCCGAGCAAGGGCAACTCGAACTGGTTTTCCGGAGAGAGCTGGGCCTATGCCCAGAACACCCCCTTCCGTCTCTACAAGCACTTCAACCACGAAGGGGGCATCAGCACGCCGCTGATCGCCCACTGGCCCGCCGGCATCGCGGCGAAGAATGAATTCCGTCGCCAGCCCGGCCACCTCATCGACGTGATGGCCACGGTGGTCGAAGTCTCCGGCGCCGCCTATCCGAAGGAATTCAACGGCAAGGCGATCCTGCCGATGGAAGGTCGTAGCCTCGTGCCGGCTTTCGCCGACCGGCCGATCGAACGTGAAGCGATCTACTGGGAACATGAAGGCAACGCCGCCGTGCGCGTCGGGGACCTCAAACTTGTCCGCCAAGGCCGCAACGGCCCGTGGGAGCTTTACGACCTGAAGACCGACCGGACCGAACTGCACGACCTCGCCCCGAGCCAGCCCCAGAAGGCCAAGGAACTGGCCACCCTGTGGCAGGCCTGGGCCGAACGAGCCCACGTGCTTCCGGCGCCGGGAGCCGAAGGCGGCAAGAAGAAGGCCAAAAAGAAGAAGTGATGCGGCTCCTCTGTTCCCTGCTGGCACTTGCTCCGATCTCCCTCTGGGGCGCTCCGGAGATCAAGCTGACGTCGCCGACGGACTATCAGGTCATCCAACGACAGACCCGGACCGAGGGCCGCGTGACGATCGCCGGCGTGCGCAAAGACGCCTCCGGCACGCAGCTTGAAGTCCGTCTGGTCGACGCGCAGGGCAAAGGTGAATGGCGTCAGTTCGACGCGGGCAACGGCGACGCCTTCAGTGGCACGGTCATCGCGCCGTCGGGAGGTTGGTATCGCTGCGAAGCACGCCTGACTAAAGACGGTAAAGCTTTAGCCGAGACCTCGGTCGCGCACGTCGGCATCGGCGAAGTCTTCCTGGTCGCCGGGCAGTCCAACTCCGCCAACCACGGAGAAGAGAAGCAGAAGGTGAAGTCGGGCCTGGTCGCCTCGTTCGACCGGCTCAACTGGCATCCGGCCGATGACCCGCAGCGCGGCGCCTCCGGCAACGGTGGCAGCTTCATGCCGCCGCTGGGCGACGCCTTGGCCGCGAAGTTCGGCGTGCCCATCGGGTTCATCCCCATCGGCATCGGCGCCACGAGCGTCCGCGAATGGTTGCCCGCCGGCGTCCCGTTCCCCGCGCCGCCGACGCTCACGTATCGAGTCCGCCAGCTGCCTGACAGCCGGTGGGAGAGCAATGGCGTCGCCTATGGCACGCTCGTCTCTCGACTGAAGCAATTCGGCCCGCGCGGCTTCCGCGCGGTGCTCTGGCATCAAGGCGAAAGCGACGCCAATCAGAAGGATCCGACCCGCACCCTGCCCGGCTCCCTTTACCAAGAACACCTCGGCCGCATCATCGGCGACTCCCGCCAGGCCGCCGGATGGGAGGCCCCTTGGTTCGTCGCGCAGGTCAGCTATCATGTGCCCGGCGACGAAGCCTCCGCCGATATCCGCGAAGCGCAGGCCGCTCTCTGGAAAAGCGGCCTCGCGCTCGCTGGCCCGGATAGCGACGCACTCAAGGGCGACCTCCGTGAACGCGGCGGCAAGGGCGTACACTTCAGCGGCCCGGGCCTCCGCAGGCATGCCGCCGCTTGGGCCGAAAAGATTACGCCTTGGCTCGAGCGGGAACTCGGTCAGAAATAAACGCCTATGTTCGGCGGCAAATGTCCCTTCGGCCACCAGCCGTCTGACCCTTTCAAGGCGAAGCGCGAAGCCGCGCCCGTCGCCCGCTACGAATTCCAAGGCGAGCAGATCCCGATGATCCTGCGTCACGCCGAAGTCCGGCAAGCGGCCAAGGATTGGAAGACTTACAGCTCGGACGCCCCCTTCCGCGTGCCGATCCCCTCGGAAGAGGAAGCTCGCTCGATGCGCCAGCTGCCCATCGAGACGGACCCGCCCGTGCACGGAGAATACCGCGCCATCGCAGAGCCCTACTTCCAGCGACCGAAGCTTCCGGAGATGGTGGCCAAGGTCGAAGCGCTGATCGACGAACTCCTGCGTGCGGCCCTCGCCCGTGAGACGACCGAGATCGTGCACGGCTTCGCCCTGCCCATCCAAGCCCGCGCCCTCACCTACCTGCTCGACACCGACGAACGTGAGGCCGACACCTGGATCGCCTGGGGCGTCCACGTCTTCCGCGTCCGCGGCGGCCTGAAGAAAGGCGTGGAGCTCGAGGATTACCTCACGCGTAAGTTCGACGCCGTCAGCCAGGCGCCCGGCCGCTGCTTCTTCAGCGCGCTCACGCAGGCTCGCTTCCAAGGCCGTCCGCTCACGCGCGAAGAGATGATGGGCTTCGCCAACCTGACTTTCGCCGGCGGTCGCGACACGGTCATCCACACCATCGCCTGCGCGCTCGGACACCTCGCGGCCAACCCTGAAGCGCTGGCCTACCTCCGCGAGGACCCGAAACGCATCACGCTGGCAAGCGAGGAGTTCTTCCGCTTCTTCATGCCCCTGACGCACATCGGCCGCGTCTGCCCCGTCGCCACGTCCGTGCACGGCGAACAGGTCCCCTCCGGCGGCCGCGTCTCCTTGGGCTGGGCTTCGGCCAACCGCGACGAGTCGGTCTTCCCCGAAGCCGACGTCTTCAAGATCGACCGCAAGCCGAACCCGCACCTTTCCTTCGGCTTCGGCGAACACCTCTGCCTCGGCGCTCCGCACGCCCGCCTGCTCCTGCGCACGCTGCTCCAGAAGTGCGTCGAACTCGTCGACGGCATGGAGATCGTCTCGGCCGAGGAACGCACCGAGACCGAGCATTCCTACGAGCGTAAGCTGGGGTATGAATCGCTTGTGCTGAAGTTCCGGCCGCGAGCCTGAACGGGGTTGCCAGCATCCGGCGGCCGGGCTAGGTCTCCTTGGCCCCAACCTTCGCCGCCCGGCGGGGTTTCAAAGGCACACCCCGCCATGTTCGCTTTCAGCCTGACCATCTTCTGGGGAGCCTTCCTGCTCTTCCTCGTCCAGCCGCTGATCGCGCGCTTCATCCTGCCTTGGTTCGGCGGCGGCCCCGCCGTCTGGACGACCTGCATGCTCTTCTTCCAGCTGCTGCTCCTAGGAGGCTACGCCTACGCCCACTTCAGCATCAGCCGGCTGACGCCGCGCCGACAGGTCATCACCCACCTCGGGCTGCTGGCCTTGGCCGTGGCGCTTCTGCCGATCACGCCAGGCGACGCGTGGAAGCCGACCGACGGCTCGCACGCCGCCGGCCATATCCTCCTGCTGCTCCTCGGCTGCCTCGGCCTGCCCTATCTCGTCCTGTCCGCCACCGGCCCGCTCCTGCAGGCTTGGTTCAGCAAAGCCAATCCGGGCGTCTCGCCGTATCGCCTCTACGCCCTTTCCAACGTCGGCTCGCTCCTCGCCCTGCTGATCTACCCGTTCTACCTTGAACCCCAGCTGAGCCGCCAAGCGCAGGCCGACGGCTGGTCCTGGGGTCTGGCGATCTATGCCGGACTCACGGCGTGGTGCGGCCTCAAGGTCTGGAAGTCCGCCGCGGCGGACGGCGAGACGTCCAAGTCAGCGGAAGAAGAGGCGCCCGCCTCGGCGTGGCGCAAGCTGCTGTGGTTCGCCCTGCCCGCCTGCGGCGTGATGCTGCTCCTCGCGATCACCAACAAGCTCTGCCAAGACATCGCCGTGGTGCCCTTCCTCTGGGTGCTGCCGCTGAGCCTCTACCTGCTGTCCTTCATCATCAGCTTCGACAGCCCACGCTGGTATCATCGCGGCTTCTGGCTGCCGCTCCTCGCCATCCTGCTCGGACTGGTGCTCCAGAATCTCTACAAAGCCGAGTCGCACCCCGACATCACGCCGCTCGCGACGCTCTACCTCGGCACGATGTTCGTCGCCTGCATGGTCTGCCACGGTGAGGTCTACCGCCTGCGTCCCGGCGCGAGCCGACTGACCGGCTTCTACCTCTCGCTCTCCGCGGGCGGCGCCGCGGGCGGGCTGTTCGTGGCCTTGGCCGCTCCGTTCGTCTTCCCCGACTACTTCGAGCTGCACCTTGCGCTCTTCCTCACCGCCGCGCTCGTGCTCATCGTACTCCGCCAGGATCCGACCCGGCCTTTCCGCGAAGGACAGGCCCGCTGGGCCTGGGCGGTTCCGTTCGTCGCCTTGGCTGCCTTGGGCTACGGACTCGCCGACGTCGCCACGACCTCGCTCCGCGGCTCGCTCTCGACCACGCGCGGTTTCTACGGCGTGCTCAAGGTCAACGACAACGACGCGGGCAACGACGGACTGCACCACCTGACCCTGCAGCACGGCGCGACCATCCACGGCCTGCAATACGTCGACGCCGAGAAGCGGACCGACCCGAGCAGCTACTACACTTCGACCAGCGGCATCGGCCGTCTCCTCCGCGCCCACAAGCCCGGCGGCGGTCGCCGCGTCGGCGCGATCGGCCTCGGCTGCGGCACGCTCGCCGCCTGGGGCCGGCCGGGCGACACCTTCCGCTTCTACGAGATCAATGACGACGTCGCCCGCCTCGCGACGAGCACCTTCACCTACCTGAAGGACTCCAAGGCCAAGACGGAACTGGTGATGGGCGACGCTCGCCTCTCGATGGAACGCGAAGCAAACCAGCAATACGACGTCATCGTGCTCGACGCCTTCAGCAGCGACGCCATCCCGGTCCACCTCCTGACCCTCGAGGCCTTCGACCACTACCAGCGTCACCTCAAGCCCGACGGCGCCATCGTCGTCCACGTCTCGAACCGCTACCTCGACCTCCACCCGGTGGTCTACCGGATCGCCGATAAGATCGGCTTCCCGGCCATCACGATCGACGACAACGACACGGCTTACGAGGACGCCGGATTCTATGGCTCGGACTGGATCATCATGACCCGCAACCAGGTCCTGCTACAGCAACCGCTGATCCGGGACGTGACCAAGGAGACCGTCGAATTCCCCGCCCGCATCATGTATTGGACCGACGAACGGAGCGACCTGCTGTCGATCCTGGCTTCGGAAGAAGGCAGCTTCCTCCGCTGGCTGCAGGGGCTGTGATAAAACATTAAGGATAGACGATGAAGGGTGGATGATGGACATTCCTTCCGGGCAATTGCCCGACCCGCACCATAGCCCCTTAACCCCCTCGCCATGCGTCCAGATCGTCTTGTCCTTGCCCTGCTTTGCGGAGCGCTGACCTGCCTTGCGGCGGAGCCGGGGCAGAAGCCCGCGACGCGGGAAGGCCGCAAGACGAAGACCTACGCCGCGCAACCTTGGGGCACCTGGGTCGAACCCGATTTCCCGTTCTTCTCCTCGATTCTCGACGCCCGTCGCGAAGGCAGCGGGAAAGACAACCTCACGCCCCGAGGGCTGATCATCAAGCTGCCTCACGATACCTGGGCCTGCTTCGACACCGACCTGCTTCGGGTCTCCGCGGTCTGGCGCGGCCAGGGCGTCAGCGACAAAGCCCTCGCCCCGGGCTCCTATCACGACCCGAGCCGCAAGACGCTCGGCGGTCAGTTCCCCGCCCCGCAACCGGAGGGCAAGCTCTGGCTGGGTCATGCGATCATCCCTGGCTGGCAGACCGGGACGAAAGTCGACCTGACCGATCCGCGCACGCCGGCACCATCGCCCAAAGAAGTGGGCCGCGGTCCGCTCCCGGAAGCCCTCGGTCGCTTCCAGTCCGTCGAACTCGTCGGCCAGGACGTCGTCCTGACCTATCGCGTCGCCGATGCCACCGTGCGCGAACTCTGGAAGGCCTCCGAGCGCGACGGACATGTCGTGATCGAACGCCACCTCTCCGTCTCCGCACACACCAAGGACCTCCTGCTCGTGGTCGGCACCCGTAGCCAAGGCCCTTCGCAGGAACTCGAGACTGGCGTGACCGTGAGCGGACCCGCCGAACTTGTCTCCGACGATGACTTCCACGTTATCAAAGTCCCAGCCAATGCTTCGCCGGCGGCCCTCTGCGTGACGCTCTGCGATGAACACGCCGCGCCCGCCGTACCGGCCATCGCCATCCCCTCCGGCCCCTCGGCGACCCGTTGGAGCAAGGAGGTGAAGACCAAGGTCGAACTCAGCGCCGCGAAAGACGCCTACGTCGTCGACCACGTCGCCCTACCGGTCGAAAATCCTTGGAAACGCGCCGTGCGCGCCGGTGATATCCAATTTCGCAAGGACGGCACGGCGGTCGTGGTGACCCTCGACGGCGATGTCTGGCTGGGCCGCGGGCTCAAGCTCGGCTCCGCCGAGGTGACCTGGCGCCGATTCGCGTCCGGCCTGCACGAGCCGATGACCTGCGCGCTCCGCGACGACGAGATCTTCGTCTTCGACCGCAACGGCGTCTGGCGCCTCCGCGACGCCAACGGCGACGGCGAAGCCGACATCCATGAGTTATTCTCCAACGCCTTTGCGCAGACGGCCGACATGCGCGAGTTCCCCAGCACC